>CBDUQU010000006.1:0-42599 GCA_965369445.1 uncultured bacterium | reverse complement strand
CCCCATTGTAATGCGGAGCTTACCGGCCCACGTATGTGTGAACAATGCGATGCTCCCATGGTTTCGATGAAATTCGTTGAGGGGGGAAGTGTCGAGATATGTTCCCGTCGAGGATGCAAG
Source organism: uncultured bacterium (assembly GCA_965369445.1). Lineage (GTDB taxonomy): Bacteria > Zixibacteria > MSB-5A5 > MSB-5A5 > SM1-73 > SM23-73-3. Next base: position 42,479 of record CBDUQU010000006.1, on the reverse strand, counting down.
AAGCACCTGATTGAATTCGAAAATTTGGAATCGGAGCTTAGAGCATTCTATGAGAAGTATTCGCTGTTTTTCAAAAGCAGTTAGGATTACTCATTTGAGCAATGAAGAAAGGTTATAAAGATGAAAAGCATAGAAGATCTGAAGAGCCTCATAGAGACCAAGATAAGAAAGAGAAGCGCTGAAAAGAAGCCCTGTATTGTGATTTCGGCAGGCACCTGCGGGCGAGCCAGAGGGGCTTTGAAGGTCGAAGAAGCATTCAGAGACGAGATCGGTAAACGCAATCTCCAGGGAAAGGTAGACATTAAGGTGACAGGGTGTCATGGATTCTGTGAGGCCGAACCTAACATAATCATTAAGCCCCAAGGAATCTTTTATCAGAAGGTGAATCCTGAAGATGTAGAAGAGATTGTCTCGGAGACCCTGATTAGCAACGAAATCATCGACCGCCTGCTATATGTCGATCCAAATACCAATAAGAAAGCGGTGCATGAGGACGACATCCCCTTTTACAAGAAACAGCGCCGGCTTCTTTCGGGAAATAATTCACTCATTGATCCAACCAGCATTGATGACTACTTCGCCATTGGGGGTTATGCCGCTTTCCTGAAAGTCATCAGCGGGACGACCCCCGAGCAGGTAATCGAGACGATAAAACAGTCTAGCCTGCGGGGGAGAGGGGGGGCAGGGTTTCCCACCGGATTCAAGTGGGAATTCTGCAGGAAAGCGAAAGGAGATGTTAGATATATTATCTGCAACGCAGACGAAGGAGATCCAGGGGCCTATATGGACAGAAGTCTTCTGGAAGGAAACCCTCATGCTGTCATCGAGGGAATGTTAATCGGTGCCTTCGCCATAGGAGCAGAAGAGGGCTGGATATATGTGAGAAACGAGTATCCCCTGGCTGTAGAGAATATCGGTATCGCCCTGAAGCAGGCAAAAGAGAAGGGGATTCTGGGTGACAATATATTAGGTTCCGGATTCAGTTTCGACATTAAAGTAGCCACAGGCTCAGGCGCTTTTGTCTGTGGGGAAGAGACCGCGCTTATCGCATCGATTGAAGGAAAAAGGGGAATGCCCAGACAGCGGCCGCCTTTCCCCATCCGTAAAGGTCTCTGGGGGAAACCCACCAACATAAATAATGTGGAAACCTGGGCCAACGTTCCTTTGATCATCAAGAACGGAGCGGATTGGTTTTCTCAGATTGGGACAGAAGGGAGCAAAGGGACGAAGATATTCTCATTGGTGGGAAAAATCAGAAATACCGGCTTGGTGGAAGTGCCCATGGGGATGACACTGCGGGAGATCGTTTACGACATCGGAGGTGGGATCTCAGGAAATGGGAAATTTAAAGCCGTTCAAACCGGAGGACCTTCCGGTGGATGTATTCCCCAAAAACTTTTAAGCCTGCCAGTAGACTATGATTCCCTGGCCCAGGTAGGATCTATAATGGGCTCAGGTGGCATGATCGTGATGGACGAACGCACCTGCATGGTGGACGTGGCAAGATATTTCCTGAATTTCCTTCAGGATGAATCCTGCGGCAAATGCCTCCCCTGCCGAAAAGGCATTCAAAAGATGCTGGAGATAGTCACGGACATAACCGAAGGCAAGGCAACGGAAGAAGACTTAGAAACCCTGAAGGAGTTGGCTCTGGTTGTGAGGGACACCACCTTATGTGGTTTGGGACAGACTGCACCAAATCCCGTGCTGGCAACGCTCCGTTATTTCAGGAACGAGTATATAGACCACATTAAAAAGAAGAGATGTGAAGCGGCTGTATGCAAGGAGATAATTTCCTCTCCCTGTCAGCATACCTGTCCCATAGATACGGAGGCGGCGGTCTATATTGCACTGATTGCCCAGGAAAGATACGAGGAAGCCTTAGAGGTAATAAAAAAGGACAACCCGTTTGCATCTGTTCTTGCCCGGGTGTGCCATCATCCATGCGAGGCCAAATGTCGGGCAGGCGAGGGTGGAGAGGCCATCAGGATCAGAAACCTGAAAAGGTTTGTGACCGATTGGGGATTGAAGAAGGGCCTCATTCTTAAGGCAAAACCCGTGGCGAATAACGGCAAGGGCAAGGTAGCCATAATCGGTTCCGGCCCTGCGGGACTTACCTGCGCATTCTATCTCGCTCAAAAGGGTTATGGGGTTACGGTATTTGAAAAACATCCGGTGGCAGGGGGTATGCTGGCGGTTGGCGTCCCTGAATTCAGACTACCGAGAGAGATTCTAAAGACTGACGTTGACTATATCAAGAGCGCAGGCGTTGAGATTCGAACGAATTGTGCCATTGGAAAAGATCTGGGTGTGGATGATCTGCTTGCTCAAGGCTACAAAGCCGTATTTGTCGCTACAGGTGCACATAAGTCGTTGAAACTGGGTACACAAGGTGAAGATACAGAGGGAGTCTTGTCTGGTATGGAAGTGCTCACTGCGATAAATCTTGGGGAAAAGATAAAGATTGGTAAAAGAGTAGGGGTGATCGGCGGTGGCAACTCAGCCGTAGATGCTGCCAGGGCGGTGCTGCGTACAGGGATGCCAGACAGTGTAACCATCTTCTATAGAAGAACAATCAATGAGATGCCCGCTTTTAAAGAGGAGGTAAATGGCGCCCTTGAGGAGGGTATAAAGATCAAGTATTTAACCGCACCTGGAAGAATAGTCACAGACAACGGGAAGCTTTTTGGGTGTGAATTCAAAAGAATGAAGATGGGTGAAGTAGACGAATCGGGCAGGAGAAGACCTGTTCCCGTGGAGGGTTCAGGGTTTATAGTGGAACTGGACACGCTGATTGTTGCCATCGGAGAACAGCCCGAGACCTCTTCCGTTGAAAAAGTACCAGGGCTTGAGTTCTCTCGAAGAGGAACCCTGGTGGTGGATCCAGAAACCTTCGCTTCAAGCCGGAAGGAGATTTTTGCCGGAGGAGATCTGGTGACCGGATCTAACACCGTTGTGGATGCCGTCGCAGCAGGGAAGGTCGCAGCCGAATCCATAGATCAATTCCTGTCGGGCAAAGAGGCAAAAAGAGAATACAGGTTAACAAGACCGTCCAGATACATAGAGCCGGTGGAACTCGGTGAGGAGGAGTTGTCAAAGGCCGAGCCCCCTTCAATGCCCCATCTTCCTGTGGCCGAGAGAAAACATAATTTCAACGAGGTCGAACTGGGGCTGACCGAAAAGATGGCGGTGAGCGAAGCCAGGCGGTGCCTGCGCTGCGATCTTGAGACTCAAGACGGCAAGGATTTTCTGGAGAAACTAAAACAAGATTCCGCCGTTGCGCAGGAGGTGACGGATGCCTAACATCAGAATCGATGGGATCGACTTTGAAGCAGAGGAAGGCTGGAGCATCCTTGAGGTTGCACGGTTCTTAGGTTTAGAGATTCCAACCCTCTGCTACGATGAGGGACTCAGCGCCTGGGGAGGCTGTCGCCTGTGTGTGGTTGAGATCGGAGAAGGAGACAACGCCAGACTGGTCTCCTCCTGTACCTACCCGGTTCAAGAGGGGCTGGTTATCAGGACTGCCAGCAGGAGAGTGGTGCGGGCAAGGCAGGTGCTGATAGAACTTCTGCTTGCCAGCTGCCCCACGTCCAAGGTCATACAGGATTTGGCGGCCAAGATGGGCGTCGAGCGAACCAGGTTCAAACCCGACTGGGAGGATTGTATATATTGCGGTCTTTGCGTGAGGATATGTGAGGAGCAGATGATGGCAAAGGCCATAGGCTTTGCCGACCGTGGAGGGAAGCTCAAGATCACCACCCCGTTTGACAAAACCTCTGAGGTCTGCCGAACATGCGGAGCCTGCATGTATATCTGCCCGGCCTGCCAGCTTCGCTGCGAGGGTCCAGACCCTACCTCAGTTGTATGCGGCAGATGCTACAACTCCTTGCAGCCTACGTGTCTGGACCATTACGAGGACTACAAGTGCTATATGGGGTTGAAGGGTGACTGCGGAACCTGCATCACTGAAGAACCCGAGGCTCACAGCGGAAAGCCAACAGCTGACAGCAAAAAGCGGACAGCCAGCAGCAAATAGCTGACAGCGGATAGCAGATATGAGGAAGTAAAGAAGATGCTCAGTGCCTTATATAGAAGATTAAAACATGGATAATGTTTCAGACTGCAAGCTGCCGGCTGCAAGCTGTGAGCTGTAGGCTGTCAGCTTTCAAACAAGGGAGGATTGATGTCTTTATCAAGAATAAATGCATCGGCGGCGACATTGACCAAAAACCGAACTGAGGATTCGGTCGTTTCCTTAAGTGGTCTTTGTACTACCTGTGTGGATGGGTGCATAGGAATGTGCGAGGTGGGCAAGTCCGCGTACCGGGGAGCAGAGGTTATATATCCCCAGCCTTTCGGAATAATGACCACTGCGGCTGAAAAGGTCTACCCGGTGGATCTTTCGCATTTCACCATTTTGGGCTCCTGTGTAGGTGCCCAGGGGGTAGATCCAGACCCGGATAAGGCTATCTTTCCCAATGCGCGGCTGGAGAGGAAGATCGGACAGGATGGGGCGATGAAGGTTAAATTCCCTATGGTTATTCCCGGCCTGGGCTCAACCGCCGTTGCCAAAAACAACTGGGAGGGGCTGGCTATAGGAGCGGCTCTGGCAGGCATACCTCTAACCATCGGGGAGAACGTCTGCGCCATGGATCCTGAGTCCAAGATAGAGAATGGAAGGGTGGTCTACTCCAAAGATATGGAGTGGCGTGTAAAGCTCTATAAAGATTGGCAGCAGGACGGATATGGGGCTATCATCGTTCAAGCGAACGTGGAAGATACCAGATTGGGAACACAGGAATACACCATCTCTAAGTTAGGCGTAGAAATAGTTGAACTCAAGTGGGGACAGGGAGCCAAGGACATTGGCGGAGAGGTAAAAATAAAGGATCTGAAAAGAGCGCAGAAGCTTAAGGACAGGGGCTACGTGGTGCTTCCCGACCCCTACAACCCGGACGTGATCAAGGCTTTTGAACAGGGCTCGTTCAGGGAATTCGAGCGACACTCCAGGATCGGCATGGTGACGGAGGAGAGTTTCATGCAGAGAGCGGAGGAATTGCGCAAGGCCGGAGCCAAGCACTTGTTCTTGAAAACCGGTGCATATCGGCCACAGGATCTGGCAAGAGCAGTTAAATACTCGTCTTTGGCGAAAATCGAGCTGTTGACCGTGGATGCGGCCGGGGGAGGCACGGGCATGAGCCCCTGGAGGATGATGAACGAATGGGGTGTCCCCGGTGTGGAATTGTGGTCTCTCCTATACAAGTATGTAGACAAGCTGGCAAAGAAGGGTGCGTATGTGCCGGATGTTGCCATAGCGGGCGGGTTCGCCTTAGAAGATCAGATATTCAAAGGTCTGGCTCTGGGAGCTCCCTATTTCAAACTCATAGGCATGGCCAGGGCTCCACTTACCGCGGCAATGGTAGGGAAAACCATTGGAAAGCGCGTCCAGGAAGGACAGGTTCCCGTCTATGTGGAGAGGTTCGGTACCAAGGCAGAGGAGATATTCGTCACCGCCCCTGAACTGCGCGATAAGTTTGGAAAAGATTTTGCCAAGATTCCACCCGGCGCCTTAGGAGTATATACCTATGTAGCAAGACTCTCCCAGGGACTGCGCCAGATAATGACCGGAAACCGCAAGTTTGCTTTGGAGTATATCACCAGAGACGACATAAGTGCCATCACCAAAGAGGCCGCCGAGATAAGTGGCATTCCTTATATAATGGACACCGACAAGGAGGAGGCGGAGAAGATACTTTCCTCCTAAAGGAGAGCTTAAGAGATTCCAATTAGCTAAAATGGTGCAGGGACAAGGAGGTAAGCATGACCGATACACCCGCCAAAAAGAAGGCAAGCGTTTATGATAACGTGACCAAGCAGTTCAACAAGGCTGCGGACCTGATGAAGCTCGATCCGGACGTGCGACAGATTCTGGCGAGGACGGAAAACGAGATCATTGTTAATTTCCCGGTTAAGATGGACGATGGGCGGATCGAGATGTTCCGCGGCTACCGGGTGCAGCATAACAATGCGCTGGGGCCCTTCAAAGGTGGGCTGCGCTACCATCCTTCGGTTGATATTGATGAGGTGCGGGCTCTGGCCACTTGGATGACCTGGAAAGGGGCGCTGACAAACATACCCTTCGGGGGCGCCAAGGGAGGACTTCAGTTTGATCCCTGTGAGTGCACCTGCAACGAGATGGAGAGAATAACCCGGCGCTTTACCTTCGCCCTGGGGAATAACATCGGGCCGGAGTACGATATCCCCGCGCCAGACGTCAACACCAATGCCCAGATCATGGCTTGGATGGTGGACACCTATGTTTCAACCCAGCCGCCGCATCAGCGACAGGCGAACGTGCACGTTGTCACCGGAAAACCGGTGGAGTCCGGCGGCAGCGTGGGGCGGGATAAGGCAACCGGCCAGGGCGTGGTCTTTACCATCGAAGAGTGGGCCAAAGACAAAAACTTTAACCTTAAGGGAGCTACCTACACGGTTCAAGGATTCGGGAACGTCGGCTCCTGGGCCGCCCGTCTGATGAAACAACATGGGTCCAAGCTGCTTGCGGTCGAGGACGCCAGCGGAGCCATCTTTAACCCGGACGGCATCGATCCAGATGACCTGCTCGATTATGCCGGGAAGAACAAGGACCTCATCTCCGGCTATCCCAAAGCCGAGCCCATCGATCATAAAGCCCTTCTCCGGACGAAGGCAGATATCTTCATTCCTGCGGCACTGGAGAACCAGATAACCGCGGAGACGGCGCCGCTTCTGAACGTCAAGCTGGTGGCCGAGGGAGCCAACGGGCCCACCGACCCGGATGGAGACGACATCCTGCAGAAGAGAGGAATCGATGTGATTCCGGACATCTTATGCAATGCCGGCGGCGTGATCGTGAGCTACTTTGAATGGCTTCAGAACAAGCGCAGCGAATTCTGGGAGTTAGAGGAAGTCGATAGCAAACTGTATAAGAAAATTACCAATGCCTACGCCCGAGTGCGAGAGACCGCCAAGAAGCATAATACCGACTGGCGCACCGCCGCTTACATCGTTGCCCTCTCCCGTCTGGAGACGGTCTACAAGGAACGTGGGATCTTCCCGTAATCTTGAAGGTTTTGCAATTGGAAGGGAGGCCTTTTTCGGCATTTCAATGCCTGAGGAAGGCCTCTTTGTTTTCTTTAGCTTCCTCCGCAAGTGGTGAGCCTGCGGCTTTTGACCTACCGGCCGGACATGCGGGATGTGCGGATGGCTGTTTTACAAAATTGATCATTTCTGAATTAGTTCCAGTGATGGATAACAAAGACGAATCAGTCTTTTGCGGAAAAGGGGTCAAGGATTCGAGGGGTCAAGTGAAATACAAGGGAGAAACACCTAAATCCTTTCTGCAACGGATTCATCTGAAGGATTCACCGCAAGCGGAGATGCTTGACTGGTGGAACTGGCACTTCTGGTGCTTCTGGTGGTATTTTTAATTTTTTTCTCACTTTTCCTCCAAGTGGTTCAAGTTTAGCGCCTTAGATATTAATTTTGATGAATTCAAGGTTCAAAATTTAAAATAAGAGTTCAAAAGTTTAAAAGTTCAAGAGTTCAATAAAGTCAAAGACATTTAGAGTTGAGAGTTTAAAGTTACGCATCCTGTAAATTCGGTAAAGGTGCATGAACAATATATTCTATCTCCTATAAACAAGGGAGCTATCCTTTTCACCATTAAAGATGTTGAGAATTTGCTATTTGTGGAAAGAGAGACACACTTTGGGGCGGGGGTTCCCAGACGGGCAGGCAGACGCCCCCGGCTGGGCGTCCGTGCAACCCCCGCCCCAACATAGAGGCAATCAAGCGGAAGGCTCACCACAGCATGAAGGAGCGCAGATTCGGACCGGAAACATCTTGACATAGTAGAGTATTGGCTGTAGATTTTGCATGGGTTAAACCACCCGCGATGAAGCTCAGCCATCCGTGCAGTTTTCTTTTTGCGGATAATGGGGGAAGGAAAGGGTCTGAAGGAGATCGTTGTGACGGACAAGGCGACAAAACACAGCGCACTCACTGTTGGCGAAATGATTCTTACCGTTCGTGGCCAGAAGGTGATTCTGGACCGTGACTTGGCAGCCATCTATGGCGTGTCGACGTCTCGTTTCAACGAGGCGGTGAAACGCAACCGCGCACGGTTCCCCCACGACTTTGCGTTTCAGCTTACGCGCCAAGAACTTAGGCACTTGATATCGCAAAATGCGACTTCAAGTTCTGGCTACGGTGGAGTTCGCAAACTTCCCTGGGTTTTCACGGAGCATGGCGCAATCATGGCGGCCACGGTTTTGAACAGCCCTCAAGCAGTACAGATGAGCGTATTTGTGGTACGTGCGTTCATCAAGATGAGAGAGCAACTGCTAAATCGTGCCGAAATGGAGAAGAGACTGGTTGAAATAGAAAAGGTGCTCCTGTCGCACGACGCGGCCCTAAGAGACCTCTACCAGAAGATTCGGCCGCTTCTCTTACCGCCGCCTGAGTCGCCGCGCAGGAAGATAGGGTTTGGCGTGCGGAAGAAGTGGGATTAGCTTGTAGGTTAGGAGCCCTGTGCTCCTGACAGGACTTTAGTACTCAGAGAAGTGTGACAAACCCGGCCTGACGAGAGGACCGGGCCACCCGTTCACCAGAATACTCTGGGAGAAGACCAAATGAACATCTGGCCGAGCCTTCTTTTCCTGCTTGTGGGATGGCTGCTAGGGCTGGCAGGACCAATAATCGTTGACCGTATTCGCAAACATCGTCAGGCAACCCAGATCAAGTCCTCTATCCTGATAGAACTCACCGAGCTTCGATACAAGTTGGCACTCACCGTCCACAAATTAGCAATGCGTTTCGGGACCTGGGACAGATCGCTGCTTGAATGGGTCAAGTCCATCGTAGATGGGTACGCTGGTGCTCGCGCCGACGAGAGCATAGCCGAATCCATTGCCAGACTCCTTGCCCACTCCGATAAGGAGTTGGCGGCAGGGGCTCAGTATGGCAAAGCAGGCCCTCTTGGCGCAGTGGCGCTTAAGAAATTCAACACACCGTTTCTTGATGCGCATATTGGTGCGCTAGTCATGCTGCCGAATGACTTCCAAAACCTACTCATTGAAGTAAAAGCACAGATAGCGATCCTGAACGAGCAGGTTGAAGAAGCCCAGTTTTTCTACCAAAAGACCTTTGATTCGAGCATATCTAGCGAGAATCACGAGATCATACAGCAGAATCTTAAGAATACTTATGGGTTGGCGTGCCAGCGGGCAAGGGACATCACAGACCTCGTGAGCAAGTGTCTTAATCGAGTTGACAAGAACATAGCGTCTAAAGGGAGCCAATATGACAAGAGGTCTTCTTCCTGATGATGAGTTGAACCGGATCCAAGCTATACTGCCGTCCCTGAAGGCGCTGGAAGGCACAGCGCTGCATATTGACCCGGATTCCATGTGCATAGGTTTTGGGTCTGGAAGCGACATACCAGTGGCAGCCATATGTTTCTTGGACACTGTCGATGTGCTGCGTGACGCGCGCATCGCGCTTCATGAGTGCTACGCGCACGGGATCTACTATCGCCAGTACAAAGATCCGCCCGACGAAAAAGCTGCAGTTTTCATGGAAAAGTTCTTCCTAGACGACATTGCGCTTCGTCTCTATGCCGCTGCGGAGCATCTGGCAAACGCCATCATATTCATGCTGGAACTCACGGACAATAATCTCCAGCCGTACAAGGCGGAGCGCGCATCCAAGCAGTCGATCGTGGGGAACTATCTGGTTAAGGAATTGCCGTGCCACCCAGTCACCGAAGCAGTGGTGAAGCTCGATAGTTGCAGAGAATGGAGGCTATCGCGGGGCTACCGTGGCAGGTGGGTGCACCACCAGCCACCCACGGTGGAAGGCCTTGGGGCTGTCTACCGCAGACGCTCCAGATGGCAGCGCGATCCCAAGACTGGCAAAATGATCGTGAGGCTCGGCGTCGGCGACAAGCCGGAGTATTCCATCAAGCAGGTGCGCGAATTCTTGGAAAAGGGTTTTAGGGAACTGATTGGCGCGACTGAAGCCTGCATCGCTTGGTTCGATGGAAAGCTCCGCGACTGCGGCTTTACACTGTCGGAAGATGGTAGTCAGTGGCACTTGAAACTTGGGCGCTAATCTGTAGAGAGCATCTATTCTTCCCCCAGCCAGCCTGTCCGACACTTCTGATGTCCGAAACCTCCGCCCCAGGCGGAGGTTTCGGACCTACTCTGCTTCATTTCACCCTCCCTTTTATTCCCTCCCATCGAGGGAGGGAAGCTTGTAGATCAGGAGCCCTTAGGCTCCTGACAATCTCTTATCACTCATGTCAATCCTCCGTCGTTATCACCGTAAGGGCAACATCTATTTCATCACCAATGTGACCTTCGACCGCAAGCCTCTCTTGGTGGACAATATCGATTTAGTCTGGGCTTCACTGAGTGCGGTGAATGACAGAGTGGCCTTTGACATAATGACCTGGGTCGTCCTACCTGACCACTTCCACATGGTCATCGATCCCAAAGAGCACGACATTTCGAATTTGCTTCAGAGAGTCAAGATGAGCTTCGGGGGCCTGTGGCGAAGACGAATGAATATGGCTTCCAGCAGAGTGTGGGAAAATCGTTTTTGGGACCATATTATCAGAGACCAAACAGACCTGAACAGGCATATCGACTACATACATTTCAACCCTGCCAAGCATGGATACGTGAATTCTCCTTTCGAGTGGCAACACTCGTCGATTCACGAATACCCCTGGAAAGGGTTCTATTCACCAGATTGGGGAAGGATGGGTGAGGTTAAGATCGAGGGAGAGTTTGGGGAATGACCGTGCGGGGTGTCAGGAGCCTGCGGCTCCTGACCTACTTGTTTGATCCAGACCCTCTTCTACGTTCAACAGCTTGGTCTTGAGGGCGCTTCGCGCCTTTTCCGTTTTCAAGCCGCCATGCAAAGGCCTTTTTGCCTTCTGGCCTAAGGATTCGGTCGTAGTGGGGGAAATAAGCGCGGTGTCAAACTCAAACTTCTGTGCCGCCTTCATAGCAAAATCGTAGCGGGAGAGATAATCTGCTCCCCCGATGTGGAACACTCCGGTTAGATCTCTCTCAACCATCTCCAATATGCACTGGGAGAGATTGTCGGCCAGAGTCGGATTGCTGAACTGATCATTGGCGACTTTGATCTTCTCTCCAACTGTCAGTTTCTCCAAAAGCCAGAGCAGGAAACTCTTGTTGACCTTTTTCCCAAAGCCGTAAAGAACATTGGTGCGCACGATCAGAGAGTCGATACTGCTTTGCTTTATCAGGTTTTCGCTCTCGAGCTTGGTCTGGCCATAGAAGTTCACGGGATGGGGAGGATCATCCTCAGAATATGGTCCCCTCTCTCCGTCAAAGATATAGTCTGTGGACAGGTGAATCAGCCTGATGTTACGTCCCTGGCAAGCCTTGACCAGATTCTTCACTCCACCCACGTTGACTGCCCGGGCTTTCGTCTGGTGCACCTCACACGCATCCACGTCCGTATAGGCGGCGGCGTTTATGATCACCGCCGGATCGTAGAACCGGAGATGAAACTCCAGCGCTCTTCTGTCGGTAAGATCCAGGCTTTCGTAGGATAGGCTCGGAAAGGACACGAAATTCTCAGGATGAAGGTCTGTGGCGATGACTTTATGGGATGGGGAAAAATCCCGGCAGAGCTTCTGCCCCAACAACCCGTTCGCTCCGGTAATCAAGACCGTCTTCACATCTCATCCTTGATATGATTCCCTGCGCAGGTAATGTTTCTTGTAGTATTTTAGGTATTCGCCGCTCTTTATCTTCTGCCACCAAGCTTGATTGGCAACGTACCACTCCACCGTCCTGGAGATTCCCTCTTCGAGTGCAATCCCGGGCTTCCAGCCAAGCTCAGCCTTAATCTTGGAGCAATCCAGAGAATATCGCTGGTCGTGCGCCGGTCTGTCCTTCACGTGTTTTATGAGTGAATCCGGTTTTTTGAGTTTCTTCAAAATCAGATGGGTAATCTCCAAATTGGTCTTTTCATCTCCCCCGGCGACGTTGTACGTCTCCCCCACCTTTCCCCGGTGCAGAATCAGATCCAAAGCTCTACAATGATCCCCCACATGGATCCAGTCCCGAACGTAAAGGCCATCTCCATAGATGGGCAGCTCCTGATCAAAGAGGGCGTTGGTAACAAACAGAGGGATGAGTTTCTCCGGAAATTGACAGGGGCCGTAGTTATTGGTGCTCCGGCTGATTATGACGGGCAGGCCAAAGGTCTCGAAATAGGAGCGCACCAGAAGATCGGCCGAGGCCTTGCTGGCAGAATAAGGGCTGTTGGGCAGAAGTGGAGAGTCCTCTGTAAACTTGCCTTCCTTGCCCAGGCTTCCATATACCTCGTCAGAGGAGATGTGGATGAATCGTCGTATCTTAAACTTGAGTGCGGACTCGAGCAGAACCTGGGTTCCCAGAACGTTGGTCTTCACGAATATGGCCGGGTCGTAGATGGACCTGTCCACGTGACTCTCCGCGGCAAAATGGACGATGGCGTCTATGCCCTCTCCCACTATGCGATTCACCAAGTCCGAGTCGCAGACGTCCCCTCTCACAAATTCGTAATTGGCGTGATCTTCAACGAGAGAGAGGTTGTCTAAGTTTCCGGCGTAGGTGAGTTTGTCTAAATTTACGATGCGGTAGGTGGAGTGTTTTGAGAGAAGGTATCTTATGAAATTTGACCCGATGAATCCCGCTCCCCCGGTGATGAGAATCCTCACCTAGCGGTCCCTCCTCTCCCACGCGTAGGGGACGTCGTTTGTGTGTGGATCAACGCGGAACTCATCCGGCTGATCGTGGTTGTAGGCCTCGGTGGGTATGTTAATGCAGATGGCTTCCTCCTCGCCTATGCACTTGAAGCCGTGCAGAACCAGCGGGGGTATCTTCACCAGCAGGGCGTTATGTTCTCCTATGAAGAATTCGTTTATGTCACCTTTTGTGGGAGAGTTATCCCGGTTGTCATACAAAACCAGTTTGGTCATCCCCTTGATCACGGCGAAATGATCGGTCTGCTTCTTGTGGTAATGCCAGCCTTTCACCACCCCGGGATAAACCGTGGTCATGTAGACCTGTCCGAATCGAGAGAAGAGCTGGTCGTCCGCGCGCAGAATCTCCATCAACCGACCGCGCTCATCCGGGATTACCCGGAGCTTTTTTGTTGCCACTCCATCAATCATGGCTTAACTCTCCTGCCGCGGGTTTAGTTTCGGGCAGTCTTGTTCTTTGAGAGGAGAGATCGATAAGAGAGCCTGGGGATTACAAGAATGCTTGAACATGCAGATTCATTGCTAAAGATTCTTTTTGTTGGCGCCCCCCTGCGCTACCAGGTTGCCTGCCCGGAGAAGCGATTCGAAGGTGCCTGCATCCGACCACCAACCTTCCAGAATGTCATAGGTCATCTTGCCGTCTCGGATGTATGCGTTGCTTACATCGGTGATCTCCAATTCCCCCCGATTAGAGGGCCTTAGAGTCCTTATGACGTCGAAGACCCTGCCGTCATACATATAGATCCCGATGACAGCGTATTTCGATTTGGGGACCTTCGGTTTTTCTGTAATCTGCAAGAGCTTTCCGTCCACTATCTCCGGCACCCCGAATCTCTGGGGATCGGGCACCTCCTTTAGGAGAATCTTGGCTCCCTCCTTTTGCGAGCGAAAGCCCTTCACCGCCTGGTTTATGTTGCCCTCGATTAAGTTGTCTCCCAGGATGACCACTATCTTCTCATCCTCGGAGAAATGCTCCGCCAAGGCCAGGGCTTCGGCTATTCCACCCTCACCCTCCTGGTAGGTATAGTTCAGGTGCCTTAAACCAAACTCCTTTCCATTGCCTAAAAGCCTCAGGAAATCTCCGGCGTGGTTTCCTCCGGTGACGATCAGGATGTCGTCTATCCCCGCATTGATCAGGGTCTGCAGGGGATAGAAGATCATGGGCTTGTCGTAGACCGGGAGGAGATGCTTGTTGGTGATCTTGGTCAAGGGATGAAGTCGCTTGCCCAATCCACCTGCCAGTACCACACCCTTCATGATCCGATGTACCAGTTCCCTTTCTCGTATCTGATGGGCATGGAGATGATCTTGGTGAAATCGTTCTTCTCGCTGCGGATGGTCATGGATACCATGGCCCTGTTTTTGGGATCGTCCGGTGGCATATATATATGTTCTACGTCTATGACGATGTCGGTGGTATCCTTCAACTGCCAGTTATCGAAATTGCTTAAGAAGACCTCTTTGGTTTCGCTGTCTGCCAGATCGCTGGAGAGGAGGCCTTCTGCCTCTTCAAACCGGTCTGTGGCCATGAGGAACATGAACTCCTTAATCCTCTCTCGTGCCTTCTCTTCGGTCTTATTCTTATTGCTGTAACAGCAGAAAAGCAACAAGGGGATTAGAAAAAATGTCAGGCGGATCTTCATCTTCAGTCCTTGTGAGAGTCTTTCATGCGATCGTGGAAAGCCCGCCGGGGTCGACCGCTGAGACCTAAAGATTCAAGCATGCCGGTTTTGAATGCTGGAGATCTTCGGATTTCGCCTGAGCCGAAGGTTTTCTTTAGCCCGGAAGGGGCTTCCGAAGGAAAGTTTTTTTGTCGGATGGTCTATTTCCCTTCTTTTTTCTGCTCCTCCTTGCCACCTTCGGCCGGCTTCTTCTCTGCCTTGGCTTCCTTGCCCTTTTCCTCTTCCTTCTCCTCCTTCTTTTCCGCTGCCTCTTCCTCCTTCTCGCCGATTACCTCCGGTTCTTCCTCAGCCACGGGAGCGGCCACCTCAGGCTCCTTGAACACGGTGGGAGGAACCACGCTGACAACGGAGCTTTTCGAGTCGGAGAGTATCTCCGCGTTCTCCACCTTGATGTCACCCACGTGAACCGAGTCGCCGATCTTAAGATGGCTTACGTCCACCTCGATCTTCTCCGGGATGGCAGTGGGCAGGCATTCGATTTCTAAGTCCCGCAGCGCGTGCTGAAGGATGCCCCCATCGTCTACTCCCACCGGAGTCCCCACCAGGTGAATGGGCACCTGGATGGTCAGCTTCTTGGTTAAGGATATCTGGTGGAAATCCAGGTGCAGGATGGCTCCCGTGACCGGATCGCGTTGAACCTCCCGCACCAGCACCTTCCGCTGACTATCCTTCTTGTCGTCCAGCAACAAGGTTACGATCACGTTCTCGCCCAGCCCGCCCCGCAGAAGGGAAAGGAAGGATTTGGTCTCGACCTCTAAAGCCAGGGTCTTAGTCTCCGGACCATATAACACCGCAGGTACGAATCCGTTTCTTCTCAGCTTCTTGGCGTATTCCTTCCCCGATTCTTCTCGAGGTTTTGCCCTGAGTTCAATCTCCTTCATTGTTATTTCGCTCCTTAAGTTGTTAGTAATCGAAAAGGGAGCTCACCGATTCTCCCTTATGGATGCGGCTGATGGCCTCTCCAAATATCTTGCCTACGGATGCAATCTCGTATTTGTGGGAAAGATTCTTGCTGTCTAAGTCTATGGTGTCCGAGACTACCACCTTTTTGATGGACGAATTCTCGATTAACTCAAGTGATCTCCCCGAGAGGACGGCATGGGTCAGGCAGGCGTAAATCTCCTTTGCTCCCTGTTTGACCACGAAATCCGCCGCCTCAGTTAACGTTCCGGCGGTGTCCACGATATCGTCCCGGACGATTATGTTCTTGCTTTTCACCTCGCCGATCACGTTCAAGACCTCCACCTGGTTGGCCTGGTGCCTTTTCTTGTCCAGCACGGCAAACGGCATGGAGAGTTTCTTGGCGAAGTTTCGCACCATCTTTATGCTGCCCAGATCCGCCAGCACCACCCACTCATCCGACTTGAAGTGTGCGCAATAGTCGTAAAAGACCGGATTGGCGAAGAGATGATCCATGGGGATGTCGAAGAACCCCTGAATCTGAACCGCATGCAGATCCATGGTCAAAACCCTGTCTGCTCCTGATGCCGCAATCAGGTTGGCCACCAGCTTGGAAGTGATAGGAACCCGGGGCTGATCCTTTCGGTCCTGACGGGCGTAACCGAAGTAAGGGATTACCGCGGTAATTCTTTCCGCCGAGGCTCTCCTGGCGGCATCGGTGATCACCAGAAGCTCCAACAGATTCTCTGCCGGAGGGTTGGTGGACTGGATTATGAAGACGTCGGTTCCCCGAATGTTCTCGTTTATCTTGACGGCGATCTCCCCGTCGGAAAATCTCTTTATGTCCGCATCACACAGGGGCGTTTTCAGATAGCCAGCGATCTTCTGAGCTAAGGGCCGGTTGGAATTTCCGGTGATAAGCTTTATCTTTTCGTTCATGGACATTTTCTTCTGCTTTAGGATTTTATAAACCTGGGGCGCCAGGATTCGAACCTGGGATCCAAGATCCAAAGTCTTGTGTCTTGCCACTTGACGACGCCCCAAAGGAGTGGTCAAAAAAACGATTCACACCTGTGGCATGATGCCCGATAAGATCTTAAACCATAGACGTAATCAAAAGGAAGGATTGAGATTATTCTATGATGTCACTATCCTCTGGCGTCTCCTCGGGTGGCGTCTCCTCGGGTGGTGTCTCCTCGGGTGGCATCTCCTCGGTGGCACCGCCGGCCTCCTTGTTTTTCAACTCGTTCTCATACGCCGCCAGCACCTTATCCTCAATCATTCTGCGCATCTCGTTGTTTATGGGATGCGCTATATCCTGATGGGTTCCATTCTGTCTTTTCCGGCTGGGCATGGACACGAAATAACCCTTGGTGCCGTTTATCACCTTCAACCCCCGAATCACAAAGGAGTTATCAAAGGTAACGTTGACAAAAGCTTTCAGCTTCGCCTCATCCCTTAATGTGATCCTTACCTCGGTGATTTCCACTGTACTTTCCTCCTGGTTGAGATAATCTGTGGACGGTTAACGTTTGATGACAACATCTCACCTCCGGCCTTTTAATCAGCATAGACTTCAGCCCGAAGCAAGAAGGATTCACCCGCTCCAGCCTGTGCGCAACCTTATGAGAGGATTCCGCCGCGGAGCAGGATTCATCGTTGAGGACCTGAATGCTAACCGGGGATTGGTCGCGTCAGAAAGACCTGCCAATCACCTCGCAAAAGCTTTCGTGCCACCTCCTCTGCTTGTGGTTTCTGCTCAAACACACCATAGACGGTCGGTCCACTTCCCGACATGGATGACTTTACCGCACCAAAATTTTCTAAACTGTCCTTTATCCTCCGGGTGATAGGATATCTTTTGCTCACCACCTCTTCCAGATCGTTATCGAAATGCGGAAGAGCCGCAAAAAATCCCGACGCATCTCTCAGATTTGCAAAATTAACGTCTCTACTTCCCTTTGTCAAGCTAATTTTTACGTTCTGATAAGCCCACCTGGTGGAAACTTCTATGCCGGGACATACCAGAACCAGCCAATACCCCCCATATATTCTTATCGGCCGGATCTCCTCTCCTCTCCCCTCTACCAGCGCCTGTCCCGAGTAGAGAAAAAAAGGGACGTCCGACCCCACCCGCGCAGCCAACTTATGAAGCGTGCCGTCGGGGACTTTGAGCTCAAGAAGTTGTCTAACTCCCTTGAGAGCCGCTGCCGCATTTGAACTTCCCCCGCCCAGGCCGGCGGAGATGGGGATTCTTTTCTTTATGTGGATGCTCACGCCTTCATTTCTCTTCTCCTTCTCCAGAAGCAGGGAAGCGGCCTTAAACGCCAGATTGGTCTCATCAGCAGGGCAGCGGGGATGATCACAGCTTATCGCCACACCCTTCTCTCTTTTTCTCAGGGTCAGTTCATCGAAAAGATCGACCGCCTGCATCAGGGAACGGATCTGGTGATAACCATCCTCCCTTTTCTTTAAGACCTCAAGTGAGAGATTTATCTTGGCGGGCGATTTAAGGGTGAGCTTATCCAAGCTAAAATCTTATCTCCTTCCACAGGTTCAAAGCTGCTCTTACCCTGAAGGCTAAATCACTCAAGTTCCTTCCACTCTCGTTCTCGAGATTCTTGATCTTCAGGTGCTCAACCGACAAATCCAGCTTTAACCTGGCGCCGGGTTGATATGTCAGTATGAGTTGATGCTGACTTGTATATTCTACGATCCCGGAGGGAAATTTGTCGGAGGTGGGCACAGCCGAACTCTGGGGAATGTCGATTCGCCCCTCTCCCTTTCTTCTGTACTCTCCTGAGAGCGACAGGTCGATATCCTTAGTGAAATGGTAGAGCAGCCGGAGATGCCAGCGATCGGCGTCCGGACCCAGAATGCTCCCTATTCCTCGACCGTGATAAGTGTAAACGTTCCACGGCTTGTTCTGCCCGTATACCCAATTATTGATTTTGGTGTATTCTACATTAAGATAACTTCTTTTCAGGCCAAACGGATTGACATACTTCAAGCCGAGTTGAAAACCGGTCTGGTGAGGTTCCGATTCAAAATCGTACTGGAAATCGTCCACCAGAAGCTCGAAATAGACTTCCTTGTTCTTGAATGAGGAAAGCGCGATATCGAAGCTCCACAGGATATTGTCGTCCCTGCCCAGGTTGTGCTGCTCTCCGTAGAAGGGCAGCAGGGGATTCAGATAATTAGCTTCAGGATCGCGATCTTCCCCGCCATAGAGGACCACCTCAGATATACCCATCTCCAACCCGAACTTCAGCTTCAAGTTTATCCGGTGGCCGGAGAGATATCTCTTGGTGCGGAAATCGTAACCAGGAACCCAGAACCGGTCCAGCTTCGCGGCGAAGAAGATCAGCTTAAAGGAACCTAAGTTCCCCTGGATCTTTATCATGTCGAATGGCGGAATACGGCCGGAGAGCAAAAGGACATCTTCCCGCCCCGGGCCCCATCGCAGATGGTCCCTTCCCAGGAGGAGATGAAGATACCCTAAATCTATGTTGGCGTAAGCCTGATCGAACACTCCGGTCAGGCCATGCTTCCACTCCCTTCCCACATACCTTTTCTCCTTCTCCGCCTGGGTGTCTATCACCACCCGATCCTTGAGGACGAACTTTTGGTCGAACTGCAAGCTGGCTTCAAATCTTGCCTGCACACGTCCATAAGAGCTATCCCCTTCGGCCAAAGAGGCATGGACCACAGGATTTGTGGCATATCTGAGGATGTTCTTATCTCGCTTTAGTTTGTGTTTCTCATGATAGAGCTCTTCTAACTCCAATCGAAATTCCTGGTTCAGTTTGGCCAGCAGCCAGAGTTGAGAGTCGCTCAGTCTCAGCCCTTCCTCCTTCAGCTTCAAGTTTACCTCCAGGACCAGGGAGGCGATCTCTCCCCGGCGGTAAGGTCTTACACTCTGGTGAAGCGAAGAAAATAAACCCCGGCAGTGAAGCTCATCGGTCACCTCATAAACCCAGCTGTCCAGGGGGATATTCTCTAAGAGGGTGGCTTCTGAGATAACAGATAAGAGAGGCGATAAGAGAAAAGTCAGAAGGATGATTTTTGTAACTTGCTTTGCCAAGTTCTTTCAATCCCGGTGAAGGATCGCTTCTTTGGGTTAGCCCGTTGGCAGGAGACTGCTATCGACCTGAGGCGAATCCTTTGGCCCGGTCTAATGGTTGGCGCCTGATTTCCGATCAGACAGGAAATCGGACAAAGTGCTGATGTTTTAAAGCTTTACGATTTTCTCCCGGTTCTTTTTCACATTCTTGGTGGCATTGCGGGTGTCCATAACCAGCTGTGCGTTCCGCACGATAAAGTCATAATCGTAGGCCGAGTGGTCGGTCAAAATGGCCACACAATCCGAGCCTTGAAGAATCTTCCTGGTCAACCTCACCGATTTCATCTCCGAATCGTCCGTGCCGAGGGAGGGCACGTGAGGATCACTATATTCCACCTCTGCCCCGGCGATCTGTAAAAGCTCCATCACGTCCAAAGCCGGCGACTCTCTCAGATCTTTTATGTCCCTTTTGTATGCCACTCCCAACACCAGGATCTTCGAGCCTTTCAGGCTCTTTTTTCTTTCGTTCAATGCCCGGTTGATCCGTTCCACCACGTATTCCGGCATGCGGGAATTAATATCTCCTGCCAGCTCTATAAACCTGGCGTAGTAGTTCAACGATTTGAGTTTCCAGGAGAGATAATGCGGGTCGATGGGGATGCAGTGTCCACCCAGTCCCGGTCCGGGATAGAAGGGCATGAACCCAAAGGGCTTGGTGTTGGCGGCGTCGATGATCTCCCACACGTCTATCTTCAGCCGGTCGCACATCAGGGCCACCTCGTTCACCAGCCCGATATTGACCGAGCGAAAGGTGTTTTCCAGAAGCTTGACCATCTCCGCACTCTTGGTGGAGGAGAGCGGAACGGCGCGGGTTATGGTCTGTTCGTAGAAAAACCTGGCGATTTCGGTACACCGGGGGGTTATTCCGCCCACCACCCGGGGAGTGTTCTTGGTGGTATACTTTTGATTCCCCGGATCGACCCTTTCCGGAGAGAAAGCTAAGAAAAAGTCCTTGCCCACCACCAGCCCGGTTTCCTCAAGCATGGGAAGAATCAGTTCTTCCGTGGTACCAGGGTAGGTGGTGCTCTCCAAGATCACCAACTGGCCCGGATGCAGGTATTTCTGAACCTCGCTCACCCCGGCCAGTATGTAGGAGACATCCGGGTCCTTGGTCTTGCTCAGGGGGGTGGGAACGCATATGATCACGCAGTCAACCCGGTTTAACACGGCAAAGTCGGCGGTAGCGCTGATCTTTCCTTTCTTTACCAGCGGCCTTAGGTCCTTATCCGCAACGTCGTCGATGTCTGATTTGCCGGAGTTTATCCGGCTCACCCGTCTTGAGTCTATGTCAATCCCAATGACCTCGAAACCCTCCCTTCCCAACACCACCGCCAGCGGAAGGCCCACGTACCCCATGCCGATAATCCCCACCACCGCCCTCCTGCTTTTTATCTTCTTTTCTAATCTCTTATACAAGTTGTGCCTCCTGATGAAAGACTTGGTTCCTTCCGCTCAGACTCAAATGCGTGCGTGTGACATTTTTTGTGATTTTCCGCCGGCTAAAGAGGTTAGGAAACTCTGTACTTCTCCCTCCAGAAATCAAGCGTGTCTTTTAGGGTTTTCCTCAAAGGTATCCTTGGCTTCCAGCCGGTCGCTTCTTTTGTCTTCGAGTTGCTTCCCATAAGAATCGGGATCTCTGCCGGCCGGTACTTCTCTTTATCCACCTTCACCTTTATCTTTTGTTTCGACAACGCGAGCAGACTTTTGAGCACGTCTTTAATCCTATACGCCTGTTGTGAACATATATTGTAGGCCTGGCCTGGTTTTCCCCTGCGCATCAACGCAACATAGGCTCTCACCACGTCTCTAACGTCGGAGAGATCCCTTTTGCTGGAGAGATCACCCACCTCTATGACCGGGGGCAGAAGGCCAGCCTCGATCTGAGCTATCTGCGAGGCAAAGTCTGGAATGACAAATCCACTGCTCTGCCGCGGCCCGCTATGATTGAAGGCTCTTGCCCGGATAGCATAAACCCCGTAAGATTTGAAATACTGATAAGCTAAAAGATCGCAGGCCGCCTTGCTCATACCATAAGGGCTGACGGGAAGGAGGGCTTTCTCCTCGGTTATGGGCACTTCCCGGGGCGTGACCTTCCCGTACATGTCACTTGACCCCACCACGAGAATTTTGATTGGCTTCTTGAGATTTCTGATGATTTCCAGAAGATAGAGGGTTCCGTGGATATTGTTTCCGATGGTGTCCAGGGGTTGCGAAAACGATTTTGCCACCGAGCTTAAGGCCGCCAGGTGATAGATCTGGTCCGGGCTTATTCTCTTAATCACCCGGAACAGGTGATCGAACCGGGTGATATCGCAGGTGGAAAGATGCAGCCTACGGCTGAGTCGTCGGATATTATCCAGGCTCTCGCCGGCTAAGCAGGTTCCGAATACCTCATTTCCCTTTCTTACCAGCAGCTCGGCCAGATGCGAACCTGCAAAACCTGCAATGCCGGTTATCAGAACCTTCATGAGTTATCCTTTTGGCAAATCGGATTACCGCTTTCTTTTCCCTGTTGCATTTCCAAGAAGCTTACGCACGGACCGTCGTGAGTCCATGAATTTTCACAAGGGGGATTTAGAGCTGTCCCCTTTCGATTTGGTGGTAAGCCGGCCAGGCGGAGCTCAAACTCTGTTGGCCTCGATCAAGAATCCTTCTTCTCTTTCTTGACTCTCTCCAAATCGGTGTCCACCATCATCCGGATCAGTTGCTCAAAGGAGACCTCAGGCTTCCAGCCCAACTTCTTTTGGGCGTAGGACGAATCTCCGAGAAGCACGTCCACCTCCGCGGGCCGCACCAGCTTGGGATCGACTTCCACGTATTTGTTATAATCCAGGCCAACGTGATGGAAGGCGATCTCGGCCAGCTCCCTCACCGTATGGTTTTTTCCGGTGGCGATGACGAAATCCTCCGGCTCTTTCTGCTGGAGCATGAGCCACATGGCCCTCACGTAATCAGCGGCATATCCCCAATCGCGCTTCGCATCTAGGTTGCCCAGGTAGAGCTTCTTGGTTAGGCCTAACTTAATCCTGGCTGCGCCGTCGGTTATCTTCCGGGATACGAATTCCAAACCCCGTCGGGGGGATTCGTGGTTGAAGAGAATCCCGCTGACAGCGAATATGCCGTAGCTCTCCCGATAGTTCACCGTGATCCAGTGGGCATATGCCTTTGCTACGCCGTAAGGGCTTCTGGGATAGAAAGGGGTCTTTTCGCTCTGGGGTACCTCCTGCACCTTGCCGAACATCTCGGATGAGGAGGCCTGATAGAACTTGATCTTCTTGTCGACCAGCCTGATAGCCTCCAGTATCTTGGTAACCCCCAGCGCATTGAACTCACCGGTGAGCATAGGCTGCTGCCAGGAGGTGGGAACAAACGACTGAGCGGCCAGATTGTAGATCTCGTCGGGCCGGCACTCCTCGATCAACCGGATCATGGAGAGCTGATCCAGCAAGTCGGCCTGCCGCAGTTGGATCTTGTCCCGGAGGTGATTTATCCGATCGAAATTCTCGGTGGACGACCGTCGCACCATCCCGAAAACCTCATAACCCTTTTCCAGCAGCAGCTCTGCTAAGTACGACCCGTCCTGACCCGTGATACCAGTAATTAGCGCCTTCATATTCCTCTCTTTCCTTTTGGTTTTGGCAAAATATAGCGACTTGTGGAAGATAAGTCAATCTTTTTCAAAATTCGCTCTCCGGTGCCCCAAGGACTGAAGATGGACCAGGGTCTTCAACCAGCACCTAACTTGAGAACCAGCACCTACCTTAAGTTAGGTGCTGGTTACTTCATCAGAAGTCCTAATGAAAGATTTCAGTTGGCAATTCGCACAGAGATTTCTCTTGACAAAAGATTGGGGGTGGCTTATAAATCATTGACTTCTTTTTTAATGAGGACAGAAGGTTTTTTTTAAAGCGATAAGCAGGAGGTGGACATGACTCAATTCTATTTCGACGTAAGAGACGTATTCCGGGTTCCCCGGCTGGCGTTCTCCGCCAAGAAGATTCTACTTCAGTTTGTTGGGCTTGTGGCAGGATACGTTGGATATCTGGTATTCACCTACCTGGCCTTCGTTGCCAGCGGTCTTGCCTGTTCCGAGACCTGGAAGTATCATGGTCTTTTCCCGTTGAGCGATTTCCCCTTCGTCAGTTGGTACAGCTGGGCCATATTCGGCGTGGGTGTTTTTTGGGCCGTGATCTGCTGGCTTTTGGCCAGTACCATGGTGGGAAAGGTAACCTACGAACAACTCAAAGGAGACGATTTCTACTCCTCCAAAGAGGCTTTTAGATTCTTAAAGAAGCATTGGGCACCCGCCTTCCTCTCGCCTCTTTCTCTTCTGGTTTTCATTGCCTTCTTGATAATCTGCGGAGTAATCATCGGACTTCTGGGGAAGATACCGTACATAGGGGAGCTGGGCATCGGTATTTTCTATCTGATCCCCTTGTTCGCCGCCGGCCTGTGCTTGGCTTACGTTATCTTCGTCTTCTTTGTCTCTTTGCTCACAGCTCCCGCGGTGGTGGCTACCCTGAAGGAGGATACCTTCGAGACCTTAGTTCAGATCTTCTCCACCCTGTGGAATCAGGCCTGGCGGTTCTTCGCCTACACCGGACTTATCGGGGTGATGTCTAAGGTGGGGATTTTCGTCTTCGGTTACTTCTCGTTCAGAGCCATCCAGTTAGTCAACGCATCCTGCGGCGTTTTCATGAAGGAGAAACTTGCCGACATTACCGAAGAGGCGCTCTCTTATGTCACCATTCCGGAACACATCCTGGATTACTTCTCCAATATCTTCGCTGGCATAGATTTCGGGTTTCATCTTCCCGAGATCGGACCGGGAATTTACCTCAACTGGTCCGGCCAGATTGCGGCTTTCCTGATAGCCATCTCTTTGATAATCGTCATCTTCATGGTCCTCTCCTACGGGCTGGCCATAATAAGCAGCGGACAGACTGTCACCTACATCATCCTGCGAAGGAAAAAGGATGACGAGAACCTCTTGGAGCGGAAGACCGAGAGCGAAGAGGAAGAGGAGAGAAGGGAGATGGACGAGAAGGAAGACGAAGCCAAAGAGGCTGAAGAAAAGCCGGCGGAAGAGAAGGCTTCGGATCAACCAGAAGAAAAAAGCGAAGGAAACTAACATTCTCCATTCCATTTGAAAATGTAGCTGACGACCACATCTAGTGGAAACGGTAAGCGGATAGGTTAATCCCTGTCCGCTTTTTTTCATTGACCGTACGGGTTTTGGAAGCTATCTTATATGTATAACTAGAGTTCGTTTCGGGGAGAATGATCCTTCGGTTGAATTGTAAGTGGAGGTTCTCAGATGTCGTCCATAACATACAGAATCTGCCCGGCTCAAGCGATCGGAGCGCTCTTGTGCCTTCTTCTTTTCGTCGTGCTACCTTCTACGGCTCGTTCAGGAGCTGTGAGGCCGACACCCCATTGGTCCGTCAGCGCTAACGTCAATCACTTCTTCTCTCCTCTGCGGGTAACGAATAGAAACCTCGAAAGCAATGGTTATCCGCGGGTAACACGTCGTGCCCCTCAGTTCGGCGTGGAACTGGCGCGCTACAAGCTTGATCCTGGTGGCAGGGTGAGGCGAAGTCTAAGCTTCCTGTACGTCTTCTGGCAGGCAAAAGGTGAGAGACGCCCGGACAAGGTGCGAGTTTCCTTTCACGAATTCCGCGTGGCAGAGAGGTTGTACCTGCTGCCACATTTTGTGGTCCCACCGTTTCTGGCAGGTGGATTCGGTTTTCAAGCTGTGAACCTCAGAACAAACCGCTCAGAGACGATTCATGCAGGCGCCGTGTTCACTTCCCTGGGAGGCTTCGAATGGCAAATGAGGCCTCCGGGAGCTATCCTACGACTAGAGGGTGGCTATCGCTGGATGCCTTCTTCCTCCATTTGGAAGTCGAGCAAGATCAAGATGAATACCTCGAGCTGGTTCTTCGGGTTGTACCTGGGGATAAGGTTGTAGCTGACGACCACATACGATGAAAAAGGCAAGCGGACAGAGTAATCGCTGTCCGCTTTTTGTTTGATAGGACTACAAATCTGGTCAACGGATTCAACGGATAGAGCGGATGAAATCACAGGAGTCCGACATTTCCGCTGAGTTCCCTCTCCCCGTGGGGAGAGGGAATTAGAGAATCGTCCGGCGGTCCCACGGACGGCGCGAGCGGCGAATCACGAAGTCCAGAATTTCGGTCTAATCCGTCCACCCGGACGGGTGCCCGTCTGGGCAGACGGACGCCTCGTCTGCCACTCTATGCGTAGCTAAAAAACTTTCAGCTTGCCCACCAGGTGACGATATAGAAAAGGGGACAAGCTTCGCTAAACCACAAGGGGGAAATATGTCTGCCCAGACGATTAAGCTGTTGCGTAAGACGCCGATCTTCTCAACCTTCGATTCCGCCAGCCTGAAAAAGATCTGTGGTTTTTTCAAGGAAAAAACCTATTCCTCTGACGAGACTCTCTTCAAGGAGGGAACGCTGGGGGATACCCTCTTCGTCATCAAGGAAGGGGCGATAAAGATCAGCCGTGCGGCAAAGGAGAAAGAGGAGGAGAGCAGTCGGGTCTTGAGGAGAGAAGGGGACATTTTCGGGGAATCGGGCTTTCTGGATGAGTCTCCACGTCCTGCAACCGCCCAGGCCACCAAAGCGACCAAGGTATTCCAACTTTCCAGGTCGAATTTCCTGACCATCTTGAATAATCACCCTTTGATCGCATATCAGATCGTGAAAGTCTTAAGTTCGCGAATAAAGCAATCCGATCTTCGACTAATCGACGAGCTTAAAGAGAAGAACGAACAGCTTCATCAGGCATACCGTTCCCTACGAGAGAAGGTAGGCACGACAGGAAGCCAGGGATCCACAGAAGAATCTCAAGTACCCACAGAAGAGAAAGAAAACCTCTCAAATCGGCTGCTTTCCTCTGTCCCTTATCCTCTAATCTGCACCGGAGAGGACGATCTCATATCATTGTTCAGCAAAGCGGCGGAAGAGGAATTCGGCTACAGCAGCAAAGAGGTTATGGGCAAGCCTCTTAACATGCTGTGGGCTAATAATTCCTGGTCTTTTCTTGCCGAAGGAATTCAAGAGGAATTGCAGGGTAAAGGTGTGTGGGAGGGGGAAGTTATAGCCAGGAAGAAAAGCGGCGAGCACTTCCTCTCTTTCGCTACCATTACCGAAATGCGTGACGAAGAGGGAAGGAGTGAGGGGAGACTTCACCTAATACAAGACGTGACTCAGAATAAGAGCCGGGAAGAAGAAGAGAGAATGCAGGAAAGATTAGCCTTTAGGCGGACAACGGCCGAACAGATCGCCAATATCATGACCACGGAAGTCAAAAAACTCTCCGTTGCTTTTGAGACCCTGCCGCTGGAGTTGGACGAGGTCAGCTTGGGCAAATCAGCCAGGACCATGAGCGTCATGAGAGATGCCTTACAGAATATGAGAAGTTTTGTCTCGGATTTGACCGCTTCGCCAGCGTCTCCCCCAAGCAAAGAGCCGCTGGATTTGGTGGGCCTCTTCCAGAAAGAGTTACTTGTGCTGAAATCGCAGGAGAAGTTTCGCGACATCATCCTCGCTACTCATTTTCAGGAGGGCATGCCCAGGGTGAGAGGAAACAAGCTCCAACTGCGGCGGATGCTTTGTGCCATTCTGGAAAATGCAGCTCATGCTTTACAGCAGACCCCGGATCGAGTAAAAACCATTACCATAGAGGTAAGCGGAGCCAACGAAAGGCAGGGAGTACAGATTCAGATCTCGGATAACGGGACGGGCTTAGGTCCATCCGATCTTTCAAAGGTGTTCAAAGAGCGTTTCACCGGCAAGAGAGACGGACTGGGCTTGGAATTGCTATGGGTTGCCGAAATGGTCAAAGACCACGGCGGCAGCATCGAAGTGTATAGTGATGAAGGGACTTACACTCTGTTCTTAATCAAGCTCCCGGCATTGGAAGAGAAGCCAGTCGCAGTCCCCGAGGCAGAGCCAGCTCTTAAAGCGCAGGGTTGAAAAGTTGTCTGGTAGCAAGTGATGGAAGTTGCGGGATAGTCTTGGGCAGAAAATCCAGAAGAATTCACTCCTGGAGTGTCAGGCTTCAGCCTGACCGAGAGATATAGAGATAGAAAGAATCTCGATCTGGTTCACCTAAAGGTGAACACTCCAGATCCTATCTTCAAGTATCCCCCCTGATTTTTATCCTAAAAGAGAAGAGCATATCGATAAAGACGATGGCTGCTCCGAAAAGAAAGGTGGCTCTAAATCCCAGAAGCTCCCATATCACGCCGCCAAGTATGGGCAGGATCACCGCCGAGATGTGATTCACTGTCACGGCGAACGATATGCAGCTGGTGAGATCCGCCTTGTCCGAGATCTTCCTGATATAAGAATGAAGCGCAATCGACGAGCCGAAGAGGATGTTATCCAGCACGTAGAAAACAGCCAGGAGCGGCAACCAGGGGATGTATGCATAGCCCGAGAAGATGAAGACTAAGAAAAGGGAGCTTCCCACCAGTACGGTCCGCTCCCCCCACTTCTCCACCAATACTCCTATCCGGCGGTTTGTGTAGATGGTAATCACGTTGGAGACGAAGAACAGAAGCGCCGCTGTGGAGATGGATATCTGGTGGTTGGCGACTAAAAGGAAAATGGCAAAAGTGGTGAAGATATGGCGGCGGCAACCTCTTAAGAAACTCAAAAAATAGTAAAGAGAGTACTTCTTCTTCAGGGTAACCTTTCTTTCCTCTTCCTTTGCCCGGTTGGATTTGATCACAAAGGTGAAATAGACTCCCACCAGGATGACCACAGCCCCAAAAACTGTCAACGTCTCGCGGTAGCCGAAAAAGAAGGTGGCTGCCAGAACGCAGACTGTGGCGACGACCCCGGCCATGGATTCCGTGCTGGCTATCTTCCCCTGTGCCTTTCCCGATTCCCTGGTCTTGATGAAGTGAAGCAGAAGTGCCTGGTTGGAGGAGATGAAGCCGTGGAATCCCACGCTCATCACCAGCGTGCCTACGCCCAGCATGAAAACGGAATCGGAATGTCCCACCAGTATCAACCCTGCGCCGGTGAGCACGATGCTTAAGGTGGCGATCCTGACCTCGGCTATGTAGAGAGCCAGAGCTCCCACGGCAAATCCCAAAAGCCCGGGAATCTCCCGAACCGATTGGATGATTCCTATCTGTGTGGGGGTAACGTCAAAGACCTCTTTGGCGAAATTGTTGAATAGCACCCGCCAGACGGTGAACCCGAAGAATAGGGCAAAGGAGTTCAGCGCTATGGTTAACAGACAGACTTCATGTTTCTGTAGAATCTTCATGGATTAAGGAAAGATGATGTATACTCATAAAATCGATAGCTCAGATAAAAGTTGAGGAAGGCACCAGCCTTCCTCAGCTTCTTTATCGTATCTGATGATTGTCCGGTTTTATATATTTGCGTTTATGCGCAGCCCTCCACAGGAGGCGGGCCTCCCTTGAACAGATAGTTCACCAGATAGACCACATCTCCCACATCGATTGTGCAATCACCGTTGGCATCCCCGGCGGCCGGAGGCACAGGGGCTGTTCCACCCCTGAAGAGATAATTGGTCAGATAAACCACGTCTCCCACGTCCACGGTCTGGTCGTAATTGGCATCTCCGTGCACGTAGATCCAGGGCGTATTCAGCCAGTCTAAGACTCGTTGCATGACAACCTCCGGCTTGGTGACGTTGTGTCCGTGCATATAGATGCCGCTTTGGTTTATGGCCTCGAAGCCGAACCCGAAGAAGACCAGTTTATAGTCGCCCTTAAACTTTATGGCAGCCACCGAATCGGTGGGAGTAAACCCGGCGTTGGCGTAAAAGAGGACCGCGTCCGCCTCAGGATCGGGTGATAGGGCATCCTTGGAGTTTTGATTGTTAGCCCCGGGAGTGCTTCCCGGCCAAACCCACAAATCGTCTCCCACTTCATCCCCGGGACCCTCGGCTATCAGAAGCCTGCTGCAGCTTCCAGCGTAGCCGGCGTGCAGATAGTCCTGCAAAAAGAGGTTGTGCTGCGGATTGGGTGAACCGGACAAAGCTTCTGCCGCGTCCTGACTGGTCAAAAAGAGCCTGCCGCCGTTATCCAGGTAATCTGTTAAAGTCAGGATATCGTCATCCGAGAAGACCGACTCTCTGTGATCCCCGGTAAACCAGATCACCGCATCGTAATCAAAGAAGCTGTAGGATTTCTCCGGCTGGGCGCTTTTATCCCACACATCGTACAGAGGCCCCACCGCATCCACTGCCTCGCAATAATAGCTTTCCACGGTTGCGCCTTCGTCGTCGTCAACCAAAAGGATAGTCGAGCGGCCAATCCAGACCTCCCTGGTCCAACTCTTGCTGTATTCACCGCTGTTGCCAGTGATCTCGAAGGTGAAGTTCACCCTTCGGGAAGGAAAATCAGAGGGAACCCAAAATTGGATCGGCGCCGTAAAGTTGACCACAGTATCCGGCGCCAGAATGTCACCCAAATAGGCCTGATCCGTCATCATAACCAAGCCGTTTGTATCAGGCTCGGCGGTGAGCACAGCGCCGGTCAGCGGAACCCAGATGTTGGAGAAGGTCAGGTACAGGTCCACCGTCTCATCCGGTTCGGCTCTGCCGTCTCCGTCGCCTCCAACAGCATCATCCACAGTCAAGTCTTCCAGGCTGACGTATGGTCCGGGAGGGATGTAATCTATCAGGTCGCTGGCGTAGCCGATCCCACAGCTATAGTACTTTATGTAGAAGAATCCATTCATGCCCCAGCTTTGGCCCCAGCTGTTTTTCACGATCCAGGCGCCCTCGCCGTTGCACATGGTGTCGTCCCAGCCCACGATCAAGACGGCGTGATTCAATGGCTCGGTATCCTCGTGCTCGTAACAACCTCCGGTGTAAGAGCTGAAATCGTCGTAAGCGGTCATGGTGCCACACACCGGTCCGGTAAGGAGGGCAGTTTTGATGGCATCCACGTCAAAGGCAATCGGAGTCCAGCCGGTGACCTTTGCCAGGACTTCGCACGACTCCTGTATGCAGGGATCGGTATCGTTGGCGTGGTAGGGCATGTCCTGCTCGCTGATGGAGCCATATTCTAAGAACAGCTCGTAGCAGGTGCTCATCCAGCCGCCGTTGCATCCCCAGCCGTAGGACTTACAGGAGAGGATCTGCTGCTCCGAGAGGTCGAGCTCCGTCCCTCCGTAGATTTTCGCCATAGACTCCAGAGCAGCCAGAGCGCCAAAGGCCCAGCAGCTCCCACAGTTCTTCTGATTCTTTACCGGTGTGACCCCGGCCGAATCGCGCCAGTCGAAGACCGGAGCAAAGTAAGCGTCGGGAGCGGCGGTCAGCTTCTCGGCATTCTTGAACCACTCATCATACCATTCCGGTATCTCCAAACCGTAGAGATTCTGCTTTTCTGCTTCGGAAAGCTCCATCACTGAAGTTCTGCCCGCAGTCCAGTGATATCCCTTCTCATCAATTATCTTCTGGATGGCCTCTATCTCCTCATCGATCCGGTCCTTTGGAATAGCAGAGCCGCACAAAAGGAAGATGAGAGCCAGAAAAAGAAAGACACAGGGGAAAATCTTAAAAGTTTTCATTAACGACTCCTTCAGCCAGAATTTGGACTTCTAACCTGTGGGTCGGGATAGGGTCTGGACTTGTCCTCATTCCAGCCCTTTTCCCACTTATACAACCTAACACTATTTCCTGATTAGTCAAGGGAAAACCGGCACCGCGCGATGGACGTAGGGACAGGGCTTGCCCCGAACCATGCGGTTCGGGGCAAGTTGAGCTTGCGAAATCCCGTCATGGCGGGGTCCCTATCCAAATCCCTTTCACCCTCCCTTTTATTCCCTCCCACCTGTGGTGAACTTGTCGAACCATAAAGGGAGGGAATAACCGAGTTCCCTCTCCCTTTACGGGAGAAGGTGGGAGGAGGGTGATCCAGGGAGAACATGAAACGGACAGCCACGAGGGCTGTCCGTACGATTGTCTACCAGTGAGATAGGTTCGGGGTGAGGGCACCCCGAACCAACACGTGATGCGCAGGGGACGCTATCACGCGGTTACGGGAGCCAACCTACAATCACGAGCCGGTCTGAGGTGAGAATCAAAGTAATAATAAGAGCCAGAAACGCGAGCGCAAATGAACTCAGGGCGAGGAGGAAGTTGAGTTTGTTGTCAAGCCAGAGGTGGGCCAAATTGTAATTGTTCCCGAGTAGGATCATCTCGGATTCAAGAATATCGGTCAAGTTTCTCATGTTGGATGTGGCGTGTAGATACACGAGTTGGGCGTTCTCATCCCGCCTTATCTTGTAGTGGGGGTTCATCTGGAAGTTGACCGCCTTCTTCCTCCAACTCAGGTAGTCGTGTTGTAGTTTTACCAACTCCAGCCCCACGGCCTTCAGCGGCTTTCTAGCTCTCCAGACCAAGAATTTCGGAAACCTAATCTTGTGGACTCGGAGGTTGAGATCATTCAACCTTTTCTTTAACTCGTCGTGGTCTCGCCACAGCCCGTAGTACTCTGGATTGTCAGCTTCGTCCAGTTTTATAAACTGCTGGGCCATATGATTATTTCCCCCTTTCATGTTGGATTCCGGCAACCTGTTTCGCGCGCAGGATAATCGCGGTCAGCTACGATTCACGTACACGTTCTTGTCACCACACAAACTCTTCAATTTACCCAGAAGCTCTTTGGAGACCTCCACGTCTGTGTTCTTAAGCCTCATCTTCAGTTCTTCATCGTTCGTTCTCACGTGCAGGATCACCGGGGATTTTCCGGGATGGTCGGATAGCACCCCCTTCAACTCGGTGATGATATCCTGGCTGGATCCTGAAGAGAGGAGAAGGATATGCATGGGGGGCTTCATCTTCTGATATACCTTGCTTAAGCCCATGATATCCGACGCGATCACCTTGGCTTTCTCTCCCTCCTTAGTGGAGGCTCTTCCCCTGACCAAGACCATGGAGTCTGCCCTTATCACGCGGCGGTTCTTCTCATAGCAATCGGAGAAGACCACCACCTCCACCGTGCCGGTGAAATCCTCTAAAGTGATAAAGGCCATCTGCTTTTTCTTGCGGTCTATGGTGGTCTTCACGTTGGTGATGACCCCACCGATGTAGAGCTCCTCCCCGTCCTTGGCTTCCTCTATGGTCTTGGTGTTTCTGGTGACGAAGACGTCCAATTCGTCATGGTATTTGGTCAGTGGATGCCCGGAAGCGTAGAATCCGAGCATCTCCTTTTCCTTGGAGAGAATCTCGCTAATGGGCCATTCCGGAACTTCCGGCACCCTGGGGATGGAAGCAGTTTTTGTCTCGCCGGTAAGATCGAACAGCGAGGTTTGTCCCCGCTTCTTCTCCTCCTGCAGGTTCTGCCCACAGCTTGTGGCCACGTCCACAGATGCCATCAACTGTGACCTGTGCTTGGAGACGGAATCGAATGCCCCGGCCTGGATTAAGCTCTCTATCACCCGCCTGTTCACCGCGCCCATGTCCACCTCGGCGCAGAACTGGAAGATACTGTCGAACTTACCCACCCTTTCCCTGGATTCCACGACAGCCTCAATGGCTCCGTGTCCCACGTTCTTTACCGCTTCCAGTCCGAATCGTATCTGCTTTCCCACCACCTTAAACTTCCCCACGCTCTGGTTGACGTCCGGGGGCAGGACCTCGATTCCCATCCTCTTGCATTCCTCCATCAGCGTCACCACCCGGTCGGTGTTGCCTATCTCCGAGGTCATGCTGGCGGCCATAAACTGCACCGGATAATGAGCCTTGAGATAGGCGGTTTGATAAGCTAAGTATGCATATCCGGCGGAATGAGACTTGTTAAAACCGTATCGGCCGAAGGTGGCCATCAGGTTGAATATCTTCTCTGCTGCCTCTTTCTTTATCCCTTTAGCTTTGGCTCCTTTGTTGAACTCCTCCCTCTGCTGATCCATCAACTCCGCCTTTTTCTTTCCCATGGCCTTTCGTAAGATGTCCGCCTTGCCCAGGCTGTATCCGGCCAGATCGCTGGCGATCCTCAAAACCTGCTCCTGATACACGATAACGCCGTAGGTCTCCTTGAGAGTGGGTTCCAGCAGGGGATGCTCGTATGTTATCTTCTTTAAACCCCTTTTTCTGTCTGCATATTCATCCGTCATCTTGCTGTCCAAAGGTCCGGGACGATAGAGCGCATTTACGGCGGTCAACTCATCCAGACTTTCGGGCCTTAGCTTGCACAGATATTCTCTCATGCCGGAACTCTCGAACTGGAAGATGCCCACCGTCTCGCCGTTGGAGAAAAGCTGGAAGGTCTTCTCATCGTCTAAAGGGATGGAGTCTATGTCCAAAACGACGTTGCCATCTTCTCTCAGCGTTTCAAGCGTATCGTCGATCACGCTTAAGGTCCGCAGACCTAAGAAATCCATCTTCAAAAGCCCGATCTCCTCGATCCCCTTCATGTCGTATTGGGTGGTTTTCTCCCCCTTGCTGCTCTTATACAGAGGAACGAATTCGGTCAAGGCCCTGGGTGCGATCACCACACCGGCAGCGTGAGTGGAGGCGTGCCGGCACAAACCTTCCAGTACCTGAGAGTAGGACATCAGCCTTTCTATTCTGGGATCGCCTTTGACCATTGCGCGAAGTTCGGCTCGCTGCCCCAACGCTTTCTTTAAGTTCATGTCGGGTTCCCAGGGAATCATCTTGGCGATCCGGTCCACCTCGGCGTAGGAGATGTCCAGAACCCTTCCCACGTCCCTGATCACTGCCCGGGCAGCCATGGTTCCGAAGGTGATGATCTGGGCAACGTTTTTCTCCCCGTACTTGTTGATCACGTATCGGATTATCTTATCTCTCCCCCGGTCCGCGAAATCGATGTCGATGTCCGGGAGAGAGATCCTTTCCGGGTTGAGGAATCTCTCAAACAGCAGCCCATATTTGATGGGATCTAAGTTGGTGATTCCCAGACAATAGGCCACCAGGCTGCCTCCCACCGAACCCCTTCCCGGCCCCACCCGTATCTCTTCCTTTCTGGCAAAGTCGATGAAATCCTTGACGATGAGAAAGTATCCGGCAAACCCCATCTGCTTTATCACCTTGAGCTCATATTCCAGCCTCTCCTCTAAGCCGGGCGTGACCTTGGAGTACCTCTGTGCCAAGCCTTTCCGGCATAGAAAAACCAGATGAGAATCCAGATCGTCGAAGCCGGAAGGGGGGGGCAATTCGGGGAGATGGGTCTTGCCGAACTCTAAATCCAGGTTGCACGATTCGGCGATCCGCAGGGTGTTTTCTAGGGCAGACGGGAAATCGGCAAAGAGCGTCTTCATCTCCTCGGGCGACTTGAAGTACATCTGATCGTTGGCAAACCTCATCCGATCCGTGTCGCTAACCTTTTTGCCGGTTTGGATGCACAGTAGTGCATCATGAGCCGCAGAGTGTTCTTTTTTCAGATAATGGCAGTCGTTGGTGGCCACCAATCCCAAGTTGGCTTCCTCCGCCAACTTCACCAGAAGGGGAATTACCTTCTTCTCCTCTTCGATCTGATGATTCTGTATCTCCAGGAAGAAGTTTCCTTGGCCGAAGATGGTCTTGTATTCCTCGGTTACCTCTCGGGCTTTTTTGCCGTTTCCTTTGAGCAGAAGGCTGGGAACCTCTCCGTGCAGGCAACTGGACAGGGCCAGAAGACCTTCGCTGTGCTGCCTGAGCACATCCTTATCGACGCGTGGCTTGTGGTAAAATCCTTCCAGGTACCCGATGCTGGAGAGCTTCATTAAGTTTTTGTATCCGGTATGGTTTTTCACCAGAAGGATCAGATGATAACCAGCGTCTGGAAATCCTCTGATGGGCTCCTTTTTCCTTCTGTTCTGCGGCGCCACGTATACTTCACAGCCGATTATGGGCTTGATTCCGGCGGCCATACATTTTCTGTAGAACTCCACCGTCCCGAACATGTTGCCGTGATCGGTGATGGCTAAGGCAGGCATCTTGAATTTTTTCGCCTGGCCAATGAGATCATCCAACTTGTTGGCGCCGTCCAGCAGGCTGTATTGAGTATGAACGTGTAGATGAACGAAATCAGCGTGTATCATATCTGAGTACTTGCAGGTAGGGCTCCCATCAGGGTGCCCGACACAGCCATTCGGGTTTTGTCGGGTAGCTCCCCCCGCCTTTGGCGGGGTCGCAACCCGACCTATTCAAAATTCATTTTTTCTAAATCATCTATCTCTTTGTGCCCCCATCCAAGTTTGTATACTCCTTCTTCGACCCATCTTAGGTAACTTGAGTGCTGCCAGTCCTCAGGCTTGGACACATAATCATGTTTCACTGGATTATAATGAATGTAATCTAGATGTCTTCTGAAGTCTTCATCATTCCGAATCACATGATCCCAGAACCTACCTTGCCAGAAATTGAAATTTGTAGCAATCCCGTTTCTCTTTTTGAGATTATCCGTAAACCGTTTTTTGAAAGACTGCATAATCTCTGAGAAGTTGCATCCTACTGGTCTCAAAAGGAGATGGAAATGATCGGGCAAAATAACCAAGGCGGGTAACTCAAAAGAATACTTCTGCCGCGTCTTTTCTAATATCTCCTGAAAAAGGTCAATATTTTGTACCTCGTCAAAATACGGAATCCGATTCTTGGTTACTCCGACAATGAAGACGGTTGCATCAGGAATATAATAACGTCTATAATTCATTTTCTCGTAGGTCGCGCTCCCGCAGGGTGCCCGACAAATCTGTGTGTGTCGGGTAGCTCGCCTGCGGCTCGCAACCCGACCTACTCACACAGCTTTTTTAGAACCGTCAGGAATCTTTCGCGGCAGTTAACGCAAACCCGCCAGTTCCGCTTGAGATATATCTCCTCTTCCAGTTCCTGTTCCGACATCTCCTCGGTCTCTCTTAGAATCTCTCCAATCTTCTTCTTTAGATGATCCTCCGGTTTCTTCGAGACGTCCTCAATGTATCCATCAAAATCTGAAATGATCTCTAAGTTGACCCGGTAGCGGGTGCCGCCCTTCTTGAAACGCTTGCCGCAGATATCGCAGCGAAGCTTGGTCTTCGAACATGAGGATTTCTCATTCATCGTACTAGTATCTTCTTTTTGAAAAAGCGGAGAAGAGCTTAAACAATACAATTCCAGCCAAAAACCCGCCCACGTGGGCAAACCAGGCTACTCCCCCGGAGGTGGAACCAATGGACGGAAAAGCATAAAGCAGTTGTAGTATAAACCAGAATCCTAAGACGAACAGAGCCGGCACCGCCACTATTCGTATGAAAAAGCCAAGGAAAATCAAAGTCAGGATTCTCGCCCGGGGGAACCTGATCATGTAAGCCCCCAGGACACCAGCTATGGCTCCGGACGCTCCCACCATGGGGACTTTGGAGTTGGGCGCGGTGATGATGTGGAGGAGGCTTGCGGCCAACCCGCACAGGATATAGAAGATGAAAAACTTAACGTGCCCAAGCTGATCCTCCACGTTATCGCCGAAGATCCACAGATAAAGCATGTTGCCCGCCAGGTGCAAAAAACCTCCGTGCAGAAACATGGACGAGAACAAAGAGAAGGGAGCGAAGAAAGAAAGCTCGGGCGTAAGCTCCACTCCATGAGTTACCTCGAAAGGGATGGCTCCCCACTTGACCAAGGCCAACTGGAATCCCTCTCCTAAGAACGACAGGTAGAAAAAGATCAAGCAGTTGATCGAGATCAATGCCACCGTCACCACCGGTGGGCTGTAGGAGGGAATGTCGTCTTTTAACGGTATCATCTATCTTCAGCTTACGGTCAACAGGGGTCAGTAGCTCGGGCTGTCCCGCCTAAGGCGGGGGATTACAACCCAACCCACTCACTGAACAATTAAATGGAGTTCTTTTTTTTAGGCAAGGAAAATCTCGGTCAACGGATAGAACTGATTAAACGGAAACAACAAAAATCGCACCAGCCCCGCTAAGTCGGGGTCTTCGCCCAGACGCCCACCCGGACGGGTGCCCGTCTGGGCATACGGGCCCGTCTGGACGCTCAGCTACGACAAGCCGGTGTACTCCAAGTTGTGCTCTCCCCTTCAGTACGTTCAGGGTGATGAGCAAGGTCGAACCGCAAGCAGTTTTTCGGAAGCTTACAAAAACTAACTGCAATTAAAACAGCTCTTCTTTTCTTCTTTCTTCCCTTATTATTCGGTAAAAGTTCTTTGCTTCCTCTTTTCTCACGCTGCGCAGTGGAATGTCCAGCACCTCTACTTCTAAGAGTCTGTTTGCGAAGCTAATAGTTATGTTTTGTCCCGGCTTCACTTCCTTACCGGGTTTGGCCGCCTTTCCATCCAGGTAAACCACCCCGGCCTCACACGCCTTCTTGGCCTGGGCGCGCCTCTTTATTAGCCTGGTGTCTGAAAGGTAGCTATCTAAACGCATGGGGGGCTCTGGCGGTGGACTTGTCCTGAGCGAAGTCGAAGGACTGTGGTGTGCACCATCCGGTGCACACCTGCGGACGCATTACAACCTTATCTCCACGTATATCTCCTGGCGCAGCTTCTCCACCCATTCCGTGACAACATCGTTGGTCTTCTTGCGCCGGACCATGTCCTTTAGGATGTCCCAGTCGTCCTCTAAGCTTAGTTCTCTTCCTTCTCTTTTGTCCAGAGCCCTGAGGATATGGATGCCGAACTGGCTCTTCAGCGGCGGGCTCACCTGGTCGACCTCTAAGTCCTTGACTCCTTCCTTGATTTCCGGGGTCATCTGCTCGACAGGATACCAGCCCAGCTCTCCGCCCATCTTCTGCGACTCCTCATCTGAGGAGAATTCCTTGGCCAGTTCCGCGAAATCGGCTCCCTCAAGCAGCAAGTGGTAGAGACTGTCGGCAAGCTCTTCGGTTCTCATCGTATCTCTCTCGGACGAGCCAACCAAGAGGAGTATATGTCTGGCGTGCACCTGATCGCCTTTCTTTTCTTCCATCTTTATGATGTGATATCCAAACTCGGTCTCCACCACACCGCTGATTTCGCCCGGCTCCAGAGCAAAAGCGACCTCCTCGAATTTGGGAATCATGTCTCCCTTTTTGAAGAAGCCCAGATCTCCACCCCGTTCGCCGGTCGGATCGTCGGAATAGGTGGAAGCCAGCCGGGCAAAATCCTCACCCTCTTGGGCCAGCTTTCGTATCCTCTCTGCTTTACTCTTCAGGGAATCCAGGGTCTCGGAAGAGGGTACTATCTCCAGAAGGATGTGACTCAGCTTTACCGCCTCCGGTTGATCCGGAAGGCTATTCTTATGCGTCTCGTAGAAATCCTTAACCTCCCTGGTCGACACGGATACCTTGGAAAGCTTGGAGGCTATCAAGCGATCGGTCAGCATCTTTTCTTTTGTCTGCTCTCTGTATTTCTTCCTAAGCTCGCCTTCGGTTAAGCCCTCTGCCTTGAGTTGAGCCTTGAATTCTTCCTCGGTGAACTCCGATTTGATCCTATTCAACTGTTCCTTGACCGACTCCTCCACCTCTTTTGAGGTCACCTCTATATTGGTATCCTTCTGTGCCGCGAGCAAAAGCAACCGGTCGTTGACCATCTGGTCCAGTATCTCCCGTTTAAGCTCGCCCTTCTGGGCTTCACTTCTCAACTCCATTCCCATCTGGTTGACATACAAGGCCAACTGCACCTCAAGCTCGGAGTCCGAGATGATCTGGTCTCCCACCACGGCCACGATCCTGTCCAGAACCTGCTGAGCATGCACCAAGCTGGAGATGGGAAGGAATATACAGAGGAGAAGAAAGATAATCCCTTCTGCTCTGCTAACGAGTCTTGTTCCGCAAGTTTTCATTCTATCACGAGAAACGAGGATTACGAATCCATTTCGCCTGACCTGTATTCAGATAATCCTCGTTTCCTCTCAATTCTCAAATAAGGTGGGTGAATTAACCCTGTCCTGGGGGCGCCTCTTCCTCCTGTAAGGTGGATTCTATCACCTCGTCGAATACTTCGATCTTGTAGCGGGTTCTGTTGTTTTCTATCCAGTTTTTGTAGATGTTGTTGTCCTTCTCCTGGCGGGCCATCCTGGTTAATCTGTCCTTAACCTCCTCCAGAGGTTGCACAGTCTCCTCTGTTTTGCTGGTCAATTTGATCACCGCATAGCCCTCGCCGAACTGACGATCCTGTATCTTTATAGGGCCATCCACCTTTCCCTCCTTCAATTTCACCGCCGCGTCAAAAAGCTCCGGATACCGGGGGCGGGTAAACTCTCCTAAGTCTCCTCCCGATCCCTTGGCTGAGGTTCTGATGGTCTTTTCCTGGGCCAGCCGGGTGAAGTCGGCTCCTCCCCTCAACTGCTTCAGAACGTCCTGTGCCTCCTCTTCGGTCTTGAGCAGAATCTCCCTTATCTTGACCTTGGCCTGGACGGTGAATCTCTCCTTGTGTCTGTCGTAGTAGCTTTTCAACTCGTCATCTGATATTCCCACCCCTTTGAGGATGACCTCATTTTTCATCCTGACAGCCATCTCCTTCTCTATTATCATCCTCCAGTCCTTTTGGAAATCCTTGCTTTCCTCTAAGTTCTGTTTTTGGGCCACGTCCATCAGGAGATCTCTTGTCAGGCTTTGGAAGGCTATCTCTATGATCTTATCCCGGTCAGAGAGTTTGGGCCGGTAAGGTTGGGGGATCTGGCTGAAATCCTGGACAAACTTCTCCACAGTGACCTCTCCCTTGTTATAGGAAAAGAGGGTCATGGCCATTTCTTCAGGCGTAAACATGTCCAGATCCAGAACGTCTGCGGGTCTTCTCAGGCTGAGGCTATCCGGCGGCACCTCCTCCCTTTTTGACATCACCAGGTCCAGAGCATCCTGGTTTATCTTGAAGCCCACCTTTTTCCTCAACTGGGCGAAATACTCCTTTACCCTGGCCTCCCTTTTGGCTTGGTTCAGCTTGGGAAGGATCAGCGCCTTGGTCTCCTCGTAGGGCTTCTGTTCCACCTCCCTGCGCTCGATGAACTTGATTATGTGATATCCGAAGGTGGTCTTCACCGGTCTGGATAGTTCCCCCTCCTTCATCTTGAATGCCACCTCCTGGAAGTCCGGCACCATCTTACCCCAGCGGAAGAATCCCAAATCTCCGGCGTTGTCCTTGATGGTGGGGTCGATACTTCTCTCCTTGGCCAGTTCGGCGAAATCCGCCCCATCCTTCAACATCTGATAAACCTCGTCGGCCTGTTCCTTGGTCTCCACAAGTATGTGCCAGGCATGCACCTCCTGCTGCATCATCCGATATTCCTTTTTTATCTCCGATTCGGTGGGTTGAGACTTATCCACGATGTCTTTTTGGTAGAGCAGATTAAGGAGTATCCTCTCTTTCTGTTTGGCGAAATTGGTGTCGGCCACTATGGCGTTGTCCAGTCCTTCCTTGTAGGCCTCCAGGATCACCACCTGCTCCCCGATCATCCTCTCCACCACTTCCTTCTTTCGCTGGAGGTCCGGCACGCCCTTGATCTTCAAACGAGAGGCCTTGGCCCATTCGGATTCCATGTCTTGAACCGTGATGGTTTGATCCCCCACCTTGGCCACGATCTGGCCCTCCTTCTCGGTGGCGCACCCCGACAATAAGGCAAGCGTGAATATTCCAGTGAGCACCAGCAGCAACGTCTTTTTCACGTCGATCCTCCTTGGGTTAGAAAAGAACGTTTAGGTTTGAGTTACCTCTTTTTTCAATAACACTCCCAAGCATACGGCAATATAAGTCACCCTCACAACCTTTGCAAGAGATTTTTGACGGACAGGGTCTTCTTCTCGCTGCCTGGCTTGAGTTGTACGAAGAGTTTGAGTGTTTTGTCAACAGCAAATTCTAAGGGCAACTCAATCTTCCTCCTCAGATTCCCTATCTCCTTTTTGCCCAACTTCTTATCTTCTGAGAACTGCAGCGTGAGAAGGTCCTTTTCTAAGGATACCCTGGACATTCCCAGATGAGAGGCGGCGATCTTGGCGCAGGTGAAATTCAAGAGATCTTCCACCTCTTGCGGTAGAGCTCCGAACCGGTCAACCACTTCAGCCTCCACCTCTTTCACCTCTTCTACAGATTCGGCATCGGAAAGTTTCCGGTAGATTTCCACCCGGTGCTGGCTGTCGGGAACGTACGATTCCGG
Organism: uncultured bacterium; assembly: GCA_965369445.1. Classification (GTDB taxonomy): domain Bacteria; phylum Zixibacteria; class MSB-5A5; order MSB-5A5; family SM1-73; genus SM23-73-3. Next base: position 860 of record CBDUQU010000006.1, on the reverse strand, counting down.
GATGTAAATGTCTAAGTCAAACTCCATTTTCACCTCTGCCAGCTTCTCAACTCTCTCCCCTTTGAGTTCCTTAACGGCTTCATCCAGAAGCTTGCAGTAGAGGTCAAAGCCGACTTCCTCGATGAAACCGTGCTGTTGCGGTCCTAAGAGATTCCCCGCCCCCCGGATCTCCAGATCCCTGAGTGCCAGGTGGAAACCGGAGCCAAGCTGGGTAAACTGTTCTAAAGCTTTGAGCCTCTTCCGCGCAGTCTGAGTCAAGATATTGACTTTTGGTATGAGAAGATAGGCGTACGCTCTTAAGTTGGATCGTCCCACCCGCCCCCGCAGCTGGTACAGCTGAGCCAAACCAAACCGGTCTGCCCGGTCGATAATGATGGTATTTACGCTGGGGATGTCTATGCCCGACTCGATGATGGAGGTAACCAAAAGCAGATCGTACCTGTGCTGAAGAAAATCCAGCATCACCTTTTCCAAGAGTCTCTCCTCCATCTGGCCGTGGGCCACCGCGATTCTGATCTGGGGGACCAAATCCATCAGGAATCTATACATGGCCTCTATGGTCTGGACCCGGTTGTGAACAAAATAGACCTGTCCTCCCCTGTCCACCTCTCGCAGGATGGCATCAGCGATGAGTTTCTTGTCAAACTCCACGATCTCGGTATGGATGGCGAGCCGGTCCTTGGGGGGGGTGTTGATGATCGACATGTCCCTGGCCCCTAAAAGCGAGAGCTGAAGAGTGCGGGGAATGGGGGTGGCGGTCAGGGTAATGACGTCAATCTCCCGCCGGAGCTTCTTTATCTTCTCTTTGTTAGCCACCCCGAACCTCTGCTCCTCGTCGATGATGAGAAGTCCCAAGTCCT
>CBDUQU010000005.1:0-42844 GCA_965369445.1 uncultured bacterium | reverse complement strand
TTATATTCTGCCTACCTCCAGGCCGTTTAGTTTACGGTTCCGCTGGGAAAAGGGGGAAGATGATGATAATCTGGCCTCCGACGGAGGCAGAAGGGAGGAGAGGCTCAAACAGGAGGTCCTTCTGAAGTCCCACGTCTCCTCCCGACATTATATCGAAACCCGGGCAGGAAAGGAAAGAGTCAACAGTACGCGGGAAAATGAGGCCAGAGACCTTATCGACGGGAAAAGCTTGGCCGTCGGGTTTACCAGAAGGCAGGCGCGGGCCTTGGACCTAAAAGTCTTTGCAGAGTACAAGAGGAGAGATGAGAAAACAGGTGGCGTCAGCGTGGAGTTCTTTTCGTTGACGCCCGAGCTTCTGCTGTCGCTTCGCTCAAAGGGTAGGTTCTCCGCCCGGTTTGGGTGGACCCATCTTCGATCCGTACCGGAAGGAAAAAACCTGTCTTACCTCTTGAGTGAAGGCAAAAAAAGAGGGGAGAACTACCAGTGGCGCTGCCTCTTTGACTACAAGTTGAACCAGCATCTCACCACGTCAGTGACCTACCGGGGAGAGTCCATCCCGGATAGGAAAGCCAGGCATACAGCCCACATGGAATTGAAGGCATTCTTTTAGGTCAAAGGCAGGACGTCGAACTGGTGCAGCGCGGCGGTTGCGCCATTCACGAAGCTGAAGAAGTTGTTGGTGAACAGAGCAAGAAGAGATACCATGAATCTACTAAAAATGAGATTAGGTGTGGTTTTATTTGCTCTTTTGGTTTGCCTTTTGGGCGTTTCCTCCTCTGCCCGCGAGGGCACAAGCGAACCTGACACCGCATGCTGCGCCGCTGGCGGCATCAAGGTCGAGGGGAACAGGTTCTTTGGCACCGAAGAGCTTCTGTCTGAAATCGATCTGGAACCCAGCCGGTCTTACAACGTGAACTCACTGGAAAGGGACATTGACAGAATCTTGACCCGGTACGAGGAGAATGGATTCCCCTATTGCCAGATTCTGCCCTCCCGTTTCAAGATATCAGAGAGAGGGGGACTTCGTCTCTCCTTGGTGGTAGAGGAGGGACCGAGGGTGGAGGTGAAGGAGGTTCAACTTGAGGGGCTAAAAACCACAAAGAGGAAAGTGATTCTGAGGGAGCTGGGGTCAGGTCTTTTTGGCTTCTTTTGCGAAAGCCGGGTAAACGCAAGCTTAAGGAGGCTCTCGCGGCTTTCGTACATAAAAGAGGTGGAGAAGACAGAACTTCTCGCCGGGGAGAATCCGGAGGAAGGGATATATAGAATAACCCTGGTGGAGAGGAGGAACAACACCTTCAGCGGAATCTTGGGTTATGCTCCCGCGACGGGGAACCGGAAGGGAAGCCTCTTTGGCAGCATGGAGTTGGTTTTCGATAACATCTTCGGCACGGGAAGAATGACCCGCTGGAGCTGGTCCAGAAAGGACCCCTACTCCTCCCAATTTTTATTTCTCTACCGGGAGCCCTGGGTTTTTGGCTTTCCGCCCACCCTGGAGCTAAAGATGAGCCAGCTGGATTATGACTCAACCTACCTCCAACTGGCGTTTTCCGCCAGACTACTGTTCAATTCGATCGGGAAGATCTCCTGGGGAGTAGAAGGGGGATGGGAAAAGACAATCCCTGGCCCGGCGGGACAAGATTACCTTCCGGACAGCAGAAAATATCAGGCAGGAGTCATCTTCTCTCTTGATCTTTTGGATAGGCCGGATAATCCGCGAAAGGGTCTCCATTACGAAACGAAGATCGACTACGCTCACAAGAGAAACTTTCCCACAGCTTCTTTCAATCCAGAAAAGGAGAAGACCTTCTTGATCAGTTCCTCCTTTGACTTAAATCATTTCGTCCCCACCCTTCGAAAGCAGACGTTGCACCTGGGACTGCACTTCAGAGGGTTGAGCACGGATGAAAACCTGATCCCCGTATCCGACCAGTTCAAATTCGGGGGGATAAATAGTGTGCGAGGTTATCGGGAGGAGGAGTTTTTTGGCACGCAGGTAGCATGGACCAATGTAGAATACAGATTGTTGCTGGCGGGCAGCTCCAGATTATTCCTTTTCGCTGACTATGGTTACTTTCGGCGGAAAACTTTTTCCGGGCCGGATGAGTTCCTGACAAGGGTTTCGGGAAAGAAACTGGGCTTCGGCTTCGGCCTGCGGATAGACTCGAAAGCCGGACTGGTGGGGATCGATTATGGATTGGGTGAGGGCGACAGCTTCAGCCAGGGAAAGATCCATTTCGGCCTGACGAACAGATTCTAACCGAAACCAGACCAAGCACAGGCTCGATTTGTTATTCATTAGCTTTTCAGTGAGCAGAGATGGATCAGACTGAATCTTTCAAAGCTACCCCGTCGTGACACCGACGAGTAAGGGAGAGGCGAAAGGAATGAGAAAGATCCTCGTATTTTTTAAGGTTGCGCGTCCTCAGAATGACCTGATCGTTGCTCTGTCGGTTCTGGTGGGGGCCACAGTCTCGGGGGAGATAGAAACGTGGGTAAAGGTTCTATTAGCCTGCGCCTCCGCCTTCTTCATTTCTGCGGGCGGAAACTCCATCAACGATTTCTTTGACCTGGAGATCGATTGCATCAATAAACCTTATCGACCTCTTCCCAAGGGGGAGATCTCCCGTTCTTCTGCCCTTCTATTTTCAATCGCACTTTTCCTTCTGGGGATGACTTTAAGCGTCTGGGTCGGCGGTTTTGGCATCCTGATAGCTTTATCAGCCAGCGGGCTACTGATAGTCTACAGTTCTTTCTTGAAGAAGAGGTTTATATGGGGAAATCTCGCGGTCAGCACAGTCTGCGCTCTGGCTTTCGTGTACGGCGGACTCGCCACCGACGATTTCAGACTCTCTCTGGTTCCCGCCGCCTTTGCCCTGGTGTTTCATCTGGGTCGCGAGATTCTGAAGGACATCGAGGATCTTAAAGGGGACTCATTCTCCGGCGCCTCCACCGTCCCTATTCAGTTGGGAGTGAGCTTCTCGTTGTGGTTGTGCACCTTGGTCTTCGGTTTTCTGATGGTCCTGATCCTATTCCCCTATATCTTCGAAATCTTCTCTTTGCCATATCTGCTGGTGGTGATTCCGGGAGTGGACTTAGTTTTGGCCTACGTCATCTGGTCCATGTGGCGTGACCACTCCCGGTCGAATCTTCACCGCCTGAGCAATATCCTCAAGGTGGATATGCTGTTGGGTCTCGCCGCAATCTACGCGGGCAAGTTTTAGGGGGGAGGAGACATACGTGTCCCGTTTCAAAAATGATCTGACATAAAGGAGCGAGCGCCGGAGGGGGAGTAGCAGCCGTAAACGTGGTGAATTGACAACAGCAAATAAGTGCTTGTTGCTATAACTGCACATAGTTTAACCGACCTACCTAAGTGGTGTGCGACACTTGCACAACGGATAACTCACTACGCGGTTTTCTCATGCGGGCAACCGACCTTGCACCGGCAAGCCTGCCCACAGGACGGACATTCGTTATTCTTACTTCAAGATAGAGTTGTAGATAAGAAGACTCACTTCGGGGGGCGACCAAACCGGGTAAGGATTTCCGTTTGCGAGGGTCGACGAGCTAAAATCAACCAAAGCTCTTTATACGCTCATTTCCCCGGATTTGTTTAATATTTCCTGGAATATTCTCCCAGTGTGCAATTTTTTACAGAATTTTCTTGACAAGGAAAAGCTAAAGTGGCATATTTCGGATGAGAAGAGTGGGTAGGTTCGTCGCTTGAGGTTGGGCCTACCTTAAGACACCTTCGACAAAGGCAACGGTGGAGATGGGTTTCCAGGCTTCGGTCGCAAGCTTAACCAGTGATCGGTTGCCTGTTAGGTTTTGCAAATAAAGGAGGTGAGACGCATGGAACTGAAGGAATTAGTGCTGGAAGTTGAAGTACTGGAGGAGAAGATCGCTCCAGGAAGCGTCTCAGGTGGTCGTTAATTCAATCATCTGGAACGTGTAAGGACCAGTACCTCCTTTTGAAAGGCTATCCCCTTTTTGGCAATCTGGGTTTGTCCAGAGGGATAGCCTTTCCCTTTTTTCTATACGGTCCTTGCTTCGCCCACCAACTCCTTGGCTGCTTTCTCCAGATCAGAGAGTAATTCTCTTTTCCTCGAGTCCTTCAAGTAGCCCTGCCTCAGGGCGTTATCTTCGATGTTCTGACTCAGCCTCTTCAAGGCGGCGCCTGCACTCCTCAAGTGCTGATACCCCCGCTCCACGTCGCGTTGCGACAAGAGTAATTTGCCCAGATGGTGGTGAATTTGCCATAGTGTCTCTTGATGGCCGAGCTTTTTTGCCGACTCGAGGGCGGTCTCAAAATCCTCCTGCGCGGATTCCAAATTTCCCCTCGCCCACTCTGTTCTTGCTGAAATCAGATGAAATGCAGGTTGAAGCACCACATACCGTTCCAGCCCGGAGTCTCTGGCACGATGAAGGAACTCTCCGGATTTGTTCAAGTTTTCCCGGTCCAGATAGAGTTCGGCGTGTTCCAAGTTCAATGAGCAAATCTCCTCTCCGACATTCAGCTTTTTCGCCAAAGCAAAGGCTTTCTCCAAAAGCTTCGAGGCCTCTTCAGACCTCCTTTTTTCCCTCTTAAGCCGGCTTGTGATCTGATAAACACTGATCTGAGATTTTTCATCACCCACAGTGTTAATGATTGCACAAGCTCTTTTAAGAAGCTCAGTTGCGTTCTCCGTGTCATTGAGAACTAGTCCCAACTCGCTTAGGGCTATCAGAACCAAAATCTGCAGTTCCTTGTCTTTTATTCTTTCTGCCACCTCTTTAGCTTTCCGAAAATGTCCATAGGCCTTCTGATACTCACCCATTTCAAAATAGGTTACGCCCAGATCCTTTAGTATACGGCCAACCCTCTCGGTGAAATCGATTTCCGAAGACAGTTTCAATCCCTTCTCTCCGTACTCCAGAGCGGCGGAATATCTACCGACCTTCCGATAGGCCTCGCTTAAGTTCTCCAGGTTAAAGGCCTTCTCTTTGTTGTTTTTTGTCTTTTCGTTGATCTCCAGAGATTCTTCGTAGTGCTTGATGGCTCTGGCGTATTCTCCGAGGCAAAAATAAGTCTGTCCGATATTATTTAAACTGCGAGCTATCCACTCTTTGTTATCCAGAACTTCGTAGAGGGACAAACAGTCTGTGAAACGCTTAAGCGCATCATGGTATTGTCGCCGGGACCAATAGACCAATCCCATGTTGTTCAAGGTGGAGGCCATGTAGTACTTATCTCCTAACTTTCGGTCGATCTCAAGCGCCTTCTCGAAACTGTCAAGAGCATTGTCGAATTGACTGTCGGTCCAGTAAAGCAGCCCCATGTAACTTAAGGTATGAGCCAACTCAAGGGGATCGTCCAACTTCTGGTGCATCTGCATGGCCCTCCCAAGAGTGGAGATTCCCTTCTTGAAGTCGTGTTTCAGCCGGTAGGTCTCGCCAAGCCCGTTCAACGTCTCCACCAGGGTCTTGAGATCACCGGAGTTTTCGACTAGGTCCAGGACGTTTTGGTAGTCCTCCTCCGCCTGGTTGAGGTCGCCCACCCCTCTGCAAAAGTTGGCCCTTTGCTTTAAGGCAGCCGCCTCTCTTTTGACCGCTTCTTCTGGGTCGTGGACTTTTGGGGCGACCTCTATGGCATTTTTTAGATAGATCAACACCTCGTCATTGGCGAATCTCTGCTTCATTTTCTCGGCAGACCTAAGCGCATACTGATAAGCCTTGTCAAAGTCCTCACCCTCCAGATAGTGGAATGCTATGTCAAAAACTAATTCCTCGTCTTTGGCGTCGGTCTTCTCCAGAAGCCGGGCCACCCTGTTGTGCAGGCTGATCCGTTTTGTCTGATCCACTCTCTGATACAGAAGACTCTGCAGGCTCTGGTTGGCGAACCGGTAATATCTCTTTCCCCCGCCGGATTCTTCATCCCTGGTGAGCATTTGGTCCTGGGTTAGGAACGAGGCAATCTCCGAAAGCGCTTTCTCGTCCGCCGGCTTAAGCTGCCTGAGCAAGTCAAGGGTAAATTTCTTTCCAATCACTGCCGCCGTGTTCAGGAAATCGAGCGTCCTCTCATCAAACCTTTCCAAATTCCTGGAAAGAACCGCCTCCACAGAATCCGGGACCTTTGATTCCTCCAGTTTCTTGACGTCTGCCGTCCAGGTAAAATCCTTTAGAACTATGATGTTTTTCTCTACCAGATACTTGAGCACCTCGATTATGAAAAACGGATTGCCCGCTGTCCTTTGATGCACATAGGCGAAAAGCGGAGATGGAAACTCAGACTTGATGAACTTCGACGAGATCAGCTCTCTGGTTCCTGAAGGGTCAAGCCGATTCACTCTCAAGCAGCGGTCTTCTTTCTCCTTTAGCCAGCTTTCCATCAACTTCGCCAAGGGCGTGCCTTGTTTTAACTCTTCTTCACGCAGGGAACCGCACAAGAACACGCGCCCCTTATCTTTCTGCACCTGAAAATGCTCCAAAAACTGCAGGGTGGAGAGGTCAGCCCACTGCAGGTTTTCGATGGCAAGTGCAAAAGGAAGGGATAGAGATATCTTCACCAGCAGGTCGTCGATTCTCAGGTGGAGAGAGGTCCGATCCTCCGGATGATGCGACGGGTCATCTTTTGACCAACTGAGGACGTCGTTCAACTCAGAGAGTATGCGGCCAGCGCACTTGCTCTCCACGTACGGTTTCAGTTTACGCAGGGCTTCCATCAATGGCTGATATGCCACCGTTTGGTTTTCCAGGCAGTGTGAGTCGACGAAAACGATTCCCTGAAGCTGGCAGTCTGTCTTCAGGTGTTGGAGAAGTGCGGTTTTGCCTACCCCTTGCTCTCCTGAGATCAGGATAAAGGTCCCGTTTGAGCCTGCCGCCTGTCTTAGACTCCTGTCGAGTCGTCGCAACTCCTTTTCCCTTCTCACCAGGGGGCCGCTGTTTAGATGAGCAAGGCCGAGCTTGCCCACCGACGGGTCCCGCTTTGTTGTCCCTTTGAAATCTCGCCTTAGCCCGGCTTCTATCATTTCCTTCACCCGGGTGGCGTTTGCCGGACGATCGGCCGGAGATTTCTCCAGCAATCTCATGATCAGTTGGCTTAAGGAAGAAGGGAGGTGTGGGTTTGCCTCGGACGGCGGCGTCGGCTTTTGCTCCAGATGGGCAGAGATGATCTTTACCGGATCATCGAAGGGGAAGGGAAGCCTGGAGGTGACCAGTTCATACAGGATGATCCCCAGAGAGTAAAGGTCGCTTCGCTCATCCAAAGCGGTCCGGCCGAACATCTCCGGAGCCATATAAGGCAAAGTTCCCTTGGTCTCCTGGCGGTTTTTGGATCCGATCCTCTCAGAAAGCCCAAAGTCCAGGATCCTGGGGCTGAAGGTTCTTTCCGTCAGTTTGAGGTTGTCCGGCTTCAGATCGCAATGCACCATTCCCCGCAGATGCAGAAACTCCAGAACGTCGCATATCTGCCAGATTAGGTGATAGAGCGCTTCGAACTGCGCTTCTGCCTCCTGAGGATCGCAAAGGTCGGGAAAGCTCCCCCGGAGACTCTTCCCCTGCACGAATTCCATGGTGAAATAGGGTTGTGAGTTCCCGGGCTCGGTAGCATTCTCCGAATAGCCAAAATCGAAGACCTTGACCACTCCGGGATGTTTGAGTTGAGTAAGAAGCAGGAATTCCCTTTTGAAGTCCTGTATAACGGACGGATCGCCGGAGCCGGCGGCAAGGACCTTTAAGGCAACCTCTTTTTTGGTCCACCGGTCGTGAGCCCGGTATACGCTTCCTATCCCGCCTTCTCCCAGAAGTTTTAGTATCTCGTAACGATGCGAGAAAGCGTGTGAGGTTTTCAGCTTGGGCATTTGGGTCGGTATTTCAGAAAGCATCCTGGCGTGACGAAATTCAGCGATGGTTTATGCGTGGCCATTCGGGAATCATGCAGTTTGAGCCTCGAGCGCTCCCTGCTGTGTGATCGGAAGGGTGACGGTGAACGTCGTCCCCCCAGGGGAGCTTTCTACGGAGATGTGGCCTTTGTGATTTTTTAGAATCCTCTCACATATGACCAGTCCGAAGCCATGTCCGTTCTTCTTGGTGGTGAAGTGAGGCTCGAATATCTTTGGCAAAATGTCCGGAGCTATGCCGGGACCGGAGTCGGATATCTTGACCTCCACCAGCTTCTCCCTTTTGGCGTAAGAGGCGGCAATGGCTATGGTCCCCTGGAAAGGGGAAACCGCATTTATGGCTTCAGCGGCGTTGTTGATTATGTTCAGGAAGACCTGCTGGATCTGGCCAACGTCCATGGGTATGGGCGGGAGTTCCGGATCGAACACGGTTTCAAACGTTATTCCGGTTATCTGCTTTTGTGGCCTTAAGGAAAAAACCAGATCCTCGATCAAGGTGCGCAGATTATACTTGGTGATCTTGGTCTCCAATTTGGAGAAATCCATCAGCCCGTCGGTGAACCTCTTCATGGTTTGTACGCTTTCCTGGATGGCTCTGGTGTTTCTTCCCACCCTGGCAGTGTCTCCCTTTTTCAAATTCAGCGGCAGAAGCTCAGCATTATTCAGGATGATAGTCAAATAGTTGTTAAGTTCATGTCCAATGGAGGCCGCCATTTCACCTTTGGAAACCAGGTTCTGTGAATAGATCAGATATTTTTCGGCAATCACCTTCTCGGTGATATCCTCGATGACCAAGATCAAGCCCAGGATACGGTTGTCGTGGCTGTGCAGGGGGCTGGCCTTCAACGACAAAGCCACCTCCTGCGATCCAAACCTGTGGTAGGATTTGGCTTCCTCAAACGGAGCGCCGGTATAGAGAACCTGGTAGCAGATCTTCTTCCATCCGGCTCTCTCCTCTTCGGGGACCAAATCCAGAAGGGAAAGGTTCTTGAGTGTGTGAATGTCCTGCTCTTCTCTCCAGCCGGCCCGTTTGAAAATTTCCTGCGAGGTTTTGTTGGCTATGGTTATCCTGAGATTGTTGTCCACCACCACTATCCCCACCGGGGTCTTCTTTACCACGTTCTCGCTGTAGATCTTCATCGCCAGAAGATTCTCATAGAGTTTGGCGTTCTCTATGGCCATGGCCGCCTGCCCGGCAAAAAGCTCAAAGAGATAGAGGTCGCTCTGCAGAAAGATATTGCTCTTGGAGCTGTTATCTAAGTACAGAATCCCGACTATTCTCTCTTTGCTTTTCAGCGGAACGCACATTATGGATTTTAAGTCGAGCTCCACGATGCTTTTCTGCTTGGAATATCTCTCATCGTGCTGGGCGTCGGAGGTGTAGACGGATTTGCCGGTTTTAGCCACGCTGTTGGCGATGGACATGGAGATACGGAAGTCCTCCTTGGTGAGGGATTCCTTGCAGATATTATGCGCGGTCTTAAACTGCAGGTCGCCCTCCTCGTCTTTTAGCATCAAAAACCCGCGCTCCGCACGCAAAAGTTTGCTGGCCCGCCGCATCACCATTTGAAGGATGTCATCTAAAACCAGGGTGGAGTTGATGGCCTTGCTGATATCTAACAAGGCCTCCAGATCGTCTCTTCTCACCCGGCCCGATTCCGACGGCTGAGACTTTTCTTCGTCCGCCTCCAACCTGGGCTGGGCTGACTCCACCTGCTCGAAGATGGTCTCCATCTGGGCTAAGGTATCATCTAAGTTAATCACTTCCTTGTCATTTGCCTCTTTCTTCTTATGGGATTTTTCGAGAATGTTTGTGCTTGCGAGTACAACGTTCTGCTCATCCTTAGATGGTTCCTGCGAGTCTGGAACTGACATACTTTCTCCCCTTTCCGGGCAGAGCTTGCCCTAAGGACTTAAGTTCCTCTATATTATCGGCCAAGAGGAACAACAGCTTAAGCCCAAAAATCACCTGCGCCGAGAGAATTCCCCGTGGGGAACATCGCTGACGTCACTCACCTGATAAATTATCTTTACGAATTTGGACCCGCCCCCGATCCGCCGGAGAGGGGGGATGTCAATCACGACGGCGAGGTAACGCTGGCGGAAATCGTATTCTTGATCAATTACCTCTATAGGGGGGAGAGCCACCGGGACGTTAGTTGCGATCTTGTCAGTTTTTGGGAAGTATCTGTCTGGAAGCCCCAGCGACGATAAAGCTGGGGCTTTTCCTTTCCTGTTGGGGTGGGGGTCGTACCCCCGCCCCATTTCTCCGGGCAGAGCTACAACGCCCGTCCGATCTAGTAAAGCATCGAAATGGAATATTCTACTCTTTCAACTTCACAATGGTGACCCCGGTGCCGCCTTCGTTCCACTCTCCGAGTTTTATGTTCTCTACCCGGTGATGGTGGGACAGAAACTCGCTGATCTTCTTGCGCAGTGCACCGGTTCCCTTGCCGTGGATAACCCGGACTGAAGTAAGCCCCGCGAGAAAAGCATCGTCCAAGTATTTGTCAACGATGTCGGACGCTTCCTCTGCTAAAAGCCCCCTTAAGTCGATCTCCGGTGATACCTGAGGAATGGTATAGGAGGACGTGCTCACATACTCAGACTTAGCTTCGACTTTTTCCCCCTCTTCAATTATGGTTAGTTTCTCCTCCTCCACATCGTAGGTCACGCTTCCCACCAAAACCTTGAATTTCTTCGACTGTTCATCCTTGGAGACGACTTCTCCTCTGATGCCCAGAGGTTCGATCCACACCGAGTCACCCGGCTGGATGATGCCCAACTTCTTGATTACCTTCTCCTCAAACTTCTCCAATTCCTTGTCCAGGGAGGTTTTCTTCTCCTCAACTACCCGATGCGCCTCCTTCACCGCCTCTTTTTGAGCCTGCGTCTTTCTTATCTGAGCCACCAATCTTTCCAGCTCTACTCTGGTAGTCTCCACCATGAGTTTCGACTCTCTCAGAGCGGTCGTCTTCAGTTCCTTTTCACGCTGGTCCAGCTTTTTCATTCTGTCCTGATAGAGATTCATCAACTCCTGGGTTACCTTTTTCTGCTCCTCCAAAATCTGTCGGTTCTCCCTGACTTTGTTGAGGTCCTTTTCCAGGCTCTCTAAGAGCGCTCCCAAGTCCCTCTCCTCGGTGCCCAGGACCTCTTGAGCTTTCTGAATTACCTCTTCCGGCATGCCCAGTCTCTGGGCGATCTGGATGGCGTAACTTGAGCCGGGATATCCCATCCGAAACCGGAAGGTAGGGGTGAGAGTTTCCTTGTCGAATTCCATGGAGGCGTTTCTCACCTCTGGATGTTGCTGGACTAAGGTCTTCAATTCCCCATGGTGGGTGGTGATGATGACCCTGGCTTTTTTCCTTAACAGTTCGCTTATTATGGCTTCACCCAGGGCCACACCCTCTTTGGGATCGGTTCCCCCGCCCAGCTCGTCGAGAAGAATCAAACTCTCTGAGTCAGCGTTCACCACCGCCTCTTTGATGTGGAGCATATGGGAGGAGAAGGTGGAGAGAGACATCTCGATGGACTGTTCGTCTCCGATGTCGGCATACACCCGTTCGAACACCGAGATCTCTGAATCCGGTTTGGCAGGGACGTGTAATCCTGCCAGAGCCATCAAGGTGAGCAAGCCCGTGGTCTTGAGCGCCACAGTCTTGCCGCCGGCGTTGGGTCCGGTTATGATCAAGGTGATATAGTCTCTTCCCAAAGTCAGGGAAAGTGGAACCACCTCTCCCGCCTTTGATGGTTCGGTTCTGCTCACCACTTCTCCGCCTCTGGGAAGTTGGAGCAAAGGATGCCGGGCTTCGATCAGATTAATGAACCCCTGTTCGTTCAGCAGGGGGGGATTGCCGTCGTATCTGAAGGAAAGCTGGGCCTTGGCATGAATGAAATCCAACTCCTGCAGAATCCGCACCATCACGTCTAGGTCCCTCAGTTCCGCTCTGATGGCGCTGGTGATTTTCCGTAAGATTCTCTCGATCTCGGCCTCCTCCTCTAAGGAGAGTTCTTTCAACTGATTGTTCATTCCCACCACCGCCAGGGGTTCCACGAATACGGTGGCGCCGCTTCTGGAGCGGTCGTGGATTATGCCCCGGCTCTGAAAGAACTCTGATTCATCCATGGGGAGAACGTATCGTGCGTCCCGAATGGTGATAATGTCATCCTGGCGGGGACCCTTGGCCTTGCGTGCACCGAGCATGGCCTCCAGCTTGTCTAAGATTCGATTACGTAAAGTCTTCGTTTGGTGGCGGACGTCGGATAATCTCCCTGAAGCCGAATCTCTTATCTCTCCGGACGAATCTATCGACGACTTTATGGAGTAAAGCAGCTCGTCGAAACTCCTCAAGTCCGCGACTAAGGCGCTAATGTGAACGTACTTCTCCTTCTTGTTCTTGAAGAATTCGATCAGGGACTTGGAGGTGGTCAAAATCTCCGCTAAGCTCAGAAGCTCCCTGGGATCGAGGTATGTCCCTTCCGCCCCTGCCTTCCTCAACGAGTGGCGGATATCCTGCATGGAGGAGAGAGGAAAGGTCTCCTCAAAAGTCAGCATCTCCTTAAGTTCGGTGGTCTGTCTTATCTCCTTTTCCGCTATCTCCTTATCTTTTGTCGGAAATATGGAGAGCGCCAGCTCTTTCCCCATCTCTGAGAGGCAGTGTTTTGAGAGCATCTCTCTCACTTTGTCGAACTCTAAGACTTTCAGCGTATGTTCATCCACGGGGCGGACCCAGATTTCCTTTTGTCGATCTTTTTGAGAAAAGAAATCCCAACAGAAACTGCTCGCGGCTTAGACAAGATCCCCTTCCTCCGTTGGGAATAAGATACTGTTTTCTTTAGGCCTTAGCAAATCTAAGTTCCGAAATAATCCTCCATGGTGCGGATGATTCTCGACACCGATGGGCCTTCGGCAGAGAATCCCCCCAGGTCCCTAGACGACTTTCCCGGTTCAGCTCTTAAGGCTGCTTTCAGCTTGTCCACCAGGCTGGGACTCTCCGGGTGAAGGAAGGTGGTCTCATCATAAATCATGGGGACCACACCTCTCATTCCGGGAGCGAAAAACGAGTTGTCCAGTTTGGCCACGAAGGAATCGGGGAGAGGCAGAAATATCATCAAAAACAGCATGACACCCAAAACAATCCAACCCTGGAAGATTCCCAGGACAGCACCGCCTACTGCGTCCACTCTTCCCAAAGGCTTAAGCGAGGCGAACTTGTAAAAAAAGAATCCCAGGAGCTTGATCCCCACGTAGACCATGACGAACACAACGATGAACGCCATGAAGACCACCATCACCGTCGACACCTTCATGTGCGAAAGGAACTTCGCGGTAATCTGTTCGGAATAGTTTATGGAGAAGATCACTCCGGCGGTAAGTCCGATTATGCCCATCACGCCGCTGAAGACTCCTCTTCGGGCTCCGATGATGATCGCGGCCACGAGCAGCCCCATCAGCACGAAATCTACCCAGTTCATCTCTCCCCTCTCTTTTTTGCCTTGCTTTTCACTCGACTTACCTTTTTGCGGCCAGCCCAGGATCAGTCCCTACCTTACCTTCGTCTTCTTGAGGGACAAAAAAAGACAACACGTCACCTCGATTCTCCATCGGGGACGTGTTGTCCTTTGAATGACCTTTTTAGACTTCATTTTGCACCGGATTGGATTGTGCAAAATCTGTTTGCATGAAGCTACATCGTCCCGCTCTCTTTTAAAGCAAACATCTTCATTCAGCTTCGGAGATGGATTGTAGTTGCGAAGAAACCATCTGGTTGACTTTTTTGCCGTCGGCTCTTCCCCGAACCTTTGGCATGACCAGCTTCATCACCTTGCCTAAGTCGGAGGAGCCGGTGGCGCCCTCCTCGCTTATCGCCTGGCTGATGATCTGCGACAACTCCTCTTCGCTCACCCGCTCAGGCATGTACTTTGTGACTACCGTCAATTCCTGCTTTTCCTTGGAGACCAGATCGTCCCTTCCACCTTTTTCGAACTGCTGAATCGAATCTTTTCGTTTCTTGATCGCCGTAGACAGGACCGAAATCACGTCATCGTCAGAGAGCTCGGAGCCCCTTTCAATTTCCTTGTACCTGATCTCCGATTTTAGCATGCGGAGAACGTTTAGCGTCAGGGTGTCCTTGCTTTTGAGGGCTTCCTTGGCGTCCTGATTAATCCTGCGCTTCAGAGAGGACTCACCCTCTGGCTTTGCCTGATCTGTCATGAATTAATATTCCTCTCTTCGACGGCTCTTTCTTCTTGCCGCAGCCAGCCTTCTTTTGCGACGTTCGGATGGCTTCTCGAAATGTTGGTGTTTCTTGATATCTGCCAGGATGCCCGCCTTCTCGCAGGATTTATTGAACCTGCGGAGGGCTTTCTCGAAGGTCTCGTCGCGCCGAATTATCACGTTGGTCATCTCATCTCCAACCCCCTTTCTTTCCCATAAAATCATCAACTCCTTTCTCAGTGTAGTATACGAGACTAACCCTATCTTGTCAAGCAAGATTTACATCTTCTCGAAAATTCTACACTCCTTTGGGCTGGTGCGACGGGCTGCTTCTCTAATTGGCGGTGAATCAATAACTTAGTGGCCAGGGCTGCCCCACACAGGGTGCCTGTCTTGATCATCGGATCTCAGGGTCGGTTGGGGGATCGGGTGTAACCGAACCGGTCTGTCGTGACGTATCCCTTTGATTTTCAATGCGTTATACGAGAGAATCGAGCGCTCGCGTTTCCAGATGTCGGAATAATGCTGCGGCAGTGCGCGTAAGGGCAGAAGATGCCGCTCTATGGGAAGTCTTAAGGGAAATTACCGGGTGGGAGGCGGCCTTACCCGTTATGGGTCGTATCTTTGACAGGCCAAGCGCAAACGGAGGTTGATAGGTATAATCCGATCAGTAATCCGGGGCGCTTTGAGTCGGACAAACCCTTAGTTCTCATACCTGTATTACCAGACCGTCGTAGGCAACGGCGAGTTTCTCAAAACCAACCTTTCGGGCCTTTCGCAGGATTTCCGCTTCTTTCCCTTCCAGTTCGGGAGGGATATGAGTGAGCAATACCGACTTGACGTTCTTCTCCAAAGCCAGTGGAAGCAGTTCGTCCACCATAACATGAAAGCACTCGCTGATCAGCAGGTCCGCATCACTGATGATGTCAGCCAGATCGCGCGAAGATTCAATGTCTCCGGAATAGACGATTTTCTTGCCGGAGATATCCAGAACATAGCAGAAGCTCTGCATCTTGTTGGGGTATTTCAGCTCTCGAATCACGCTCTCATTGCCCATCAAATGGCGGTTGGGATGTACGCGGATGGTGACACTTTCATCTTCAAACCTGAAGTCCTGTGTCACCGGATGAAGGATAAGCCTTGGGGTGATTTTCTCAGGAAAAAGATAACAGGTGTTCAGATAGTTCCGCACTCCCGCGACGGCTTCCTCGGGGAGGTAGACGTTCAAGGGGCGTCTTCTCTGCAGAAGATGCATCATCTGGACTAAGAGGAAGAGTCCTCCGATGTGATCCGTGTGGCAGTGGGATATGAAGATCGAGTCTATCAGTTCCGGATCAATCTTGTGCCTGAGGATAGAAAAACTTACGCCCGGCCCGCAATCCAAAAGGAAGTTCAGCTTCTCCGTCTGAAAGAAGAAGGATGAACAGAAACGAGTGGGGGAGGGCATGCCCGAAGACGAACCCAGCACTGTTATGCGGCAACTGCTCATTCACCCTGACCGTCTTTGAGGAGTGCGAAAGCTCGCTTTCGCGATTTCTTCTGCTGTAAGAAAAACCGCACCAGCAAGCTGGTGCACTCCACCATCTTCACGCACGATTCAGTTTAAGTGACAAGATCAGCCATTCAACTAAACCTAAGCGTTTGTCACAACTTGCCTCTCTGTTTTTTGAAAGAACTCCACCGTTTTGGCCATTCCTTCTGAGATCTCACATTTGGGTTTCCATTTGAGAAGCCTTTGCGCCTTGGAGTAATCAAGTACGCTTCTTTCTTGTTCGCCCGGCTTTGGGGGAGCATGATTCTCCTTTTGCTTTGAACCGGTGGCCTCTCTCAATATCCTGAAAATTGAGTTTATATCCGTCTCGATGCCGGTTCCGATATTGAAAATGTCACTCTTGGAATAGTCCAAAGCCAGGAGATTGGCTTGGACCACGTCATCCACAAACACAAAGTCCCTGGTACGCTTTCCATCTCCAAAAATGACAGCCTTCTTACCGGACAGGATTCTCTCGGCGAAAATCGCCACCACTCCGGCCTCTCCAAAAGGATTCTGCCTGGGACCGTAAACGTTGGCATACCTGAGGCAGACATGCTCTATCCCGTGAGTTTCCCGGTAGAAGTGAAGATACTTCTCAATGGTGAGCTTGGTTACGCCATACGGGCAAAGGGGTCTTTCCGGGTGTTTTTCGTCGGCCGGGAAATAATCCTGCTCTCCATAAATGGCCCCGCCGGTGGAAGCGAAGATGACTTTCTTCACCTTGTGTTTGACACAGGCATTCAGCAGATTCAAGCTGCCGAGGATATTAACGTCTGCGTCAAAGATCGGATCATCAGTCGATTTTCGCACATCTATCTGGGCGGCGTGATGGCACAGAATGTCCGGTTTGGTCTTTTCGAATATCTTGTCTATCACCGCGCTTCTGATGTCTACCTTGAAGAATCTGGCCATCCTGTTTACGTTGGACTCCACGCCGGTGGATAGATTATCAATTATGGTCACTTCGTGACCTTCTTGGATAAATCTGTCCGCTGCGTTTGATCCGATGAAACCCGCTCCGCCCGTTACTATGATCTTCACCAGTTATCCTCCCACCAGAAAGATAGATGTTCCTCTTGGGCCAATACTCGTTTATCGGACAGGAATTATAGTCGAGTTTGGCGTCAAAGTCAACATGAAGGTTTTGATTTTCATTGCCTTACATCTCACCTGAAAGAGTCGTGCCGTTATGATAAAAGCAGGAGTCTTCTGTAAGGGGTCCGAGGAGCCCGGCGAGGATGCCGGGCTCCTGGAAGGGGCTGTTTTACTTGAAAGAAGGAAAGAAATGCAATCATATATTATAGCAAGACTTATGCCAAATTGATCAAATCTTGCACATGACGGGCGAAATGTAACGTAATCGGTTGTTGCGCACCGCATTACGGAAAACCACTCTATGCGTACACCCCTTCTCTTATACCTTACAGAGCACGAAAATTCGTAAATTCTTACGAATTACCCAAAAATTCTTTCGATTCAGAGATGACAGTTGTCACGATTTAATCGTTTGTTGCACCAGAAATTCTGGGCAAGAAACCGCGAAATCTTGTCAATTCTGCTGCCTAACGGCCTGGTTTTAACTCAAATGGAGAGAGAAAGTGGGAAAAGCGAGAGATGCCTATAGGTTGAAGGCGTGTAGCTTAGCAGCCTCGAGTGATCTGCTCCCGAGAGCAGGATAACACCCAGATCTCCAGCCTTAAGGTTCAGTCAGATATTTACTGCGGTTCCGCTCACCGTCACCATGAGCATCCCCTGTCTGACCGTCTCATAGTCCAGATCCACTCCCACAATCGCGTTTGCTCCAAGAGCGGTAGCATTCTCCTCCATTTCCCTGATGGCGATATCTCTGGCTCTTGTGAGTTCTTTTTCGTAGGCTGCAGAGCGGCCTCCCACGATGTCGGTTATCGAGGCGAAAATATCCTTTACGATATTTGCGCCCATGATGGCCTCGCCGGTGACGATGCCCAGATACTCCTTTATCTCCTTGCCCTGGATGGTTGGTGTGGTGGTGATGATCATCGAATCCCTCCTCTATTCTGTTTTAGCATTTTCACTGAGAACCCGCTCAATGAATTGGGCAACTACGCAATCATGCTTGATGGTTCAGCCTATCTATATCTTGATCTCATAGATTCTATACTTCTTATATAACTTTGTCCCCAGAAGTTTAAGCACTCGATTCATCAGCGTATTGTCCTCCAAGACCCACGACATCTCGGCCCAGGTGTATCCTCTTTTCACCCCGACGTTATAGCTCTGCACGTAAAAGACCGTATCGATTCCCCTCTTTTGGAATTCGGGGGTCACTCCCATAGTGATTACGCGAACGCCGTCGATCTTGTTTCTAATCTTGGAGTGCCAGAGCAGCTTGAGGATTCCAAAGGGGAAAAGCCTTCCGTTCAATCTGGCGAGTACCTGATTGAAGTCGGGTAAAGCAAGCGAAAAGCCTGCCGGTCTCCCATCCACCTCCGCTATGAAGATCATGTGAGGATCCACGATCTGTTTCAGATTCTTAGCCAGGTGATCAAACTCCTCATCGGTCATGGGAACGAATCCCCAGTTCTTGCTCCAGGCGCTGTTGTAAATCTGCTTTATCAGCTGGATCTCTTTTTGAAATTCCTTCATGTCGATGTTTCTGATTCTCACGTTCTGTCTTTTTCTGATATTGTCCGCCATCCTTACCACGCGATCCGGGGGAGGCGAAGTTTCATCCATGAAGTATGCATAGAAATCCTTGGCTTTGACCATGCCGTAGCTTTCCATGAGATCCGGATAGTATGGCGGATTATAGGTCATCATTATAACCGGCCGGGAGTCGAAACCCTCCAGCAGGAATCCCCATTCTTCGTTGGAGGAGAAATTCGCCGGACCGCGCATGATCTCCATTCCCTTGGATTTCAGCCATTCCCGAACCTTATCCAGCAGAGCTTTGGCAACTCCAAAATCGTCCACGCATTCGAAGAGACCGAAGAATCCGGCCTTCTCCTGATGGTACTTTATGTGATTATGATTGACTATCCCGGCGATCCTGCCCACGGTTTTCCCATTCCTCTCTGCCAGATAGAAAACCACCTCCGCATGTTTGAAGAAGGGATTCTTTTTTCTATCCAAGAATTCTTTTCTCTCGATGATCAGAGGGGGGACCCAGTTGTGGTCTTTTTCATAGATCAGCCAAGGCAACTTGACGAATGCCCCAAGCTCGTGTTTCGTCCGCACAGTATGGATTCGAGGGTTCATTGAAAAGCGAACCTCTACTGATTCAAAACCTGGCATCCATAAGCTTGTCACCGAACTCGTCAACTACCTGCCAGTATGGGCTATCCCTAGAACATCGATTAACAACGAAAGCGTACTGACCCTCTCTGGGGGTGTTCCCCTCTTCCACGATCGATAGCGTCGAAGCAAAAAGTACGATCCCTATGACATTTCTAGAGTTGATCCACGTGGGGAGTAATCGCGCATGTCTTCTCAGAAGGCCTTCGATTTGGCCAGTCACTCGTCCGTGGAGCTCTCGAACGTCAGGCGCTATGACTAGCTCGGAATGATCTAACAGCGCATCTACACAGATTGCGATTATTCCCTTTTCACCCGAACGAGCTATCTGATTCTTTGCCTTTCGGAACTGCTTTCCAAGGTTCGATTCGCTGTATGCACACTTGCAGGCGATTCCCAGCTTTCGTCCGCCCATGATAATCTGAATGTCTGGTGGCTCAATCAGGTCGGCGTGTATTCCAGCGAGTTGCAGGCGAGCCAATACGCTGATCTCAAACCAGAAGTCCTTTGCTAGCGTTCTCTTCTTGTCCGTAGGGTCGATCTGGCCCTTGAGCATCTTCTTCAGGAAAGGCTGAAGATTCGGCTTTTTCTTGGCTAGCTTGATCGCCTCCCCAACTCGGACACACTTAAGGCACTCCAGGAGAATGGTGGCAAACTGGCGGCTGTCCCGGGTGATTGTCTTGTCGCCGGTCTCCCAACTCGAAGCCAAGCGCTTCGCCGAATTCACATAGTGCGCTATTTCTGACCTCGGATCTAGCTTGATACCATAATTCCTGTAGACATCAAGGATCAGATCGCCCAGTTTGTTGATCTCTTGGTATGAGAGTACTTTGGTTGCAAAATCCATTGGTGACAGCTTTCATCAAGCTTTCGTTTGGGTCCCCGAATCTGACCTGGAGATAACGTGCAATCTTGCCCAAGAAGCCAATGGTTGGCGACCGTAGAATGCTGCTGTAGCCTTAGATTACCCCCATCTTTTTCCCCACCTTTTCAAAGACCTCTAAGACCCTATCCAGTTGTTCGTCCGTGTGAGTAGCGGTATAGCTGGTACGCAGCAGTTGATAACCGGGAGCGACGGCGGGGCTGATTATGGGGTTGACGAATATGCCTTCATCCGAGAGCATCTTCCAGAATTGGAAGGTCTTCATGTCATCGCCGATGTAGATGGGAATGATGGGGGTCTGCGTTGGTCCTATGTCAAACCCCAAAGCTTTATACTCCTTGTGCATTCTCCTGGTGATCTCCCAGAGCCTCTCTCTTCTCTCCGGCTCGTTCTCGATTATATCCAGAGCAGCAAGGCAGGCCGCCACTGCAGCCGGCGGCGGGCTGGCGGAGAATATCAGCGGGCGGGAGAAATGCTGGATGTAATTAATTACCCTTTCGGTGCCCGCGATGAAGCCGCCCAGCGACGCGAACGATTTGGAGAAGGTGCCCATCACCATGTCCACCTCGTCCTCCACGCCAAAATGCTCGGCGGTGCCCCGGCCATTCTTACCTAACACACCGATGGAATGGGCATCGTCCACCATCACCCGGGCACTGTGCTTCTTGGCTAACTTCACTATCTCCGGCAGGTTGGCTATGTCTCCCTCCATGCTGAACACTCCGTCCACCGCGATCAATTTTCCCGCGTTGTTTTCGCAGTTGCTCAAGACCCGCCCCAGATCAGACATATCGTTGTGCTTGTACTTCACCACGGTTCCGTAGGATAGCCGGCAGGCATCCACTATGCTGGCATGATCCGATCTGTCGATGACGATATAGTCTTTCCGGTTCACCAGCGTGGCTATGGTTCCCAGATTGGTCTGGAAACCGGTGGAGAAGACCAAGGCAGCTTCCATTTTCATGAACTTAGCCAGTCTCTCCTCCAACTCCTCATGAATGTCCAGGGTCCCGTTCAAAAACCTGGAGCCGGTGCAGCCGGAGCCAAATTTCTTCACCGCCTTCATGGCGGCTTCGTTCACCTTGGGATGCGAGGTCAAGCCCAGATAGTTGTTGGAACCGATCATGATCATCTTTTTTCCTTCAATGATCACCTCGGTATCCTGGCCGGAGGAGATAGCCCGAAAGTACGGATAGACCCCCAGCTTCTTTACCTCATCTGCCTCAGTGAAGTCTTCGCATTTTTTGAACAGATCCATTATTCCTCGGGAATGCGACTTGCTGATTTGAGTAAAGATTCGCCCTCTAAAGCTTCCTTGGCAGCCACTATGTGCGGATCATGGTTGCCTCAAAGCTTTAATCTTAAAGAAATACATTAGAATTGTCAAGAGAAAAACCGGGGCGTTCGAGACAAAAAAATGTGCGTCAAAGCCAATTGTTTCCCCTCTGCGGTGAGGTGGGATCAAAACCGACCGCAGACGGTCGTGTCATAGATGGCGAGCCCGCCCCCGTTTCTTCATTACCTCATATAGCAGGATTCCCCCTGCCACAGCCACGTTAAGAGATTCCGTCCTGCCACACGTGGGGATATGGATGATCCGGTCGCAAAGCTTAAGCAGCCGCCGGTCTAATCCCTCCGCCTCGCTGCCGATCAAAAGGCAGATTCTTCCTGAGGAGTTTAACTTCTCAACGCTTGTGCCCTCCTTGACGTCCGTGCCGAGAATCTTGAATTTTCGTTTTTTCAACTGGGGAATCGCCTTCTCCAGGTCAACTTCATCCAAGACCGGCAGGTGAAAGACAGAACCCATGCTGGAGCGCACCACCTTGGGATTGTACAGCTCTACCGTGTCACTGGACAGGATTACCCCGTCGACCCCGAACGCATCCGCGGTTCTTATCAGCGTGCCCACATTCCCCGGATCTCCAATGCCGTCCAGAGCCACAATCACTTTCAGGTCCCTTTCCCGCAAATCCGTCAGAGAGAGGCTCTTTGTTTTTGCGACACAAACTATCCCTTGAGCGGTCACGGTATCCGATAACTTACTCAGAACCTGACTTTTCACAGGTATCAGCTCAGTATTTCTCTTTTGCAGTTTTCTTAAGAGCCGTTTACCTCTGGGTTTCTGTTCAAAGGACCTGGTGAAGAGAACCGACTCGATGGGCCAAGAGGAGTCTTCTGTCTCCTCGCAGAGACGGAGCCCCTCTATTAAGAATCTACCCTGCTGGCTGCGGCCTTTCTTCGTCCTAAGCTTCGAGAACTCTATGAGCCGTCGTTTTGAAAGCATGAGCTATTTAGAATCGATCTTGAGGTTTATCCTAACTAATTCGAGTTTGACGTGGTAATCCAGACCTCGAGACAATCCGACCCTTTTGTCTTGTAGTACGATAATATGCTGGGTTCTAAGGAGATAGGCCATTTACTTCAAGTGTTCTCTTATGTTCCTGCTGGCTTTCTCTATGGGATGCTCTGCCGCCTGTTTTTTTAGCTTCAGATAGTTCTTCATCCCCGACTCGTATTCTCTCACCCATTTTCTGGCGAAGCTACCATTTTTGATCTCTTTCAGAATCTTCTCCATCTGTTTTTCCACCTGCTCGGTTATTACTC
This sequence comes from uncultured bacterium, assembly GCA_965369445.1. Classification (GTDB taxonomy): domain Bacteria; phylum Zixibacteria; class MSB-5A5; order MSB-5A5; family SM1-73; genus SM23-73-3. Next base: position 20,456 of record CBDUQU010000005.1, on the reverse strand, counting down.
GGCTTCCGGAGAGATAGGAGCCGAACTCGGCGGTTTGGCTGATCCGATCGAACATGCCGGCTATCCCATGAGATTTGATGGTATTCACGATATAATCGAGTTGATGCACGCATTCCAGGTAGGCATTCTCCGGGGAGAGTCCTGCTTTCACCAGGACATTGAAGCCACTTTTCAAAAGCTCGGTCAATCCGCCGCACAGGACCGCCTGTTCTCCAAAGAGATCGCCGACTGCCTCGTGCTCAAAGGTGGTCTCGAACGCCCCTGCTTTGGTGCATCCGACGGCTTTGGCATAAGCTAAGGCCTTCTCCCTGGCCTTTCCACTTTTATCCTGTTTTACCGCGATGAAACAGGGAACTCCTTTTCCTTCTTGGAAGAGTTGCCTCATCACAGCGCCTGGAGCGTGGGGTGCAATCATGATCACATCCACGAAATCGGGCGGCAGAATCAGGCGGAAATGAACCGAGAAGCCACAGGCAAAGATCAGCGTCTTGCCGGGGGTTACGTGCGGCCCAATCTGCTCCTGATAAACCTTTTTATGAAGATGGTCGGGAGCCAGGATAGAGATCAGGTCTCCCCCTTGAACGGCCTTTGGGGTTGAGTAAACCTCAAAGCCATCTTTGCCAGCCTGCTTCTTGCTTTTGCTTCGCGCAGGCAGCCCGATTATCACCTCGAGTCCGGAATCCCTGAGATTCAATGCTTGCGCTCGTCCCTGACTGCCGTAACCAATGACTGCTATGGTTTTGTTCTTGAGGTATCTCAAGTTGGCCTGTTTATCCGTGTATATCTTGGGAGCAAATTTCCTCATGGTTGATCGCCCATCCTTCCAGCTCTCTCACAGAATATAACCCTGGTACCCCGCTTGTCAAAAGCAAAAAGAACAAAAACCCAACTCACCAGATTAGTTTCTATCCGATAGGGGTGGATCAGGAGATGAGGATAACGATGACGAAGAGAGTCAAGAGGAAGGCTGCCAGAGGAAGAAGCACTCTAACTATGATAAGGGAGATAATCCGAAGGACCTGATAGACCAGCCAGAGTCCGAGGAGAGTTATGAAGAGGTACAGCCCCAGCTGTCCCAATGGCCCCGCAAGGTCGCCGACCCGTTGGGTAAGCTCAGAAAACGAGCTTAAGAGTAGCTTGATGAAAAAGAGAGCCGCCCCAAGAATCTGATCCAGCCATATGTTCACATTCAGGGACACCGGTTGATCTCCTTACTTCCAATCCGGTAGCCTACTGTAAGCTCATCCCCCCACAGGCGAGCAACTGTAGTCCTAACCTAATCAAATGCCGCTGACGGAGTTTGTCAAGGATTATTTATTCTGGAGTTAGCATAGCCCCCAGCCCGCGCAAAAACTATTTGCATATGAGAGAAATAGGATTAAATTAGCCTCTCAAGAGCCAAGTCTTAAGAGAAGGCGAGAATCATGATCGACCTGCATACTCATACCACCCTGAGTGACGGAGCCCTAATCCCGGCGGAATTAGTGAGGAGAGCGGAGATTGCAGGATATAAAGCCATTGCCATCACGGATCACGCCGACTCGGGAAACATGGAGACTATCCTGAAACAGATGATCAGGGTGGCAGAGGATTTGAACCAACCGGATAGGATTAAGGTTCTGCCCGGCGTGGAAATAACTCACATGCCGCCTTCTCTTATTCCTGACATGGCCAAGACGGCAAGAAAGCTGGGAGCAAAGATGGTGGTGGTTCACGGGGAGTCGCCGGTTGAACCTGTCCGCCCCCAAACCAACCTCTTTGCTCTTCGAAGCGATATCGACATACTGGCTCATCCCGGAATGATTACAGAAGAAGAGGTAAGACTGGCAAAGGAGAGGGGAATCTACCTGGAGCTGTCGGCTCGGAAAGGGCACTGCCTGGCTAACGGCCGGTTAGCTGTGCTGGCAAGAAAATTCCAGGCTAAGCTGGTGATCAATACTGACGCTCATACTCCCGGAGAGCTTTTTTCTGAAGGTCTCTTGAAGAAGGTCGGCCTGGGGGCGGGATTGACCGAACACGAGTTGGAAGAGGTGTTTCAGAATTCTGCGGAGCTGGTGAAAAAAAGATTCTGAGCCGATCGATTCTCAACGCAACGGCCGCAAATGAACTCCGGGGTTCGGACTGTGCTTCATTTGAAACCTGAAAGGAAAAATGAAGATTAAGTTTTCCAAAATGCAGGCTCTGGGCAACGACTATATCTACGTCGATTGCTTCAAGCAGAGGCTGGTCGGAGTTAATCTGTCCGATCTGGCAAAAAGGATCTGCGATAGACATTTCGGCGTTGGTGCAGATGGGTTGATTCTGGTTTCACCCGGCAGGACGCGCAGATTCAGAATGATCTTCTATAACCCGGACGGAACCGAGGCGGAGATGTGCGGAAACGGCATTCGATGTTTTGCCCGCTTCCTCCATAATAGTGGTTTGTCCAGAGGCAAGAAGCAAAACATTGAGACCAAAGCCGGGATAATTCAGACCGAAATAATCAGGACCGAAGACGATTTCCTGGTTAAGGCTGATATCGGGAGGCCAATACTGGAGCGGAAGAGAATACCGGTTAAAGGACGGGGAAGATTCTGCATAGGTGAGAGACTCAAGCTGAACGGGCGCAGCGTGAAGATAACCTGCGTCTCTCTGGGGAATCCCCACACGGTGATATTCGTTAAGGAGTTCAGCCCCCAGTGGCGGAAGATCGGACAGATGGTGGAGAATCATCCCGCGTTTCCTCGTCGGACCAACGTGGCGTTTGCCAAAATCCTCAGGCCGAACAGAATCAGGCTCAAGATATGGGAGCGGGGAGCAGGAGAGACCTTAGCTTCCGGAACCGGAGCATCGGCAGCGACTGTTGCCGGGGTGCTGGCCAAAAAATTGAACCGGCGGGTGACCGCCTTGTTCGATAAGGGGAAACTCTTCATCGAGTGGAATGAGACAAATGATCGCCTCTACATGACCGGACCGGCTGCCTCGGTTTTCTCAGGCGTGTACAGCCACGATCGAAAATAGTCAGCCTCAGACACCAGGCTGAATGAAGAGATACCAGAACCCAACTTAAGTTAGGTTCTAGTCCCTGGTGTTAAATGAAGAACTGGAGTGTTCACCTTCAGGTGAACCGCATTTGGGTAATGCCCTTTGGCAAATTTTGAGTCAAGCTGAAGTCGAAAACCCCGCCCAGACGGGCTCGGACGAGCCCCCGTCTGGGGGCGTCCGTCTGGACGCCGTGGCGAGGCTTGACACTCCAGTGCGATTTTGCATGTCTCACGAGCAATGCCTTCTTCGCGGTTTTTTGACCTTAAGGGGAGACTTCTTTCGGGTAAAATCGTATAATGTTAATGGCTGGCCAAAGCGCTGACTCCTTCCTTCATCCAGGCGCTTGCGGCGTAGATAGATGAGGCTTGAAGAAAGAAGAGATTTTCTCTAAGATGAAAAAGAGATTCAAATTCCCCCTTTACTTCGTTTCCTTCGTGCTGTTTGCCTGTCTGTTTTTCTGGGGGCTGCTTACCCAAACCCAGTTGGTGGAGAATCAGGTCAACCGGGCATTGAGGGTTTTCGTCCAGAGCAAGTATTCGCTCAAGGTGAACGTTGGGGATATCAGAGGTGTATTCTGGCGTGAGCTTGTGATTACGGGTGTAACCGTTGATTTCATCGATGAAACCACCAGCTACAGGATCGCCGACATTCCTTTCCTCAAGGTGAATTACAGGCTGGCCAATCTGTGGAGAAAGAAGTGGATCCTGGATTCTTTGACCATTGAGCATCCCAGATTCGTGCTGAGAAAGACGGAGGAGGGCAGATTGCTGGTGACGGTTCCTCGATCCGAAAGAAAAGCCATATCCAAGACCGGGTTATTTGACTTCAAGATCGGAAAGCTGAGAATTGAAGACGGCCGCCTTGAATATCTCTCTCCGGAGAAACAGTCCACCATAGATAGCCTGAGCCTTGAGCTTTCCCTGAGCAAAGATGCTGATGGAATCAAGCTCAACTTACACCGAGGCGGTCTGGAGTATCCGGAGAAGGACTTCGTTCTACGGAACATAGAAGGCTTCTTCTGGCTGAAAAAGGACAGTCTCTCGATCAATGCGCTGAAGATCAAGACGCTAGACTCGGATGTGGAGATTTCAGGAAACGTGGGTAATCTCAAAGAACCGGAGTTCTCCTTTACGGTCAAAGCACGGCCGGTGGATTTGGAGAACATAAGGAAGTTTACCGGTGTGCGGATGGAAGGAGTGCTGGAACTGGATGGGACCTGCGAGGGGAATCTAAAGAGATTCAGAGGAAAAGCAACCTTAAATGGTTTGTTTTTCGGAAGAAGTTTCGAACCGATAAGGACCACATATTCCTATCAGAAAAAAAAGTTGACCTTCTCGTCCATAAGCGGACGGGCCTTCGATTCCCCTGTTAGCGGAAAGGGGATGTTTGACTTCAGCATAGTACCTGAGAAGTACGAATTCGAGGGGTCGGTTCAAAATCTTGATCTGAACAATATCGTCTTCGGAAGCCTCGCCACGGATTTCTCCGGGGAGATTCACATGCAAGGGAGATCCACTTCAGCAGAAGAGTTGTTCATGCAGATGGAGGTGAACCTGCAGGACGGAAGAATCGAGCAGTACAGTTTCAACCAGGCCGAAGGAATCATCGATGTCACCTCCGACTCGGTGGCTTTTCATCCGCGGTTTCAACTCCGCTACAAGAACACCGGCATAACCTTGGCCGGCGAGTTGGAATACGAAGGTGATGTAGACATAGATGCCCGGGTAAACTTCGGGGACTTGAGAGATTTCTGGGAGCAGATATTCATAAAGGAGATGAGAGGGAGGGGAAGGGTTTTCGTCAACCTCAGCGGGAGGACTGAGGATTTCGATATCAAAGGAGAATTCACATCCGACTCATGCTACGCTTATGAGCTTTTCAGTTCAGACGCGAGAATCGAACTCGATATAGCCAACTTCTTGAGCAAACAGAAAGGACAGGTCGACGTTCGTTTTCTGGATGGGGAAGCCTGGGGCGTGAGATATGACAGCCTGGTCTCCCGATTGAAGATCGACGACGAATGGATCAAGATAGACACGGCCCGTCTGGGAAGCCGGCACTTTGCCCTGAATTTCTGGGGTGAGCTGGACGTCTCCAAAGTTCCTCAAACTCTGCTGATCTACGAGATACTTTTGGATTATCGGGGGAATCTCCTAAATTCCTCCTCACCCACGGTGGTGAACATTGACACCCAACAGGTCCGGATAACGAAGTGCATCCTTTCAGGGGAGACCGGAAAGATGGATGTCTCAGGTATCATCGACTACGAGGAGAATATGGATATTTCTTTAGAGGTGTCTGGATTGGACGTCGCTCCCTGGGCAGCACTTCTTACGTCCGAACCTATTGAAGGGAGGCTCTCTGTTCAAACCATGCTCCAGGGGAGTTTCGAAAGTCCGCATATTGAGCTAAACGGAGAAATCGAACGACTGAAATTCAAAGGCATGGAGTTGGGAGATCTGAAAACGGATATTTCATACAAGGATAAGAAAATAGAGATCAGAGACCTTGCGGTAACCGACCCGGACTGGCGATATACCCTGAAGGGATTCCTGCCTCTGGATTTGTCATTTACCTCGGTAGAGGAGAGGATTCTGGAGGAACCCCAGGATCTTACCCTTTCAGCGAAGGGAAAGCGGCCGGAGTTGATTAAGCTGTTTATCCCGGAGATCGAATATCTGAGAGGCGACTTTGCGGGTGACTTAGAGATTGCCGGAAGCCTGCTTCATCCCCGATTCGACGGGCAGATGACCGTAAAAGAGGGGAGCTTGAAGTTCGTTGAGCTGGCCGATCCGGTGGAAGACCTGCTGGTGGAGATGAGGATGAAGGATGAGAATCTTATACTGGACAGCATAAGTGGTTTTGTGGAGAGTGGAAGGGGACTCGAGGGCGGGGCCTTCACCAGGGTGTGGAAAGCCCTTTCCCCAGGTGAGAGAGTTAGAGGGGAGGTGGCCGGCTTCGGAACCATCAACCTGAAAGACATAAAGGACATAGAGTACGACCTACATTTCTCCGGGAACAGGGTCCCGATCGATTATGAATATGCCGATCTTTCGGCGATAGCCGATCTGACCGTAGAGATATCGGGTAGATCCCCGCCCCTGGTTTCCTCCGAGATTTTTCTCTCCGAGCTTTTTTACCGGGAACCTTTCACGTCGTCCGGTTCCGGGACCTTTGCCACCCCCAGCCACCAGGAGACCGACCTGTGGGATTGGAATCTGGACTTATCGGTCACGAACAACTGTTGGATTATCAACGACGACGTGAATCTGGAATTCAGTGGCGATGTGCGGGTGCTGCGGGAGGGGGGCGAGCTTAGAATACTGGGCAACATGGAGATCATCAGAGGAAACTACTTCCTCTACGGAACCAAGTTTAAGATCGAAAAAGGGACGTTTTTCTTTGACAACGTGGAGAGGATTGACCCCAAGATCGATTTTCTCGTTTCCACCAGGCTGTGGGGAGTAACTCCCGGGTCTTCCGGGGGCGGTACCCTTTTGGGCACAGGGTCGAGCAACGAGATCAAGTTAACCATCAGCGGCACCCTTTCGGAGCCGGAAGTCGAGCCGGCACCTGGCTCGCCATACTCCAAGGACGATATCCTGGAACTTCTGGCTTTTCAGCGAGGCATGGGCTCTGTGGATTCGGTGGGGGTGGGAAGCTTGTTCCAGGAGAGGGTAATAAAGAGCCTGGGAGGCGCTTACAGCAGCAGATTCTTGGAAAACATTGCCGGGAGAACTCTGGGAGTGGAAACCTTTGAGATAGTCCCCACCTGGAGCGAGAAGTTCCGGCTCACAGATGCTCAGATTACCATTGGCAAATACATCTCGGACAAGGTCTACCTCCGTTACACCCGTCGCCTCTCCCAGTCCAGTGGGCAGGAAACAGGTGTGGAATACAGGTTGAATAAACACCTCTTTTTCGAAGGGCGCAAGGACAAGGCGGGCCTTTTCCATCTGGGTCTAAATCTCAATTGGGAATATTGAAGAGAACGCCGTCCTGCATTGAAGTAATCGTTCAAATATCGGGCTTCATGATCTGAAGAACCTTATGCTAGCCCTGAGCAACACGGAGTTTGACAGCCGGTTTTAAGAATAAGGTCTGACGATGGTCAACAACCCCAGTAACAGGTCTCCTAATGTCCTGCTGATCTTTGTTGCAGTTCTTTTCCTCGCTGCAACCGCACAGGCGGGCAATCGGAATAAGCCCGTCATTGAGAAGATCACGGTAGTGGGGAACACCCATTTCTCGGATAACAAAATAAAAGACCAAATGGGCTTAAAGGAGGACAGATGGTATCGCCTATTCAAGAAGCGGAGATTCAGCCTAAAGAAAGCGGAGTTGGATAAAGCCTCCATAGATTCTCTATATCACGTCAACGGATTCCTGGAGGCGGAGAGCGAGATCAGCGCGGAGCAGAAAAAGAAAAACAGTTGTGTGGTCAAAGTGACCATCAAAGAGGGATACCAGACCAGGCTGGGGAGCATCATTTTAAAAGGGGTGCTGCCCCAGTTTGAGGAAAAGACAAGAAAAGAGATGAGACTGTTGAAAAGCGGCGAACCCTTTAACTGGACGAAGCTGTACGACGTGCGTTTTAACATCGGAACGATCTATGCCAATAATGGTTATCCCTATGCTAAAGTTCAAATCCTGGTGTCGGAAGGGGAAAACAAGTACATACAGGACGTCACTTTACAGGTGGACGCGCAGAAGAAGGTCTTCTTCGGGAACGTTACCTATGAAGGGCTGAAGCTTACCAGGGGGAATGTGGCACGGAGGGAGCTGACCATAAAAGAGGGGGAAGTCTATTCCCGGGAGAAGAGCGTGGACAGCCGGCAGAGGCTATACTCTACCGGGCTTTTCCGCTACATAACCCTGAAGGCAAAGGACGTGGAACAGAAACCGGACAAACCGGATTTCGTCCTGAGGGTGGTAGAGAAGAAGCCGAATTACGTCGGCGCCAGGATGGAAGTGGCGCAAAACCAGCCCCAGTCAGTAAACCAGCAGGAATACCTGACTGTGGATTTCACCGGAGAGTGGGGAAACCGTAATTTGGCTGGCACCTCTCGCAAGATCGGAATCTCTGCCTATTATGGCTTCAGGGTCGCTCCGATAGAAAGGCTGTCCAATCGGCTTGCCCTGAGGTACGTGGAACCCTGGTTTCTCGGAACCAGGACGGTTCTGGACCTGGACGTGTACTATGAGCCTGGGGTAAAAAGCGCGGTTCAGAAATACCGCATCGAGTCATATGGCGGAAACATGAACTTCAGCCGGGAATTTACCATATACACCAAGGCCTGGCTTACCGGCAGCTATCAGCAGGTTTATATCTACAGTATCCCTCCGGGGGAGTTGGAAACTTACAAAGAGGAGCAGGGGATAAACATCCGGCGGAAGATAATCTTCTCCGGAGAGAAGGATTCACGAAGCAACATATTCATCCCCTTGGACGGCTCCTTCACTCAAATTTACGCGGAGTTGGTGGGAGGTTTCCTGGGGGGAGATAACCATTTCTTCAAGACAGGATTCTCCTGGGCCAGGTACAATAATCTGAGCAGACGGAAGGGGCTAAAAGTTCTGGCCACAAGAATAAAACTTGGCTATGCCGATGGGCTCTCTCGCTCGGATATCGTTCCCAGCTTCGATCGGTTTTACATGGGGGGAGCCTCGACCATGAGAGGATTCAAGGAGAACAGCTTGGGTCCGACAGATATGGGAGGTGGCCCAAGAGGAGGGAAGGTGATGGTGGTGGGGAATATTGAATATCGGAGAGCCCTGTTCTGGAAATTCGGCTACACCATCTTCGTTGACGCAGGGAACCTGTGGGAAGAGCTACGGCATATAAACGGAAGAGATTTCAAACTCAGCTCAGGCATAGGGGTTCAGTTTTTCACCCCGGTGGGACCGTTGCGGGTAGATTACGGGAGGCAGCTTCCCATCAAAGAGAGTCCGAAGACCGGAAGGTTTCACCTGAGCATACTATACGCCTTCTAATTGTACGAGCAGGTAACTGCCAGTAATTCATTGCGATAGGGGGTTTCCCTTAACGCATACCTAAAGTTAAGCGACCAAGCGTGCTAAAGACCCAAGAATCGGTTTAGACGCTGGAGAAAATGAATCGACGCGCGATAATGCCCATAATCGGAATCACCTGCTCCATGGAGCACCAGGATAGAAAAAGGAAATTCCCCACCGCTTCTGCTTTTGATTATCTGAAGAAAAGTTACTATGAGGCAGTGGAGAGATCGGGAGCGGTTGCAGTACTCTTGCCCAACACCAGGAAAACGGACAAGATTCCTGATTACTTGAGCATGGTGGACGGCATCCTGGTGAGCGGGGGGAATGATGTCGACCCGGTCTTCTACGGAGAGAGAAAAAAGTGCGGTAACCTGAGCGTCACCCGTGAGAGAGATCTCTTTGAAATTGCCCTGGTGAGAAAGGCAAACGCCGAGAGGGTTCCTGTACTTGCCATCTGCAGGGGAATGCAACTGGTTAACGTGGCATTTGGAGGAAACCTGTATCAGGATTTCAGAATGGACAAGAAATTCCTCGACCATACTCTCAAGGGATCGGCCCGCTACCGCAAGAGGCATCCCGTGACCATTCAGGAAGGAAGTAAGCTCTTCGGCGTGATCGGAAAGACAAAAATTATGGTGAACACCGATCACCACCAGATGGTAAAGAGGATCGCCCCGGGATTCGTCGCCACGGCCTGGTCGAAAAGAGATGGAGTCATCGAGGCGATCGAATCGAACGATGATCTCTACCTACTGTGTGTACAGTGGCATCCAGAGCTTATGAAAGATCGAGGCTCGAAGAGCCTGTTCGATTCGATAGTTCAATCCGCCAGAGAATTCAAATCGAGAAATCGGAACAGGGAACGCAGCAAGTAGGAGGGGTTTCAACAAAAGGGATTCAAGGCGGGATGAATTACCGGCTCTATTCCATAGTGCGAGGGTTTGATGATAGACAAAGAAGGGCTGCTTTCAAAGATTCAGTTGTACGTCATAGCTGACAAGAGAATCTGCGGTTACAGAGATATCGAAGAGGTAGTAGGCCAGGCGATAGAGGGCGGCGCCCAGATGATTCAATACCGGGACAAGGATTCGGGCGACGCTGACTTTCTGTCGATTGCCTCAAAGCTGAAAGCTGTCTGCAAAGAAAGAGGAGTTCCTTTCATCGTCAACGATAGGACGGGAATCGCATTGGAAGTCGACGCGGACGGGGTTCATCTGGGACAAAAAGACCTTTCCATAAACGAAGCAAGGAAGATATTAGGCCCTGCCGGGATAATCGGAAAATCCGCCAGCACCATACACCAAGCGAGAAAGGCGGAAGAAGAGGGGGCAGATTACCTTGGGATCGGCCCCATCTTCGATACTCTTTCCAAAGAAATCGTTGAACCCATCGGTTTGAGTATCGTCCCGGAGGCAAGAGATAGTCTGAAAATACCCTTTTATCTCATAGGCGGCATCACAAGAGACAACCTCGATCAGATCATTGAGGCAGAAGCCACGAGAATTGCCGTGATCTCTGCAGTCGTTTTATCGGACGATGTGAAATCAGTCACCGCAGACCTTCTTAAAAAACTTGAGACCAGCGCTTAACTTAAGTTAGGCGCCGGAGAGAATGACCGTCTAGAGGGCGCGGTTTATCTTGAACTCTCAAGATGATCAGTAGATGATCGCGGTCCAGCTACCGCTGATCCCGCAAACTCCTCAGGGTTTCTCTTACATTTTCGGTTTTGCCGGAATCAGTGGAGAATTGCAGAAACTGTTCCAATATTCGTATGGCGCTTTCCTTTAAGCCCTTCTTATGGTAAATCTCGGCCAAGAGAAGGTAGGCATAATCAGAATCCGGCTTGAGTTTGATCACCTTTTGATATTCCGCTTCTGCTTCGTCCAGACGGTTAAGTGCAAAGCACACGTCTCCCAAGCGTGAATGCGCCTCCACGAAATCCTCCTGTATCTCGATTGCCTTCCTGAAATACCTGGTTGCCTTCTCGTACTCCCTTCGGAGAGCGTATATTTTCCCCAAATCGGTAAACACCATGGGATCTTTCACATCCAACTTCAGGACCTTTTCATAATGCCTGATCGCGTCTTTCCATTCCTCCCCGGAGGCATAGATTTTTGCCAAATCAGTATGCGCTTTGATAAACTCGGGCATCAGCCTAATAGTCTCTTGATATTCTTTCTTGGCCAATTCCAAAGCGCCCTGGCGTAAGTACGCCCTCGCTAAGAGGAAGTGGACATCCGGAAAGGCAGGATCCTGTTGAATGGCTCTTTGAAAAGCGTTTTGCGCGTCAACAAATCTTCCCCGGTTATAGTATTCTACCCCCTCCTCCAGCAGGACAACTTCCGGATATATTTCTCTTTGTTTCTGGTTTTCTTTCTCTGCCTCCTCGATCATTCCCTTTTCAGTCAGGTATTGGGCCAGGAGGAAGTGGCCGGAGCGGCTCCTTTTGGGATCCAAATCCATCACATCTCGGTATCTCTGAATGGACATGCCCTCGGAGATATTCAAAGCTATCCAGGGAAGAGTTGAGAAAATGGAGACTGCCACCATAATCGTGGCAACGTATTTGAAGGCGGCCAGACCTCGGCCCAGCTTTAGGAAGAGCAGCAGTGCCAGTACCGTGTATCCCAGCGCTAACGTGGAGAAAAGATCCCAATCACGCGGAGCTGCCAAGGCAGGGTCAATTACGAAATGGAAAAGGAGTTGGAATCCGCTTACCAGTAGAAGAAACCGAACAGCCGCGTTTTTGAAGTCGGACTTCCCCCCGACGGTCGCAAGGACAGCAAAAACCAAAGCGAGACCCACCGGCGAAAGCAACAGATGCTCGTTTGCCAGGTCCAGCAAGTGAGCCCAGGAGAAGGAGGTGTACCCGGGGGCAAACCTATGTTCGACCGGCAACACAAAGATACGAATCAGTCCGGGCTTGCTTTCAAATACGTGGAACAAAAACAGAATCCCCGCAAGCACTAGAGCCAGCTCCAACCCCCAGATCACCTTCCTGTTTACTCGGCTCCTTTTCTTCAGCAGGAGCAGGTAAGCCAGTGAAGGCAGAAGGTAAAAGCTGGCGAAGTGAAAAGCCACCGCTATCACGAACGGCAAGAGGACCAGAAAGAGGCTGCCCCCTTCCTCAATCCATTTTAGGGATAGGACCAGGTAAGCGAAAACGGAGAGATAGGCAAAAGAATAGTGCTCCGCGGACCCGAAGTAGAGCTGAACGCTTCCCATAGTCAACAGAATGGAAGATACAAAGACCTTCTCGAACAGATCTTTTCCCAGGTACTCTGAAAACAAAAACACGGAGAATACAAAGATCCCTCCCGCCGCTACGCTCAGAAGTTGATATGTCAATTGAGCGTCGGCCGAGAAAAGGAGGTTAAGGAACTTGTGTGTGTTGATATGAAGCGTGACCTCCAGAAATTCGCTCCACGCCCGGATTATCCCGCCCTTATTGAGAGCTGAAACCAGGCCGAGTCCATCCCCCCAAAAATACGTTCTGGATCTCAATACCCAAAATAAACCCACAGCCAGAAGACTGAACCCCGCATACCAGAGGTACGGTTTGTTCCCCGAAATCCGTTCGTAAAGAGATGCCAGAGGCTTTCTTGCCATCATCCTTATACCCCGATTAACCCGGGGGATGAATACCGAAAGAGATAAGGCCGTCAAGATTATCCTGATGTACAGTGGGAAGTAAGCCAGATGATTGATCCCCCAAACGCGATGATGCGGAAAGAAGCTCGCTGCCAGGTGAGCCAACAGGATCACACCACAAATGGCAGCAGCAATGGTCAACGCTGGTGAGGAAACGAGAGAGGTTTCACGCAGAGTTTTTGTTTTTTTCTTCATGGTTTTGGAAAACCGTGCCAGACAAAACCAAGACAGGATATGTCAGTGGCTCACAGCCCATCCCGGCAAGCACACTGCCGGAATCTCATCCTCTGGGCCAAGATTCAAGATATGAACCCAGCGCACACTGTCAAGCCAATTTGGCAAAGACCCGGAAAAGACCGACCGGGCATGACATCACTTGAGCACCATGAGCCCGGCGGGGCGTCTTGAACTTCTTTTGAAATAATCTTGACAAAGTTAGTAAACATTTATATCTTTATAGCGTAGTACTCTGGGAGGCAAGTGATGAACATCTCCACACGAGGAAGATACGGGTTAAGAGCGCTCTTAGAGATTGCGGCTCAGCCAGACGAAGAGCCGTTGACCATAAGGGACATCTCCCAAAGGCAGCAGATGTCGGTGACCTATCTGGAGCAGATACTTCACAAGCTCAAGAAGGCCGGGATCGTGAAGAGCATCAGGGGCGCCAGGGGCGGATACCTGTTGGCCAGAAGGGAAGACAAGATAACAGTGAGCCAGATCATCAACGCTCTGGATGGCCCCATTTCGATTTCCCACTGCGATTTCCCTCAAATGCGGGAAAAAAGTTGTGTCGGCCCGTCGGTTTGCGTATCCCGGACTCTGTGGAGGAAGTTAGATGCCCTTATCGAGGACGCCCTATCCAGCGTCACGCTGGCTGACATGAAAGGACAAGTTCTGGATTTGAAAAACTCTAAGGTTTCCAGTAGACGGAGGAGGAAATGAGGAAGGTTTATTTGGATCACAGCGCCACCACGCCTGTGCGTTCTGAGGTCTTGGAGGCGATGCTGCCGTATTTAGAAAACAGATTCGGCAACGCCTCCAGCATTCACGGGTTCGGCAGGGAAGCCAAGGTGGCATTAGAAGAGGCGAGGGAGAAGGTGGCAGAGGTCATCCATGCCGCGTCCAGCGAGGTCTTCTTTACCAGCGGCGGAACGGAATCCGACAATCTGGCCATCAAGGGAACTGCCTTTGCCAACAGGAAAAAAGGCAAGCACATCATCACCTCTGAAATTGAGCATCACGCCGTCTTAGAGAGCTGTAAATTCTTAGAGAAGGAGGGATTTGAAGTTACCTATCTGTCGGTCGATTCTCAGGGTTTGGTCGATCTGGACGATCTGAAGAAGACTATCCGGGATGACACTACCTTAGTCTCCATCATGCACGTCAACAATGAAGTGGGGTCGATTCAGCCAGTCGAGGAGCTCTGCACGATCGCCAAAGATAAAGGTGCGTATTTTCATTCTGATGCGGTTCAGAGCGTGGGGAAGATGCGAGTAAACGTGCAAACCTCGAATGTGGACATGCTTTCAATGTCCGGCCATAAGATATATGGTCCCAAAGGCGTAGGAGCTCTTTACGTGAGGAAGGGAGTTCGAATCACACCCTGGACCCATGGGGGGCATCATGAGCGCTCCAGAAGGGCGGGCACCGAGAATGTTCCCGGAATCGTCGGGTTTGCCAGGGCATTGGAGTTGATGAATCAGGAGTTGGAGGATAGGCGCGAACAGATGAAGAAACTCACCGAGACGTTTTACAGGGGGCTGGTGGAATCCATTCCCGACGTGGTCTTGTACGGCGACTCGGACAAGCGCATCCCGAACATCTTGAGCTTATCCTTCAAAGGAGTAGAGGGTGAGTCTGTCATCCTCAGTCTTGATTTGAAGGGTGTGGCGGTGGCATCAGGGTCCGCCTGTACCTCCGGAACGTTAGAGCCATCTCACGTTCTTTCCGCCATGGGGATTCCTCCGGAGGTCGCTCAGGGAGCCGTTCGATTCAGCTTTGGAAGAGACAACACCATGGACGACGTGGAGTACGTGTTGAGCCTGTTGCCGGAGATCGTGCAAAGGCTGAGATCCATCTCCCCTCTGTACACTCAGAAGCAACAAAGGTAAAGTAAATAACTGGCACAAGCTATATCGAGAAGCTCAGGAGAGAGAATGTACAGTGAAAAGGTAATGGAGCATTTCCAGAATCCCCGCAACGTGGGTGAAATCGAAAACGCAGACGGGGTGGGAGAGATCGGGAATCCGGTCTGCGGGGACATAATGAAGCTTTACATTAAGGTTGACGACAATCGGATCATCGATGCCAAGTTCAAGACCTTCGGCTGCGGTGCAGCCATTGCCACCTCCAGCATGGTGACTGAATTAGTCAAGGGCAAGACCCTGGAGGAGGCAGAAAAGATCTCCAGGAATACGGTGGCGGATGCATTAGACGGCCTGCCTCCGGTTAAGATGCATTGCTCCAACCTGGCCGCAGATGCCCTGCGCAAGGCGATTGAGGATTACAGGGGGAAGACGAAGACGAAAAAGCCTACTTCGTGAGTTTCCATCCGGAGACCTGATTGAACTCAAGGCGCAAGCGAAAGGGAAGCTCGAAGCGAGCCGAGAAGGACTCCAAGACACAAACATCGCTAGAAACTTTCAGAACGTTTCTGGGGAACAAGGGTTCAGAAATAATCCTCAGGCACACACAACGACTTTTCCGCACTTTCCCGAAAGGAAAGACAGCCAAAGGCTTCAAGTCATTTTTCCTATCTGCGGGCGACAAAATCAAAAAGGGGGCTAGTGCTCAAGATAAGTTTCTAATCGAGCTGTTTCTTAGATTTTCAGAGATAGACTCCTCGTTGGAGAATCTAAAAGCCGTCCCCATCTACCTTGAGCGCCAGCCAAAGACAAAGTCATTTGTCAAGGCCGGGATCACCGGACGAAGGCACTTAATCTACCACATCGAAAATCACTTGCAGGAGATTTACATCCTCAAATGCCGAATGAGTCGTCTTCTGAAGTTTCTGAGCAGACATTTGAAGAAAAAGGGACGATTCCAGACGAGTCTGCGTCTTGATCAGTGCCTACAGGTCTTCGAACAAGAGCTTAAAACCACTTTGCGGGCCAGGGGAGTTCACGTGCATGAAAGGAGATACACGGACGAGGACCTCTTTACCTTGGAGTTGTTTGATCTTGTGAGAGGAACTGATCAGGCTCTCCAACGCGGCTATGAACTTTTGTTGCTTGCGGAGAGATCAAAGAGGTTGAAGTGGATTAACGAAACCAACCAGGTACTGATGTCAATGGTCGACACCGTCTTCAGAGTCGTGAACCGATATGTACTCGATGAATAGAAAACAACTGGTGGTGGTAGCGATGAGTGGAGGGGTGGACAGCTCACTGGCGGCTTTCTTATTGCACCAGAAAGACTACCGGGTGGTGGGAATCTCCATGAAGCTGTGGGATTTCAAGGAGGTAGGCGGGGACTATCACCCGGACGGAAGGTGCTGCTCCTTAGAATCTCTCAACGATGCCCGTGCGGTTTGCCACGCCATCGGAGTTCCTCACTATGTGGTGGACATCAGGGATGATTTCAGAGACGAGGTCATCTCGAACTTCGTGGCGGAGTACTCGCGGGGAAGAACACCCAACCCCTGCGTCGTGTGCAACACCAGGATAAAGTGGCAAAGTCTATGGAAAAAGGCGAACTCGTTAGGAGCAAGCTTCATCTCCACCGGGCATTACGCTCGGATACGATACGATAAAGCGGCCAGGAGATTTCTGCTCCTCAAGGGGGTTGATTCGAGCCGCGACCAGTCCTATGCCCTGTGGGGGCTTACCCAGGATGATCTGGGTAGAACCCTGTTTCCTCTGGGAGATATGACCAAGAAACAGGTCAGGACCCTGGCAAGAGAGCACAGCCTGAAAGTTGCCGAAAGGGAGGAAAGCCAGGAAATCTGTTTTGTGACGGATGATGACTATCCAAGATTTATAAGGGAATGGAAACATGAAGGAGTTTCAAATTTCAAGGGAGTGATAAGACCGGGCCCGATTTTCGATCTGAAGGGCAAAAAGTTGGGAGAGCATAGAGGAATCCCATTTTACACCGTCGGGCAAAGAAGAGGACTGGGAATCGCCAGGGGCAAGCCCCTGTATGTGGTGCGGATCGAGCCGGAGGAGAACGCTATTTATGTGGGAGAAAATGAGGAACTTCTCCAATCGTCGTTTGTAGTCAAAGGTGTAAACTGGATCGCTCTTGACAGTCTGAAAGCAGAAAGAGAATGCCAAATAAAAATCAGGTATCAGCACGTTCCACAGAGGGGGACGATTTACCCATTGACGAAAGACCAGGTAATGGTTAAATTCAATCGACCGGAACGCGCAATTACACCGGGACAGTCGGCGGTGTTTTATCAGGGGGATGTTGTTTTGGGCGGGGGTGTGATTGAGAGAGTGATCAACGGATTGAACGCCCAGACGGGCTCAGACGAGCCCCCGTCTGGGGGCGCCCGTCCGGGCGGATTAAGCGGATAGCAGGTTGAGCGCGTTTGGCGTCGGGTCGGTTTATGAAGATGATCGAAGTTCATTTCGCTCTGAAGAGGGGAGACCATGGAATCAAGAAAGCGACTTAAAATCCTAATCGGGTTTGTTGCGGGGGTAATCCTGCTGCTCATTTTAGCTTCTCTGGTGGTGAAGATCGTCTTCACCAAAGAGAAGCTTATGTCCATGTTGGTTCCGAGGATTGAAGAGGCGCTCAAAAGACAGGTAGAAATCGACGATGTCACCGTCTCCATCTGGGGAGGCCTGGGTGTGGACGTCAAGGGGATGAGAGTCTTGAACCCTCCCGGGTTTGCCCATGAGGAACTCTTTAGGTTCGATCAACTATCCATCCGGGTCAAGTTCTTTCCTCTTCTGCGCAAGAGAATAGAGATCAAAAAGCTGATCCTGGAGAGTCCGGAGATAAATTTGGAAAAGAAGGAGAAGGGGATCTCCAACTTCGGGGATCTGATCGAGAGCGAAGGCGGAGCCATCACCATACCCGCAACCTTTGATCGACTTCAGATAAAGAATGGAACAATCCTCTATCTGGATAGTCAGGACAAAAAGGAGATAGTCCTGCATCAGTTTGACCAGAGCGCCAGACTTTCACTGGATGACAAGATGGAAAACGCAAAGATCACCGGTGAAATAAAGGTGGAGAGGGTCGAACTGAATCTTCCCGACTACCAAGGGACACTCCCCCCGCTAACCTTGTCGTTGGAGCATGATATCAGTCTGAACATGCCCGGTGATTACCTGGACGTGAATTTACTCAAAATCGGCATCGCAGAGATAGAGCTGGAGGTGAAGGGGAGAGTGGAAAAGGTGAGCACCACTCCGGTTCTGAATTTAACAGTTGAATCTGACAAGATCTCACTGGAGGACCTACTCGCCTCACTGCCTAAAGAGGAATCCTCCCCGCTCAGCCTGCTTGAGACCTCAGGTAACTTAGCGCTGCGGGCGTCCGTCAGAGGAGCGACTCAAGGGGAACCACCTCTGCAGATAGAGGGGAAGATAACCTTGCAGAATGCAAGAATCGATTTTGCCACCGTGCCTAAACCGCTCCATATGCCTTACGGCGAGATAAATTTCAACAACCGCAGCTTGAGCTTCTTTTCATCCGACGCCAGGTTGGGGGAAGCCCCCATGGAGCTCAAGCTGGTGGTGGAGAATTTCTCCGATCCCAGCCTCACCTCCCAGTTGAAAACCAACTTAAACCTTGCTGTCTTGAGCGAATTCGTTTCCCTCCCTGAAAAAACCAATTTCGCGGGACATGCGGAGATAAACATCAAGGCTTACGGCAAGATCAAGCAGTCGGAAAAAATGAACTTCTCTGGGCGGGTTGATCTAAAGAAGGTGGAGGTGACAACCCCCGTTTTGGGGGTTCCAGTCAGAAATCTGGATGCCACCATGACTTTTAAAGGATCAGATATTGATATCCCGGAATTGAGTCTCTCTTTAGGCAAATCATCCTTGACCCTTCAGGGAAAGGCCTACAGGGCGATTCCTTATTTGCTGTCTGCTGAGGAGGGAAAGCCTCTCTTCAGTTTCAGCCTGGATTCTCCCTTCCTGGATTTGGACGAGATTCTTCCGGTTTCCGAGGAGGCTGCAGCCGAGGAGAAAGCCCCAGAACAAGACACCATCCTCCTGCCGGACATAAATGCCAGGGGGCAGATCTTCATTCAAAGAGCCATCTTCAGGGAAACAAAATATACTGATCTCTCCGCCGACCTGGACATCACCGACGGCGTGCTGAAATTGGATAACATCAGGGCGAATGTTTACTCGGGGTCAGTAGAAGGCGAACTAATCAGCGATCTGAACGATATTGAGCATCTGGAATTCGACCTGAATTTAACCGCCAACCAGATTGAGGCAAACGATTTCCTGTCGAGATTCACCGGGTTTGACGATCATCTGTTCGGCAAGCTGAATTTCGAAGCGACCTTCTCAGGACGAGGCAATCGAGTGGAAGACATTCAAAGATCTCTTCTGGCCAACGGAAAGGTCACTTTTGCCGACGGGAAGTTGGTTGGATGGGGACTCCTGGACAGTTTAGCGTCCTTCCTGCACGTCGAAAGCATCAGGGAGCAGGACATCAAAACCCTCACGAATTCCTTCAGAGTTGAAGATGGACGGGTGTGGTTCGACGCTCTTTCCGCCGCCACAAAAGACGGCGATTTTGATCTGGTCGGGTCCGTGGGGCTGGACGGAACCTTGGATTACCAATTAGCCGCCGTTCTCTCGCCCGAACTCTCCTTGAGATTCGACGCCCTGGGTGATATTTCGGATTATCTCAAGAACGAACAGGGAAGAGTGGTTCTCGACATTGAGATAAGAGGTACCGCGAAGAGCCCGAGGTTCTCCCTGGATACCTCCAAGGCGCAGGAGAGACTTAGAGCAAAACTGCGAGGCAAAGTGGACGAGAAAAAGGAAGAGATAAAGGAGCAGTTGAAAGATAAGGCAGCGGATCTGCTAAACGACTTGTTCAAAAAGAAGAAGAAGAAATGACCAGGTGCAGATGGGTACCTGCCGATTGGATTCTTCAAACGGATCATAGGAAAGCTCAGTTCAAGAGATGCATGAAGGTCTTAAGCTTAATAGTCAGCATTCTCATTCTTGTTTTCGTCTTGTTTCCCCAGCTTGCTTTCTCACAGACCATACCAGCTCCTACACGTTTTGAAATCCACGCCCACGACCGGAACATTGCCTCCGAAGTAGAGACCATACTGGAATCATCCTATCAGAGAATCTCCGACTTCCTGGACGACTCCCTGACCGACGTGGTCAGCGTTTACGTGGTGGATAGCGAGGAGGAGTTTGTCGCGATGGTCGGGAATAAGTTCCCTGACTGGGGGGTGGCCTGCGCCATTCCGGGCCGCAATCTGATCATCTTGAAATCGCCCCTGCAGTTTAAGTACTATCGTCCATTCTTTCAGGTGGTCGCGCACGAGCTGGCCCACATATTCATCGGAAAGCTCTCCGGGGAGGGAAGAGTCCCCCGATGGTTGGATGAGGGGTTTGCCATGTATCATTCTCAAGAGTGGAGAATTGGGCAGGACGTAGCCGTGGCGCGCGCGGTTTTGACCGGCTCAATCTTACCCCTGTCCCAGATAGAGTCGGTCAATGCCTTCAAGGAGAGTAAGGCTCAACTGGCATATACCGAGAGCTTTTTGGCGGTTTCCTATCTCTACGGTGAATTTGGAGAGGGAACCATAAAGGAGCTGGTAACGCACC
>CBDUQU010000004.1:0-44683 GCA_965369445.1 uncultured bacterium | reverse complement strand
TTTTTGTAAAATACCGGGGCCAGCCGATAGCCAGCGCGGTAATAATTTACTCTGAGGATACTGCTCACTATTTCCACGGCGGGTCAGCCACGGAATACCTGCATCTAAGGCCAAACGACCTGCTGTTTCATCGCGCCATCGGAATCGCTAAGGAGAGGGATAATTCAAATTTCGACTTCTTCGGCTCGGATAAGAAGCTGGTCTCGCTGATTCGTTTCAAAGAAAAATGGGGAGCCGCCAGGGAGGAGCTCTTTAATTTTCACAAGGATTTCGGCTCGATTCGACCTTTCCTCTTCAAAACCGCTTTAAGTCTGGCACAGACTCCACTTGGTTCTGCTATCCACAGGAGATTGAAATCGATGCGTAAGAGAGGCTCAGTATGAAAGTTAGCCTGCCGGAACAGATCTATCCTCCTAAAGTTCACGACGACGAATCTCCGCACTCCGGAAAGGATGAGGTGACTCAGGCCTGGGGGCAAGGCGGAAAATTCACTTTCCTGAAAAAGACTGCGGCAATTTTGATCATTCTTGCCTGTTTCTTCTTTCTGGGCAAAGTTCTTCATCGCAACCTGGGAGAGCTGAGTTCTTTTCAGTGGAGCCTAAAGCCAGGGCTCGTGGTCCTTTCATTCCCCCTCCTCATCGCCAATCTGGCCATCTCCTCTTTTGCCTGGAAGAGGGTGCTGCTGTTGTTTGGAGCCCGGTTGCCCTTCCAGCAGTGTTTCAAGGTAATGTTCGTCTCCGCCCTGGGAAAATATCTTCCGGGAAAGGTGTGGCCCTACCTTGGCCAGATGTATCTGTCCGGGAAAGCAGAAATCCCCAGGAGCGTCACCCTTTTAAGCATACTCCTGCTCTTTGGAATCAGCAGCTTAGTGGGACTCCTGGCTTTCATATCGTCACTCTTCTTTTGGGGCGGGTTCTCAGTCATTGAAGTTTCGCTTCTGCTTTCGGGATTTACAGCTTTCATTCTGATTATTCTCTCTCCCAGGGTCTTGAATCGCCTGTTGAGGACCTTAGCTTTAGTCGGCAACAGATTCAGGAAGGGATTGATTCCGCAGGGCGTCACAGTACGGGGTGGGTTGGGCGAAGTGAGCAAGATTATTCTGATCTTTGTAGCCAACTGGGTAGTTTTCGGGATAGCGCTGCATCTGCTGGCAAATTCGTTTTATCATTTCGACATTTCGCAAACGGTCATACTGTGCGGCATCTTCGCCATTTCGGTGATATCGGGAACGGTCAGCTTTTTTGTTCCGGCCGGATTGGGAGTCAGAGAGGGAATCATCAGCTATCTATTGGGCTCGTTCATACCCCTCCCGGTTGCGATCCTCATCTCCCTGGTCTTGCGCGTCTGGCTAATTCTGGGGGAATCGGCTTGTTTTTTCGTCGCCTTAAGGATCAAGGAGCCAAAACTGTGGTAGAGATGACTTATACACCGATCATTCCGAGATGTCTGGATGCCCAGTCTTTGACGTGATACTTCAGGGGATTCGATGACAAGGGGGTTGTAAGAATGCCGAAGATCGTTTGTTTAATCAGATCAGATCCTGCCTTCGTCTATTTTGTCAACAGAATCCACGAAAGACACAAGGTATCCCTGGTGGTCGTTGAATCTCCGTCTTTCAAGAGACGGCTGGCCGCAAAAGTGAACTCCAGCGGCATTCCCGGTCTGGTAGAGGCCTTAAGAAACCAAGTGTCGATGAGGTTTAATCGGAAAACGTATGCCTCCGATTATGACAAATACTTCGGTGACAAGTGGAAATCGATCGATCCCGAGATACCCGTTCTCAGAGTTGACCAGATCAACTCGCAGAGTGTCTATGAGCGATTGAAGAAAGAACGACCTGATCTGATTTTGGATCACGGAACATCCATCGTCAAGGACCATATTTTGGAGACCTCGGCTTTGGCCTTAAATCTGCACCGGGGACTGTCTCCCTATTATCGTGGGACTTACTGTACCGAGAGAGCGCTGATAAACTGGGACCCGCACAATGTCGGCGTTACCATACACAAACTGACTAAAATAATCGATGGCGGGAGCATATTGGCTCAAGAAAGACCGATAATTGAAAATGGCGACACTGTCAGCTCCATAGACATGCAACTAACGCAGCGCGGGACAGAGCTAATCATCAGGGCAATCGAGAGAATCGGCTCGGGAGAAGAGTTACGGTTTCGAAAGCAAGATATCTCTTTAGGGTTCTTAACTCTCAATAGACACTGGAGCAAGCATCTGAGAAAGCAGATCAGATACATCGAGAAGAACAATCTAATCGGACAGATGCTCAAGAAACCTGCGCGCAAGAAGAAGCTGCCAATAGTTGAACTGTAACCAACTCAGGCATAGAAAAATGAATACGATAATCATAGTTTTGATCTCACTGATCGGCCTGGCTGTGGGGAGTTTTTTGAACGTTTGCATCTACAGGATCCCCAACAAGAAATCCATACTCTTCCCCGGCTCTTACTGTCCAAGGTGCGGGACAAAGATACGTTTCTATGACAATGTCCCGGTCTTAAGCTACATCATCCTAAAGGGCAAATGCAGAGCCTGCCAAGCTAATATCTCTTTGCAGTATCCCCTGGTGGAGCTCGTCACCGCCGCCCTGCTGGTGATAGCCTACCTGCGTTTCGGGCTGACCTGGGACTTCGCAGCCAGAGGCATTCTGATCCTTCTCATGATCTTGACTTTTTTCATCGACTTAAAACACAGGATCATTCCGGACGTCCTCACCCTGCCGGGCGTCATTCTCGGTTTTCTTCTCTCTTTTTTGGTCGACTCGCCATCGGTTCTCAATTCGGCCTTAGGAGCGATAGCTGGCGGGGCGATATTCTATCTGGCCGCTGTTTTGGGAGAGGCTCTTTTCAAAAAGGAGAGCATGGGGGGAGGAGACATCAAGTTGGCCATGTTGCTGGGAGCGTTTTTGGGATGGAAGAACTTAATCTTGGTGTTTTTCCTTTCTGCCTTCTTCGGCACTCTAATTGGCGGAGTTGCCTTGTTCTTCTCAAGACAGGTAAAAAAGACCCGAACCATCCCCTTCGGTCCATTCCTTGCTTTGGCAGCAGTCATCGCCATCTTTGTTGGCGACGCCGTAATTTCCGCCTATTTGAGGGCATTCTTCTAAAATCGAAGATTCGCCCGTCCGTCTCAGGTCCAGCTCTTCACGTCGTACGCGACCTAAGACCCTGTAAGTGCGCCCATTCAAATAGTCCCGTCTCGAGATAACGCCTCCCCTTCTCTTTACCGATAATCTAAAAGTAGTCTAAGATCAAACGTTCAATGCGCTGAAGAATCAGGAGGTAACTTGAAAATCAGGGATTTCTTGCGTTTTGACTACGAATCGCAGATTCGCT
This sequence comes from uncultured bacterium, assembly GCA_965369445.1. Taxonomy (GTDB): domain Bacteria; phylum Zixibacteria; class MSB-5A5; order MSB-5A5; family SM1-73; genus SM23-73-3. The sequence continues at coordinate 41,333 of CBDUQU010000004.1, read as the reverse complement.
TCTCGCTGGTATGTTTCATACTTCTTTTGGTTCTTTTTAATTTCGGAACCGAGTACCTTTTCCATCAGACCAAGCAGGCCTTAGAGCATCAAATCCGCCGGCAGCTTTCCAGCACAGCGTTATCCGCCAGCCTCCTGTGGGAGAGGGGTTCCAGGTCAGACCTGAAAGGAAATCTGGCTAAGCTGTCTTTCGAATCGGACGTCAACCGAATCTCCTTCTTATCCTCAGATGGCGAACCTCTGATCTCTTCTAAGGCGGGCCGCTCGATTCAAGACCTCCACATCTTTCGGGGAGTCAAGCCGGGGCAAGTGAATCTGTTTCGAGCTGAGGGTGAAAGACGTCAGCCTGGGAAATTCTTCTCTGGCTTCTATCAGGATAACTCGGGGAATTCTTATCTCTCCTGCTATCTCCCACTTCAGACTCAAGGGACTCAAAATCCAATCTGGGTGATGGTGGAAAAAGACGTGTCTGGCTTTGCGAAAATCGAGAAAGTCTCCCGGTTGAACGTGCTGGCTCGTATCGCCGGGATCTTGATCGCCGCCCTCGTCACCGTGCTCTTGATCAGGAATCTGCTGCGCCCCTACCGGCAGATGGTGAAAAAAGCAGAGAAAGAAATGATAATTCCTGCGTCAGACAAGACAAGAAAAGAGGGGGAACTGGACACAGCAGTGGCAATATTCGAGCAAGTTATAACTGAGCTCAAGCAGAAGGAAAAAGCCTTGCAGAAACTCTGTAAGGAGACTGATCGCAGGGCCAGGGACTTGGCCAGCTACAACGAGTACATCCTCAAGAGCATGACCAACGGAATGATCTTGTGCGACGACGAGGGTAAGATCACCCGTATGAACCAACCGGCAGAGCGGATGCTTGGGCTCACGCAGGAGCAGGTGCTGGGAAAACACTACGAAGCCGTTTTCGGAGAAGCCAGTCCTCTCTGTTCCGCCCTCGGAGGGGTGCCTGATGAAGGAAAAACCTGCTTCATTCCAGAGATCGAGTTGAGAAAGAGAAACGGCGCGAGCATTCCTTTAAGCATAAGCTCGTCAGTCGTCAAGGACGATCAAGGTAAGACCCTGGGCGTGGTGCTCTTTTTGGCCGACTTAACGGAACTTAAGAAATTAGAGGAGCAGGTCGCCTTCAGGGATAAAATGGCAAGCTTAGGCGAGATGTCGTCCGGACTGGCGCACGAGCTTCGGAACTCCATGGGTACTATCCTGGGATTCAGCAAATTGCTGAAGAAAAGAAAAGAGGACCCGGTTTCACGTAATCTGGCAACTGACGGTATAGTAAACGAGGCCATGAGCATGGAATCCATGCTCCAGCGATTTCTCTCCTTCACCAAGCCGCTCCAATTGGAGGTCGAGAAGGTCGATCTCAAGGATATAATCGAGGAATGCTATACCCCCATAGCGGAAACTTTGAGAGAGCGGAACATTGACTTCAACTTGGAGAGCGAAACGAAGCCGGCACTCACAGCGGGTGACCGACTTCTCTTAAAACAATGTTTCCAGAACCTGATTCAAAACTCCATAGAGGCCATGTCGGGTGGAGGAGAGCTTCGCGTTCAAATCGGTGAGAGACAAGAAACATCTGGTGAAACATCGGTAATGGTGGAGATTTCCGATACTGGCTGCGGGATAGCAAAAGAGGATCAGGACAAGATATTCAATCCCTTCTTCACGCTTAGGGAAAAAGGAACTGGATTGGGATTGAGCCTGGTCAAAAAGATCGTCAGCCTGCACAACGGAAAGATAGAATTGAAAAGTGAACCGGGAAAGGGGACCATATTTAGGATCTTCCTCCCCTTGAAATCGGGACTGATCCGGACTGAAGTGGAGCTAAGAAAAGACGCCGACTTAAAGCCGCAACTTCACACCCATTAAATCGCTACAAAGCACTTCGGAAGACTGACGTAGAAATCCATTTCCGCCACCCGCTGCCCCAAGTGAAGCATTCGTACTGACAATCCTCTCTCCGACAAGAGCATTAGGCCAACTTCTTTCTTGACTTTTTCCTGTAATTTGCTATGTTAGTTTTCGAAAAGCAAGAAACCGGACAATTGGTTAGTTTCGCGAAAAAGGGAAGAAAATGAAAAAGTTTACGCTTTTGGCGACAGGACTTTTTCTCTTCGTTTGTTGTGGTTTCGCCTGTTCCGAGAGCAAAAAGTGCACGCGATCTGATTCGGATCAGCCTGACTTGGCTCAGTGCATCCGCGGAGACGTGAATCGCAATGTTATCGCCTACGAGATAGCGGACGCAGTGTTGTTCGCCAACTTTTTCGTTCATGACACCTCGATATTCACTGATGACGTGGCCTATCAGATCTGCGCTACCGATGTCAACCCCGACGGTGAAACTCTGACACTATCGGATCTGGTTTACCTGATGCGGATCATCCTGCACGACGCCATTGCTGATCCAACTCCATCCTCTGACACTGCCTGGATCATCTTTCATGACGATACCATTTCTGTGGACTGTCCAAGCTCGGTGGGTGGCCTTCATTTTGTGTTCAGTGGTACAGTTGAACCTAATCTGCTATCGGCCGACATGGAGATGCTGAACAACGATGACAAAGTGCTGATTTGGAGCACAATAGGAAACAGTATCGACACGCCTGCTTCGGTCTTGAGATTTACGGGTGATGCGAGGTTGGTGAAGGTGAGTGCAGTAGATCGCGACAGCCGCAGGCTGGAGGTCGCCGTCTCAAAATAGAATTCGTGCCACCGCATCTTCGACCATAGCGACCTACTCCTGTGATGGAGGATGTGCGGTTGCAGTTGCCTTGGGTCCAATACGTCCCCGGTCAGGGGGACTTTCGGACGAATGTCCCGGTCTTACAACAAGGCCAGCATCTCCTGCTCCAGCGTATATAGCTTGAATCGAATCCTCTTGAAGGCTTTGGCAGAATCGGGATTGATCAGCTTCCCGAATTCCTCTAACACTCTCGTGGCTTCCTGCGATCTTCTAAGATTCGCCTGGACGATCGAGGAAAGATCGGTTCGTTTCTTCTCCAGGTTTCCCATGCTGTCCGCGCCCACATCCTTCTCGCTGTCACGGAAAGTCAGTAGTTTCGTTTGATCGAAGTTCTTTCTGGCAACACTGGTTAGCTCGTGGCGGAGTCTTTTGAACTTCGATGACAACTCGGCATCGTCAAAATAGAGCCTAGCCACTTCTTCTGTCACCCTGATTCCCTCACGGGCGCGATTGAGGTTAGCGTCGAGGATTCGATATATGTTTTTCTTATTCATGTGGGAGTGAAGCGTTCAACTCTGCTGCGTCCTCATTTATGTGTAAAATCTCTGTAGAAAGGTGGCTTGACCACAACCGCTCTGTGTGCTTTGCCACGAATCAGAATGTCGAACTCAGTATCTACCTTCGAATGCTCGATAGGAACATAGCCTAACCCGATCCCCTTGTTCAGAGAGGGAGAAAATGTACCGCTGGTCACCTGGCCTATCTTCTTGCTGTCTTTTTCTATCTCGTAATGAGGACGCGGGAAAGCCTGGTCTTTGAGCTCGAAGGCGACCAGTTTGCGCTTTAACCCCTCCTCCTTCAGTTTTAGTATCGGCTCCTTTCCCACAAAATCGCCCTTGTCCGGTTTTACGATCCATCCCAGCCCGGCCTCCAGCGGGTTGGTGGTCTGATCGATGTCATTACCGTAAAGCACATATTTCATTTCCAATCTCAAGGAATCGCGCGCGCCCAAACCTATCGGCTTAATGTCGAATTCCGCCCCCGCCTGCATCAGTGCGTTCCATATGTTCTCCGCATGATCGGGTGAGAGATACAACTCGAATCCGTCCTCACCGGTGTAACCGGTTCTGGAAAAGAGCATCTCGATCCCGTTCACCTCTCCCCAGGTTGCCCAGTAGAATCTCACATCAGACAGATCCTCATCCGTCAGTTTCCTCAACACATCCTCTGCTTTCGGACCCTGCAAGGCCAGAAGAGCGGTCTGTTCACTCACATCCTTCAACTCCACGTCGCCTGAGAGGTGGCCGGAAAGCCACCGGAAATCCTTCTCCAGGCAGGCGCCGTTGACCACCAGAAGGAAATGATCTGGTAGACGATAAACCAACAGATCATCCACGATGCCGCCGTGATCATAACACATGCAGGAGTACTGAACTTGATAAGTATCCAGTTTCGAGACGTCGTTGGTGGTCATCTTCTGGATGAAGCTCTCGGCACCCTTTCCCCGCAGTTCAAATTCTCCCATGTGGGTGATGTCGAAAAGCCCCACCGATGATCTCACCTTTCGATGTTCTTCCATTATCCCCCTGAATTGAATCGGCATCAGGTAGTCTGCGAATTCGACCATTTTCGCTTTATTCTTCACGTGTATGTCGTGGAAGGGAGTTTTTTTTGGTTCTGACATGATCTGTTACCTCGGATGGTTTGTTCTTTTGCTCTCGTATTTTTGACTATTAGAAAAAACGCACACAGACACCTTAAAATTGCGTCCTTGAGCTGCATTCCACAGATCACTCTCAGGATGCCGAGAAGATCTTCTTTAAGAACCGGCCGGTATACGACTTGGAGACCTTCGCCACCTCTTCCGGCACTCCGGCGGCGACCACCTTGCCGCCATCATCGCCGCCCTCCGGTCCCAAATCTATAATGTAGTCGGCGGTCTTGATCACGTCCAGATTATGCTCAATCACCACCACCGTGTTCCCCACCTCCACCAACTTATTCAGAACACCGAGAAGCATCTTAACGTCCTCGAAGTGAAGGCCGGTGGTGGGTTCATCTAAGATGTAGAAGGTCCTGCCGGTGGAGACCTTGGAAAGCTCGGTGGAGAGCTTGACCCTCTGGGCCTCTCCCCCTGAGAGGGTAGTAGCGGGCTGGCCCAGATGAATGTATCCCAATCCCACCTCTTTTAAGGTCTTGAGTTTTCTTTTGATCTTGGGGAGGCTGGCGAAGAACTCTAAGGCCTCCTCCACCGTCATATCCAGAACCTCGGCGATGCTTTTCCCTTTAAACTTGATCTCCAGGGTCTCCCGGTTGTATCTCTTGCTTTTGCAGACCTCACAGGGAACGTACACATCGGGAAGAAAATGCATCTCGATTTTGATTATGCCGTCCCCTTCACAGGCCTCGCATCTCCCCCCATGCACGTTGAAGCTGAATCTCCCCGGTCTGTACCCCCGGACTTTGGCCTCGGGAAGCAGGGCAAAAAGCTCGCGGATGGGGGTAAAGACTCCGGTGTAGGTGGCGGGATTGGAGCGGGGAGTCCGACCGATGGGAGACTGATCGATGTCGATCACCTTATCGATATTGTCCAGACCGACGATCCTTTCATATTCCAAGGGAGCGATCTTGGACTGGTAGAAATGCCGGGCTAAAATCCGGTAGAGGGTTTCGTTGACCAGGGTCGATTTTCCCGAGCCGGAGACTCCGGTCACACAGATAAACACCCCCAGCGGGAAATCCACCCGGATATTCTTAAGGTTGTTCCCCGCCGCCCCTATGACACTCAAGGAATCTCCGTTTCCATTCCTTACCTTCTTGGGAACCTGAATGGACAGCCTACCAGAGAGATAGGCGCCGGTGATGGACTTTCTGTTTCGTTTTATGCTTTGCGGGGTTCCCTGCGCCACTACCCATCCCCCTTCTTTTCCCGCGCCCGGCCCCAGATCTATCACGTGATCCGCAGTCTCGATGGTCTCCCGGTCGTGCTCCACCACCATAACCGTATTGCCCAGATCCTTAAGGCCAAGAAGCGTGTTCAGAAGTCTTTTGTTGTCTCTCTGATGAAGTCCCACCGAAGGCTCATCCAGGATGTAAAGAACTCCTACCAGCCTGGAGCCTATCTGGGTGGCCAACCTGATCCTCTGCGCCTCTCCGCCGGAAAGTGATGCCGCGGTGCGGTTCAGACTGAGGTAATCCAACCCCACGTCCGTCAAGAAACCCAGTCTTTCTTTTACTTCCTTTAAGACCTGTTTTGCTATCTGCCGTTCCCTGGGGGAGAGTTTCAATCTGGAGAAGAATTTACCCGCCGCCTTCACCGACAAGGCGGCCAGCTCAGCTATGTTCAGCTCCCCCACCTTCACCGAGAGGCTTTCCTTTTTCAGTCTTGTTCCGTCGCAGTCCGGACAGGGAAGGATTCGCATGAATCTCTCGATCCATTCCCGCACCGCTCCAGACTGGGTCTGGCGGTAGCGCCTCTCTAAGTTGGGAATCACCCCTTCAAAGCTCCCGTAGTACTCTCCTCTCCCTTCATCGTTCTCCCAGCGGAAGCGCAGTTCCTTCTCGCCGGTGCCGTGGAGTACCACATCCCTCACCTGCCCACTCAATTTCGCGAAGGGGACATACAGGCTAAACTTGTAGTGCTCCGCTAAGCTTTTGAGCTTGTGATAATACCAACTGCCGACGGGGTCTCCCCAGGAGACTATGGCGCCGTGGGCGATGGAGATGCTCTTATCCGGGACCACCAGGTCAGGATCGATCTCCATCTTGGTTCCCAGCCCACCGCACACTGGGCAGGCGCCATAAGGGCTGTTGAAGGAGAACATTCTGGGAGAAAGCTCCTCGTAGCTTATCCCGCAGTGCACACAGGCGTAACGTTCTGAAAAAACCAGCTCCTCTTTTCCCACCACGTCGATTATCACCATCCCGGAACCGAGCTTCAGGGCGATCTCCAGCGAGTCCGCCAGGCGTTTGGCGATTCTTTTCTTCACCACCAGCCGGTCCACCACCACCTCGATATTGTGCTTCTTGTACTTCTCTAACTTGATCTCGCCCTCTAACTCAGTGATCTTCCCGTCCACCCGCGCGCGGACGAACCCCTCCTTCCTGATCTGATCAAACACCTCCTTATACTCGCCTTTTCTTCCCTTTACCAGGGGTGCCAGGATCTGAATTCTCCTTCCGCGGGGGAGGGAAAGCACCGAATCCACAATCTGCTGTACCGTCTGCTGAGAGATCTTTCTGCCGCAGTTGTAACAATAGGGAGTACCCACCCTGGCATACAAAAGCCTGAGATAATCGTAGATCTCGGTCACCGTCCCCACGGTGGAACGAGGGTTCTTAGACGAGCTTCTCTGTTCGATGGATACTGCCGGAGAGAGACCCTCGATGAAGTCAACATCCGGCTTCTCCATTATGCCTAAAAACTGTCGCGCGTAGGCGGAGAGCGATTCCACGTACCGTCTCTGCCCCTCGGCGTAGATGGTGTCGAAAGCAAGTGAGGATTTGCCAGAGCCGGACAGCCCGGTGATCACCACCAGCTTGTCCCGGGGGATCTTCAGATCGATGTTTTTTAAGTTGTGCTCCCTGGCGCCCTTGATTCTGATGTAATTCTCACCCAACTTGAGTCTCTCCTCGCAAGAAAGGCCGAACTTTCAATATACGCACTCACTTCCCCCCAGGCAAGAATAAGTTTGGAATTTCAGTAACGAAAATGCCGATTTGCTTGGGATTGAGAGACAAATTCGATCGCCGGGGTACCGAGAGACCCAAAGCCGGGCCACCAGCAGCGTTTTCTCCCGATTTTCGCTAAACTTCCTGCCATTTTGGATGTATAATATTATAGAGAGGTAACTTAAAACTGAAAAGGAAAATTGTTCGAGGTAACCAAACTAAGGGTAAAAGAGAAAGCCATCCTGGTAGGGGTGAAACTACCCTCGGCGAGCAGATTCGCCGTCGAGGAATCCTTACAGGAACTGGCGCTTCTGACCGAGACAGCGGGGGGAGAGGTCTTGGAGACCGTGGTCCAGGAGCGTCAGAAGCTCAATCCTACCTTCTTTATCGGAAAAGGGAAGACCCAAGAGATAAAGAACCTCTCTTCAAGACTGGGGGCAAACATCATCATCTTCGACGATGATCTCACCCCGGCCCAGGTGCACAATCTTGAGAAAACCCTCGATACGAAGGTAATTGACCGGAGCTGGCTGATCTTAGACATCTTCGCCAAAAGGGCCAAATCCAAGGAAGCCAAGGTACAGGTGGAATTGGCCCAGCTTAAGTACCTTCTCCCCAGGCTGACCCGGGGCTGGACTCACCTCTCCCGTCAGGAGGGAGGAATAGGTACCAAGGGGCCGGGTGAGACCCAGTTAGAGGTGGATCGAAGAAGGGTAAACAGAAAGATCCAGGAGTTGGAAAAGGGGCTGTTGAAGATAGACCGGGAAAGAAAGGTACAGCGGAGGAAAAGGAAGGATATCTTCAAGGTCACGCTGATTGGTTACACCAACGTGGGGAAATCCACCCTCTTCAACCAACTCACCTCCTCTTCGGTATTCGTGGAGGAGAAGCTCTTTGCCACTCTCGATTCCACCACCCGGCTTCTGAGGATTGCCAAGAACGGAAAGCCCCCGGAGGGTGTTAAGATCGTTGTCACCGATACGATCGGGTTCATCCGTAAGCTCCCCCATCATCTGGTGGCCTCCTTCAAGTCCACCTTGGACGAGGTGAGGCTGGCCGATCTTCTCCTTCACGTCGCAGACGTTAGTCATCCAGAGTTTCACCAGCACATAGCCAAGGTGAACGAGGTTCTCTCCGAACTCGGCTCGCTGGAAAAGCCCACCCTGGTGGTCTACAACAAGATCGACAAACTCGGCGGAAGGTATCCTTTCAGCCTTCCCCCCCATTCCGAGCGAAAGGACGATGGAATATTCGTCTCCGCCCAAGAGGGGATCGGAATCTCAGGTCTGGCCGAGAGAATCGCCGAATTCACCAAGGAAGACTGGGTCGAGGCCCGGCTGTTTCTGGAGAAAGGCAACTCGGATCTGCTCCCTTTAGTCTACAAGATGGGCGTGGTCATGGAGAGCAGATTTGAGAATGGGGGGATCAGCCTGCGGATAAGAGGCAAAAAAGAGAACCTGCAGAAGATCAGGAAACTCGACGGGGGATTCAAGCTCGAGTTCCTGCTTCCTCAGCCTTCCTGATGGTTCCAATCGTCGGCGTGCCATCCCAACGTCCCTGGAACGAATTCTCTGGCTGCAAACGCTTACCCGTATTTCAGTAATCCTCATTTCGATCCCCTATGGCCGCCGCAGACAAGACCCCGGGTTCAAAAACAGAGAATCGGCTTGACTTTCACGCTTCAATAGATTATCTCCGTATCTAATGAAAGCAGGAAGGAAATGCCAGGCAGAATGATCGGTTAAATCCAAAATCATAGAAGGAGCCTTTCATGAACAGATGCATAACGTATGCGGCCTTCGTCTGTGCGGTGGTGATACTCGCTGCCGCCATTCCGGCGGCCGGCCAGAACATTGATGCTAAGGAGTACTGGCTCGACAACGGCATGCAGGTTCTGATGGTTGAGCGGCATGAGTCTCCGACAATCATGGCCTCGATTTTCGCCCGGGTCGGTTCGGCCAACGAGGCCACCGGTATTACCGGCATCTCCCATCTCTTCGAACACATGATGTTCAAGGGGACCGAAACCATCGGGACCAAAGATATCGAGCGCGATCGACAGATCATGGCGCAGTTGGACTCGCTCAAAGAATTGATGCGGGCTGAGGAGCGGATCATGCGCGAAAAGCTCCGTCGCGGGGAGATCGAAGACATGCACGATCCGGAAGCCAAGACCGCGCGCTACCGGGAAATCGAAGCCGTCTTTGACAGCCTGATCCTCGAACAACGCCAGTTGATCGTCAAAGACCAGCTGGACGAGTTGTACACCAAGCATGGGGGATTCTTTTTGAATGCTTTCACCTCCGAAGACATGACCGGATATTTCATCCGCCTGCCCAAAAACAAAATCGAGCTCTATATGTGGCTGGAGTCCGACCGCTTCAACAATCCGGTGTTCCGGGAGTTTTACTCCGAACGGGACGTGGTGCGCGAGGAACGCCGCATGACTTTGGAAGCCACGCCCACCGGCTTAATCGAGGAGGAATTCCAGGCCATGTTCTGGAAATCGTCGCCCTACCAGTGGCACGTCCTCGGCTGGCCCTCCGACGTGGAGAATATCACTCGCGAGCAGGCCAACCAGTATTATGATACCTATTACGCGCCAAACAACCTGACCATGATCTTAGTCGGTGATCTTGAACCGGATAAGATGATTAAACTGGTCAAGGATTACTTCGAGCGCATTCCACGCGGCCAGACCGAACCGCCCGACGTGATAACCCTTGAGGAAAGGCAATACGGAGAGAAACGCTTGATCGCCGAGGCGGAGAGCAACGCCAAGACCGAGATCTGCTACCATACCGTGGCCTGGAAGCATACGGATAGTTATCCGCTGGAAGTGTTGGCCGGGATCATGAGCGGCAAGACCGGACGGTTATTCAAGAAGCTGGTGGAGGAAAAGAGTATCGCCAAGAGCACCGCCGGCCGCCGCGGGCGCATGTTCGGCGGCGGCGGCCTGGCGGTCGACGCCACTCAGGATTCCAAGAAGTACGCCGGAGCGTTCCAGATAACTGCCGAGGGTATCTCCGGTGTGCGGGCCGAACAATTGGAACAGGCGATGTATGAAGTCATCGAAGATTTGAAAACTGACCCGGTGCCCGAAGAGGAATTGCAGAAGGTAAAAAACCAGTTGCGGGTGCAGAAGATCCGCTTCATGGACATCATGTCCGGAATCGGCATCCTCTTCTATCTGGGCCAGAATGCCGCTTTGGGCGACTGGACCGAGGCCAACAACAACCCCAAGATGTGCGATCTGGTGACTGCCCAGGACGTCCAGCGCGTGGCGAATGAGTATTTCGCCAATGATCAGCGGAACGTTATGGTCATCAACAGCAAAGCCGGCCCGGAGGGTGAGGCCGGAGAGGGTGACGATCCGCGGTTCGTCCAAACCATGCAGATGATTAAGTCGGCAAAGGACGTCGCCCGGCTGGAGCAGATGATGGGCATGTTTTCCATGGGGATGGATAAAGTTGAAGATCCCAAAGAGAAAGCGCAGATGGAGGAATTGCTCAAAATCGCCAACGAACGTCTCGAAGAACTCAAAAAAGCCGAGGAAAAGTGAGGCGCAAACCCAAAGGAGAAACGAACATGAGTAGGTTATCCCTTTTGCCGTTTGGCCGGTCGGTGGCGCTGGTGATAATCCTGGCGTCGGCCGCCCTGCTGTTTTCCGTCTCTTTGGCACTGGCGGGTAAAATCGTGGATCATCCCGACAAACTAAAATTCAAGGAGTTGAAATACCAGTCGCCCAAGCCGGATGATTACCGGCATATCTTGAAATGCGGCGCTGCCGTCTACCTGGCGGAGAATCCGGAAGTTCCCACATTCGATTTGACAATCCTGGTTCGCACAGGTTCGATGTACGAACCGGTGGAAAAAACGGGACTGGCGGACCTGACCGGCTACCTGATGCGCAACGGCGGGGTTGAGGGGATGAGCGTTAAAGAGCTCGACGAGCGGCTGGCCTACCTGGCCGGAGAAATCTCGGTCAATATCGGTGGGTCCAGGGGTACGGTAAGCCTCTTTTGCCTGTCGAAAGACATAGACGAGGGTTTGGAGTTGCTAAAGAAGGTCCTGCGCTCTCCGGTCTTCGATTCCGAAGCCACTGATCGCTACCGCGCGGACGTCCTCTCGGAGATGGAGCAACGCAACGCCTCTACCTCCGACATCGAAGCCCGCGAGTGGCAGTTTTTGATGTACGGCGACCACCCCTGCACCATTCCCTACCGCCGCACGGAACAGTCGGTCAACTCGATCACCCGGGAAGATATGATCGCTTTCCATAAGAGATATTTCTTCCCGCAAAACTTCATTCTTGCCGTTTCCGGGGATTTCAAGAGCGACGAAATCCTGGCCAAGCTGGATAACATGCTCACCGGATGGCCGAGTGAGCAGCTGAGTCTCCCAACCATACCCGACCAGATCCCCGATCCGAAGCCCGGGATATACATGATCAAGAAGGAAGACGTCAACCAGTCGCGCATCCGCGTGGGGCACATGGGCGTCAAGCGGGACATGCCGGATGAGTATGCCCTGATAGTGATGAACGACATTCTCGGCGGCGGCGGGTTCACTTCACGGATCACCCGCAGGGTGCGTTCTGACGAGGGCTTAGCTTACAGCACCGGCAGCACCTTCGAGCGTCCAGTCTTGTACCCCGGCACTTTCCGGGCGTGGTTCCAGACCAAGCACGCCACCGGGGCGTTCGGCACCAGGCTCATTGTCGATGAGATTGAGCGCATCCGCACCGAGAAATGCGAAGCGGAGATCGTGGAGAATTCCAAGGCCAGCTTCATCAGCAACTTAGTCAATCCTTTCAGCAGCAAGAACAGAATCGTCAACACTTTCGCGGGTGACGATTACACCGGTCGGCCGGATGATTACTGGCAGAATTATGCCAAGAACATGGAAGCGGTAACCCCGGATGCCGTTCTGGCTGCCGCAAAGAAATACCTGCATCCGAGTAAACTGGTGTTTTTGGTCGTGGGTGACCCAGAGGCTGTGCAGAAAGGGTCGGATAAACACGACGAACGCTTTTCCGATTTCGGTGAGATTACCATCCTACCCCTTCGTGATCCGATGACGCTGGAGATTAAGTAGCGACCGCCTTGGGACGCCCTATCAGTTGTCGGTGATTGAATGCTACAGGCATGCTGTCCGTAGCCAACAGATCAGGGACAGTTCTTCTGCGGCAACGATTCTCCGCTCACCAACCCGAATTTCCCTAATAAAACAAAAGCCCCCCGTACGGGGGGCTCTTGAACTTTTCTAACCCTCTATATCGAGGTCAGAAAGTTATTTCAGTTTCCTTGGTGTCGGTGCAGGAGTCTGCGGACTCAACTGCTTGATGGTGCCAGGCTGGTGCATCTTCGGGGTTGCCAGGGGCGGCATGTCATGCTTATAGAGGAAGTTTTTTAGATACACCACGTCTGAATTATCCACCACTCCGTCGTGAGTCGGATCGCAGTCACCCATGCAGAGAGGATCAGGAGCGGGACCGTCCTTCAACACGTAGTTGACCAGGAAGACCAAGTCTCCCAACTCAATCAGACAGAAGGGATCGAACACGTCTCCCCTGCCGGGATACATGCTCACCTCGACCGTCACCTGGGGCTCGTCCGGATCGTTGGACGTAATCACTAAGTAGCAGGCTAACGTCTCGTCCACGCACTCCTCGAACGCGTCTCCGTCGAAGGTCAGGGCCAGATACCCGAAGCTCTCGGGATCGATCACGCCGGACTCCGGAGTCACGCTGAACGGACAGCCGGCACCCATGAGCCAATCCACGATGCTGGCCATCAACTCGGCCTTGGTGCTGCGCGAGGCGCCGTCGACCAGACCCGGGAAGGCAGTGGCGGTAAAGACCGCCCGCCAGGTGCCGGAATCGTACTGAATGGCCGACACACCACCAGCGGCGTCAAACACGTCCACCGCGGCCGTTGACTGGGTAGTCAGGTAGTCGGTCCACAGAGGCACGTCCGGGTTATCGGTGAACCTCAGGGTCTCGAAACTCATACCCTCGGCAACCGATCCCGGAAGACCGGTGCAGGTGTACGGATCGTTGATCACGTCCTGATTGGCCGATGCCAGATGCAGATAATCGTAAGGGAAAGTACCCGGTGAGAAGCTTCCGGCACTGGGATAGCTGGCCCAGAGCCAATCCTGCGCTGACAGGAAGAGATTTCCTCCGCCGCTTAAATAAGCTCCCAGGTTGGCCTCGTCGTTGGGGGTCAACACGTCTGCGCCGTAGTAACCCCAGGTCTCTCCGCAGAACCAGATCACTGCCTGGTAAGCCTGCATAGTAGTGAGGTCTGGTCCGTCAGACAGCGGATCGGTCCAGTCGACCACGTAGTAGTCGTAGACGTAGCCGCCTGCATCCAGAGCCGCCGTATAGATCAGCTCGACGTCATAGTAGCTGCCGCCGGGAAGTCCTCCGTCGTCGTCCACCAGAAGGATGTCTGCCGTCTTGCCAGCGTTGGCCAGCAGGAGCAGTCCATCCGAGACGCCGCTTGAACGCTGGATGGTCGACCTCTCAGCGCCAACGGTTCTGTAAGCGCCTTCCGGAGTCATATCCGGATCGGCACTTCCCACCTGTCTGAGGGCCTCCAGCGCGTCGTGGACACCTGTCCTTCCGGTGGTGAACATGGGAGGAGTCTGCGCGATCGAGACGTTAAATGCCAGATGTCCTCCACCTAAGTTGCTAATCTTCATCGGCACGGAGTACTGACATCCGGGAATGACACCCGCTGCATAGCTGGGCGCAACGTCTATATCCGGATCGGGACCAACGTTGACGTGAACCGGAACGATGACCTCCAGGTTGTCGAAGTCGTTGGTGGTGATGGTGATCTCGGTGTAGTAATGACCGGCAATCATGTTGGTTCCGTCTACCCTGACGATGACGTCCTCCTCCATATCCGGCATTACGGCTCCGGCATCAGGATGCTCGGAGAGCCAATCCGCTGGATCGGTCATGGAGAAGATCAGATCACCCTCTGCACCCGGGTTGCTGATGTAGAGGTGCTCGTCCACCATCTGACCCTCGTCCATGTCGACAACCAGGCTCTCCGGAGTCATGACGAAGTTGGCTCCCAGAAGGTGCAGGCGCACCGGCACGATGGTCTGGCCTTTGCCCGGCGCGTTGTGGTCGATGATGATGTCGGCAAACCAGGTTCCGCCCTCCAGATTGGTGGCGTCGAAGGTAACGTCAACATCCGTGCTGTCGAGCGGCGAGGTTAGGCCGGATTCTGGCGAAACCACCAGCCAGCCTCCCGCCCCTCCGCCGGTCAAGATCATGGCCTGGTCGAAGTACCTTTCAGGCGGTGCGGCTCCTTCATGGTAGGAGAAGACATCACCGGTCTTGGCGCTTGCCCACAGAAGCCAGTCGGATCCTTCGCCAGGAGATTTACTCTGAATCGAAACCCAGCCTTCAGTCAGATCACAGGCGGACTCCAGCTCTGCCATATCGAAGAAGTACATCATGAAGCCGGAATATAACAGGCCGGTCTCGATGATCGCCGACGGCAACACATCCGTGTAGGTGCAAACCACCTCGGTCGGCGGCAGGGAAGGATCATCAGGGGGATCCGAGTAGAAGGTTATGTCGAATACCAGGTTGTCGGGGTTCCCCTGGAACCACCCGCCGGAATAAATCATGGCCAGTCCCCAGAAGTCGATCTCGGTAATCCGCTCGGTGAGACCCCAGAAGTTCTCGTACAGCTTGTACCCCGCACCCTGATCGGTGGTTCCGAAACTCCAGCCTTCATCAGGATCGTGAGGCATCTGTACAAACAGGGTGTCGTCACCTTTGCCCACCAGTGGACTGAGTGCAGGACCGGCGGCATCCCCAGGCGCTGACCTGGTCAGATGCGTCGGGCTGCTCATGTCTACCAGAGGATCGTTATCGGAGCCTGCCCCTGATGGAGGAGCAGCGGACCTGGACTCGTACTCCATTAGGAAGTCATAGACGTCCGGCTCTCCCGGAGCGCCCACCGGAGTTGTGTACTCAATGCTGATCTCCCAGGAGAGAGTACCGTCGCCGTCGTTGACCAGGGTCATGATGCTGTCCTTGATGGTGCCGGGGAACATGTCCACGATGAAGGTTTCCGGCTTCACCCGGAGCACCGGGTCAGGTCCAACGTGCACGTTGACCGGTATGGTGTCGTAAGTCTCGTCGTAGTCGTTGGTCTGCACGTAGATCTCGGCGTAGTAGTCTCCCGGAATGAGTTGATTGCCGTCCACCCTGACCGTAACCTGCTCGTCGTTGCCGATCGGCACGGTTCCAGAGGAAGGAATCTCCTCTAACCAGGGCACGTCGTCGCTCATCTGGTAAATCAGCGGAGCCTGACCGGTGTAGTTACCCACGGTCAGGTAATCATCGGTGAACTGACCCTCTGTAGCGTTTATGGTCAAGCTCGTGGGATCGATCGAGTACTCCGGACCCAAAATCACCATGTGCACGGGTACTATGGTCTGTCCCTTCGCCTCGGGCACGTTATGGTCGATGATGATGTTTCCGAACTTCTCGCCGCCCAGAATCTCAGTGGCATTGAAGGTTACGGTAACATTCATATCATTGCTCGGAGGCACCACACCGGACTCAGGAGAAACAGTGAGCCATCCACCGCCAACGCCGCCGTCTATCATCACGTCATCTATGGCGATATCGGCATTGTCATCGGCCAACACGTGGAAGGCAATCAGAATGTTGCCCTTGTATCCGGTCAGATCCAGATGGCACGGGTACATGATGAAGCTTTCCCAGGGCCACGGGCCACCGGAATTGACCACGTCTGCGGAATCTCCGAAGGTCCACAGGGTCTCCCAGTTTGAACCGCCATCCGTGGAAACCTTCACAAACAGATCTGCGTTGTCGTAAGGGTCAACGCTCCAGTAGAAGCTGGACTCCCACCAGAACTCTATGTAAGCTCCGTTTCCTACCGTCAGGGTGGGGGTGATCAACCATTCGTCCAAACCGTATCCCCACGGAACCAGAGCACCACACACACCGGTATGGTAATAGTAACCGGAACAATCCTGCTGCCAGAGACCGGGATCGCTCCATCCGGCCGGTGGCCATGTGTCCTCAAAGCCCTCGAACAGGACGGTATCCTTGGCAGGTGGATTGGTCTCCTCGGTGGTGATCTCGAACACCAGATGTCCACCGCCACTGTTGGCGATGTTCATAATGGAGTCTTTATACGTTCCAGCATAAAGTTCCACGTAGAAGCTGTCCGGTGTCACTGCGATTGCCGGATCCGGACCCACGTGCAGATAGACCTTGTAGGTTATCGACGGATACAGATCCGGGTCATTGTTGTTTATGGTCAACTCGCCATAGTAGTCACCAGCATAGAGGCTGGTGCAGTCGATGGTGAGATCCACATCCGTTGCTGGATCACCTGACTGGACAGTTCCAGACGGGGGATCTGCAGACAACCAGTCAATATCCTCATCTATGCTCCACTCCAAGTCTCCGGGTCCGGTATTGCCGAGAGTGACGTACTCGTGATGTACGGCACCTTCGGTTCCGGCGCTGACTATGCTGTCCGGCGATACGGTCATGTCGGGAGCCAGAACGGTCATATGGGCAGGAACTGTATCCAGTGGATTGTCCGGGTCGTTGCCGCTGATCAGGAAAGCACCAAAGAAGTCTCCGCTTAAGATTCCGGTGGCGTCGAAGGTGACGTCGATGGTATCCTCTTCGCCCACGGGAACTATGCCGGAGGCCGGATCGTAGACCAGCCAGGAAGGAGCCGCGGAGAATCTGATGGCCAACTCGTCGTGCACGTACTCAGCATTGTACACGACCTCTAAGCCGTCGGTTCCATCGTGGTTCTCGATGCCGATGCTGGCCTCGTCCAACCGGTCGCCTTCCATGGTCTTATACTGGTAGAAGATCTGGCCGTTGGATTGCAGGATGATCTGCATGGTGTAATGATAGCTGGTGTTATACCTTATCACACCGTCATACTCAATGATCAGCCTGTTGAGACCATCATATTCATAATAAACGTAGCCCTCACCGCCTCCGGTAGCCGGTCTCAGATCGTCCCAGAACAGACCCATGGTACCATAAGGACTGCTGGGATCCGGGAAGGGATCGTTGCTCAGAGAGGTAGTAGTGGCATCGGTGAAGCTGATCCATCCATTGGAGCAGACGTAGAACTCGGTGTAGTCGGTCCCGTAATAGTTAAAGGTGAACCCAATGGGGTAAGGTCCATCGTTGTCGTCGTCACTCAGATCCAACTGGGTTCCTGTGGAGTTGATCTCCACCCAACTGTAGGTGGGACCACCGGGTTCATCCGAATCGATCCAGCGATAACCGAAAGCGTCCGGTCCGCCCTGTCCCTTCTCCGGAGGAACTCCGTAACGGGAATCTCTTACACCTTTCTTGTCCAGGTCATCACTTATGTTCGCGGATTTATAGGCTTCGCCATGATGCTTGGTGGCAGGCTCACCCATGAACTTAGCGCCATCCTTGAGCCACTCCTCGGTATTGATCTCGTAATCCAGTTGACCGCCACCGGTGTTGGTGATGTACATCTCATCATCAACCGTACCGTTTGCCGGCACGTCCACCGCAAACGAATCCGGGGATACCGACATTCCGGGAATGGCACGGGCCCAGAGATGAACAGGAACGAAAACCGTATCATCCTGCTTCTCTCCGGAATTGGAGATGACCCAGATGGTGTTGTAGTAATGTCCGTCCAGGCCGGTGGTGTTAACGCTCAAGGTGATGGTATCTTCCTCACCGCCGAGCGCCGAGCCGGAGGTCGGGTCGACTGAGAGCCAGCCTACGGCTGTCTCCAGCTCGATGCTGTAATCCAGCTGACTGCCGCCCACGTTTCCGATATGCATGTAAACGTCGAAGAAGCTGTCCGGGAAGGATTCCCAATCAAAGTCAGTCGGACTAACTGCAATCTGGGTGGGGATCGGCGGTAACAGCACGTCATCGACATACAGGCCGAGCTTATCGTCGGATACCAGATGGAAAGCTATATACACGGTCTGTCCATCGTAAGCATCTAAGTCAAGCTCCTTCTCCACGAAGTCCGGGTAATAGAGGACGTCGGTCTCGGTAAGCAGGAAGGTGGTGAAGTCGCTGGTGTCGGTACCAGCAGTAGAGAGCCGGACGTGGTAGGTCTCCGGGTAGGAGGAGCTGCTGGCGGTCCTGACCCAGAACTTGAAGACGTCGTCAACTCCCGCCTTGACCTTCAACGGAGGGGTAATCAGCCAGTCATTATTGGGCACATCCCAGCCACAATAGGCGCTTGCATCCCCAGTGTGAGAATTAACAATTGACCTCATCCAGGCATCAGAACCGTCAAAGTTGTAAGCCGTCCAACCTCCTGGCGGGAACGTGGTATTCTCAAAGCTCTCTACGGAGTAACCCTCTAACACCGAACTGACACCGATGGTAGCAGTGTCGTTGCTCGGGTCAAAGTCACCTGAGAGTTCGGTCCACACCTTGACGGTGTAACCGGCGTTGGCGTTCGGCACTGTCCAGTCGGGAGAGAAAGTTATCTGCTCGGTCTCACCCGCATTCAAGGCGCCAGTGTTCTCCACGTCGGTGTAAGTATACCCAAGCCCGTCATCTATCTCCAGATGAACAGCCACCCCGCTCTGTGGGTCGCCGCCTGCGTTCTGAACCGTAGCCTGTACCGAAACAGCGCTATTGCCTTGCAGGGCCGCGCCATCCGACGGGTTGTCGATGGATATGGTGGCCATGTCACCTGGCGGCACATAGACGGGCGGAAGAAGAACGTCATCGATGATAACGTATGGTCCACCAGTCGAAACGTAGTGGAAAGCCACGTAGACGTTGCCTTTGAAGCGAGCATAACTGCTCAAATCCACCGTCTTCAGTTGATAGTCATAAGACAGAGCATCGGTGTGGAAACTATCGACCGCAACGAAATCGCTGGTATCGCTGGTCCCGGTGGACACTCCGATAATGACCCAGTCATCGTCGTAGCCGGAGTAATATCTCCTGATCCAATAGCGTAATTCATCACCCTTGGGAGAAACCTCCAACTGGGGTGTGATCAGCCAGTAAGAACCCGAATACCAACTGCACCTGGCTGCGGCATTACCCGTATGAGGATAGGACGTGTTCCGGGTCCAGCCATCTCCCACCTCTGTCCAGTCCTCTGGCGGGAATGTGGGATCCTCAAAGCCTTCTACGCTGTATCCTACCGGATAGGAGCTGACACCGATGGAGAGAGTATCGTTGCTCACGTCGTTATCGCCAGCAAGAGCGGTCCACACCGTTATGGTATAACCGGCAAGACTGTTGGGAACCGTCCAGTCAGGATCAAAGGTGATCTGCTCGGTGTCGTTCTGGTTCAGGGCACCGGTATACTCGACGTCGGTGTAAGTGTAACCTGCACCGTCGTCTATCTCCAGATGCACCTCCACACCGCTCTGGGAATTGGTACCTTTGTTCATGACCGTAGCCTGCACTGTTACTGCGCTGCCGCCCTCAAAAGAGGCACCGTCAGACGGGGCATCGATGGAGACCATCTGCATGTCATCGCCAGCCGGCGGAGTTCCGACTATGGTCAAGTCGAAATCGGGTATGCAGTCGGGGCTGGGCCAGGTGTCGATCTGGATGTAGTAGGTCCCGGCCGACAGGACAACGTCCTGAAAACCGTGTACCGAAGCGCTGGAGTTGGTCGACTTGGCAATGCAATCTCCACTTCCGGAACTCAGCGGGCAGACGTCATCCAAGGCGATGCCGGTATAGGTGGTACTCTTCGGATCCAGCGTAACGTCCACCTCCAGAGTCTGGTTCAGGACCAGCTCGTAGATGATGTCCTCACCGCCATCGTAACTCCCAAGGCAGGTGGCATCATAGCTGTCATTCCTGCCGCAGTTGGTCTGACCCGCGTCGGTGTAAGGCGAATCACCCGGCAGGTTGACAACTATAGGGCTGCTACAGTTGTCACCGGGGTCGGGCGCCGCCCCCGCGGTGATGGTCAGGTCAAAGTCCGGTATGCAGTCCGGGGTGGACCAGGTGTCGATCATAATGTAGTATGTGCCAGCTTCCAGATGCACGCCGGTAAAACCGTGAGCGGCTGCGCTTGAGCTGCTCGAGGTGTAAAGACAACTTGAGGCGTCCAGGGGACACGCGTCGTCCAAGGCGATTCCGGAGTAAGTGGTGGTCTTCGGATCGAGGGATATGTCCAGATCTACCGCCGAACCGACCACCAACTCGTAGATGATGTCCTCGCCACCGTCGTAGTAACCCATGCAGGTGGCATCATAGTCGTCCAGCCGGCCGCAGTTGGTCTGCCCCAAGTCACTATAAGGCAGATCGCCCGGCAGGTTGATGACTATGGGATCGGTACAATCATCCCCGGTGGCCGCATTAACGACCGGTGCCGTTCCCCAAACAAGCCCTATGACCATTGCTGCAACGATCAAGAGCTTACTCGTTGGGTTGTTTCTCATTGTAAATCCTCCTGTGAAAAATCATAGCTGCTATCTTACTTCACTTAACTCCCCCTCAAAAGAGCCGATAAAGAGCTAAAGATAGCAATTGTTCAGATTTTGTACTCGATAAGAACCTCCTCTCAAACGTATCGGTTAAAAGTGACATGTCTTGACATTTCAGCAAACACTGATTAACAATAGTTTAGGATGAGACTGGAACTGAAAATATAAAAAGAGACAGACTTATCTTGGCCAGAAATCGCAGAAATTTCTGTTTAGTCTGCCTTTTTTCGAAAGGGGTAAACCTAGTACTTTTTCAATTACTTTGCTACTTTGGCTCTTTTCAATTTTAATATACAACCTATTCCCTACTTGTCAAGTAAAAAATTCCATATTTGGGTATTTTTTTTCGCATACAGGACAAACACCATCCACTTATCCGTCTTGGTGCGGCGCTTCATACCCCCTCCTCTCTAAGTGATCATCCGCCGTTCGTGGGGAGCAGGCGATCGTTAGGGAATACCCTCAAACGGCAGCAAACCGGTTGAGCGATAGATGGTTGGATCCGACCATTGCGTTCGGGACGGGCAATCCGGAGATTTGCCTTGCCTCCCATCCTGAAATATGCTAAATTACAGGCGGAAGAGCAATCTCCCGCGTGTTTTCTCAACCTGTCAGATCGGTCAAGCTAAATGAGCAAAAACCATCCAAAATTCCGGGACGACCTGATCATAAGCCGGCAGGAGTTTGAAAAGACCACCTACTACGTGATAAAGGACCCTATCACCCAGAAGTTCTTCCGGATAAAGGAATTCGAGTATTTCATCACCCAGAATCTGGACGGGGAAACCCCACCCGAGGAAGTGGTCGAGAGGTTTCGGAAGAATTTCAATGTTCCGCTCCCCTTAGAGACCCTGACCAAGTTCATCCAGCGTTTGGAGGGCCTGGGATTCCTAGAGGGCGAGGTCTCCGAAAGCGACTTGGCCAAGCTCCAGTACGAGAAGAGAACCTTTCCAGGAAAGCTCCTCTTTGTAAAGCTTAAAGGATTCGACCCTGATCAATTTTTGAACAGGATCATGAGATACGGTCAGGTTCTTTTCACCCCCTCCCTCCTTGTTCTTTCCCTGATTATCATTCTCCTGGCAGCGCTTATCACCATCTCCAACTGGGGTGACTTAGGTTACAGTTTTACCGGCATCTTCAAGATCGCCACAATCCTGAAGATATGGATAGCCATATTCCTGGTGGTGGTGCTACACGAGTTTGCGCATGCCCTAACCTGCAAACACTTCGGAGGCGAGGTTCACGAAATGGGCTTCCTTCTGCTCTATCTCCAGCCCTGCTTCTACTGCAACGTGAGTGACACCTATCTCTTTAAGAAGAAGTCGCAAAGGCTGTGGGTTACCTTCGCCGGAGCTTACTGCCAAGTGATCGTTTGGGCAGTGGCCACCATTCTGTGGAGGATCACCGCGCTGGACACCGGGCTTAACGGTTTCCTCTTCGTACTGGTCATCACCAGCGGCGTAACCGTCCTTTTCAACTTCAATCCCCTGATAAAACTCGACGGATACTACCTTCTGACCGATTATCTGGAGATTCCCAATCTGAGAAAAAAAGCATTCGAGTACATCTCCGCCGTCCTGAAAAGAAGGTTTCTCAAGCAGACCGACCCAGTGGTCAAAGCATCTCCAAGAACCCGAAAGATATATCTCCGCTACGGAGTTCTCTCACTTCTTTATTCCGGCATTCTCCTGGGTTTCGTCGCCCTCAAGGTGGGGTTCTTCTTGGTCTCACGGCTTGGAGGATTCGGATTTATCTTGTTTTTGCTTTTGGCTTTTCTTATTTTGAAGCGCCCGGCCAAGGTTCTCTTGGCAGGAACGTATCGATTCCTGTCGTTGAAAAGGAAAAAACTTATGGTTCCGAAGAAGATCATAATCTATTCGACCATAATCGTCGCCCTGACACTGGCCCTCTTTCTGGTGAAGATGGAGTTGAAGATCGGCGGGGCCTGCGAGATAAAAGCCCTGGAGCATTTCAGCCTGAAAAGCTCGCCCGATGGAACTGTAACCAAAGAGCTTTTCCAGGGAGGAGCTCAGGAGAGGAAATCGGTGGACTTACTCCGGCTCTTTTCCGACGATTATGCCAGCCTGAACCTAGTGACCAGGGTGAAGGAGGGCCAGAAGGTGGACACGCAGCAAGTCGTGGCGGAGCTTTCCTCCCCTTCTTATCTTTCCGATCTGGCTCAGACCAAGGAGGCCTTGATAAAAGCCGAACAGTATTACGCACTCCTTCAAAAAGGAGCCAGGAGGGAAACCATCCAGCAGGCTAAGACCAGGGTGGCTCAAATCAAAAGTGAACTCCAACTGAAAGAGAAAGAGCTTTCCAGGCTCTCCGATCTGCATCAAAAGAATTTAATCAGCAATCAGGACTTAGAGGAGGTACAGACTCGCTATTCAGTACTGTCAAATCAGCTCAAGATAGCCAAAAACGAGTTGAAGATCATGCAAAACGGAGCCCGACCGGAGGAGCTCTCCATGGCCGAGGCAGAGATTAGAAAGCTCAGGGCCAAGGCCCAGTTCCAGGAAAGTCAAATCGTCGCCTCACAGATAAGAAGTCCCATCCGGGGAGTAGTTGCCTCCTTAAGCTCCGGAGATAACATTCTGACCGTAGCCAATTTAGACACCATGCGGGTCTTAATTAAGGTCTCGGAGAAGGACTTCGACGTGCTGAAAGAAGGGCTTCCGGTAAAGCTCAAGGTCAGAAGTTATCCGGCCAGGACCTTTTGGGGAAAGGTGTCCAGGATCTCGCAGATGGCAGAAGTGGAGGGAGCCAGGAAGATCTTCCCGGTGATTTGCAAAATCGAAAACCACGATTATCTTCTGAGACCGGGCATGTCCGGGCATGCCAAGATCTTCTGCGGCAAGAAGAGACTGGCCTCTCTTTTGACCAGAAGGATGGTACGCTATTTGAGAGTCGAGGTGTGGTCCTGGTGGTAGCACCCTCTTCTTCCGCTCCTACTTTTTCGCGGCAAACGAACATGTGATATTTAACGTGAAAAGGGTTTAAGGAGTCAGATATTCTCATAGGAGAGCGCTATGCTGCAGGAAAGAGAAGAAAAGCTGGTCGCGGAGGTCTTCAAGGAGTTGAAGAATCCGGTGAAGCTGATCAATTTCACCCAGGAGTTGGAGTGCCAGTTCTGCCGTGAGACCAGGCAGCTTCTAACGGAGGTAGCGGGGCTTTCAGACAGGGTTTCTCTGGAGGTCTACAATTTTCAGTTGGACAGACAAAAGGTGGAAGAGTATCAGGTGGACAAAATCCCCGCCACGGTGATAGAGGGGGAAAGGGACTATGGGATAAGGTACTACGGTGCACCGGTGGGATACGAGTTTGCCACCCTGCTCACCGATATAGCGGATGTCTCCAAAGGCGAATCCAACCTCAAGCCGGAGACAAAGGAAGCTTTGAAGAAGATCGATCAGAAGGTTCACCTGCAGGTGTTTGCTACCCCCACCTGACCCTACTGTCCCGGGCGGTCAGCCTGGCACACAAGTTTGCCATGGAGAGTGAGTTCATAACGGCGGACATGATCGAGGCGACTGAGTTCCCTCATCTGGTCCAGAAATCGGGGTGTCTGGAGTGCCCAGGACGGTGATCAATGAGAATTTCTCGGTGGAAGGTGTTGCCCCGGAAGAAAAAATCCTTTCGGAAATCACAAGAGCAATTCAAAAGCCCGTATAATATAGACTGACGAGCACCGAAACGATCCGAAACCTTTAAGTATATAAGGAGCCATAAATGAAACCCTTACGAGTCGCCCTGGTGATAGCATTGGTGGTCTTCGTGGGAAGTGCGGTTTGGGGCCAGAAATCCAAAAAGAAGCGCCAGCTTCCCGCCGGCACGTACAAAACCACCGGTAAGATATTCATCAAGGACGAATACCGCATGTACGACAGTGCGGTAGTCATACTGGAGGAGGGAATCGATTTCTACCCTAAGGATGCGGAGATGCATTTCCTGCTGGGAAAGTCCTATTATTTTACCAACGACCCTCGGGCGATGGGAGAACAGTTCGCCTTGGCGGAAAGTCTGAAGAGCAAAAAGGCCAAATGGATGGACGATCTCAACTCGATGAAGGAAGAAAAATGGACAGAGGCCTATAATCGGGGGGTCAAGGCTTACCAGGAGCAGGACTTTGACACAGCCCTGGACAATTTTCTTACCTGCACCACAATTAACCCTACCGACGCTAGGGCTTTCTGGCTTTACGGAGATACCTACCGGGTGAAGGGAGATTACGACAAGGCACTCGAGGTTCTGGAAGCCGGCCTCAAGCTGGATGCGCATAATCCGAAGCTGTTGAGAAGCTACGCCGACGTCCTGTTCTTCGCCGGAAGAGGAGACGAGGCTCTGGAGAGCTATGGCAAGGTGATGGAAAACGATCCAGAGAACACCGACGTCTTGTTCAATATCGCCACCATTCAATACAATGCCAAGGAGTACTATGGGGCAATCGAGGCCTTTCAGAAGCTGGTTGCCATAGACCCCAGCTTCAAGGACGCCTATTTCAACATGGGAACCGCCTTTCTGCTGCAAACCATACCCGTAGACGACGGCCTGGATTCGCTCAAGGACGAATCCGGAGAATTCCTTAAAGATGAGAAATCAACTGCAAAAATAAAAGAACTGGCTCAGAAGAAGAACCATCTTCTCGCTTCCGCGCAGGCCGCCTTTGAAAAGACGGTGGAACTCGACAGTACGGACCTGCAAGCCCAGGGTCACTTAGCCGAGATATACCAGGAGTTGGAGAACTACGATCAGGCCCTGGTCATTCTGGAAAATCTGGTCGTAAAAGACAGCACCAATTGCAAGGCCTGGCAGCAGTTGGCGTTTATCTATGCCAAGAGAAACGTGGGAGAAAAGGCCACCGACGCCTTCCAGAAAGCCCAGGATTGCTTCGAGAAAAAGAAATAGGAGATGATTTGCTGTTCTCTCAGCACGTCCCCACCCTGGCAAGTGTAACCTGACAGTCTCAAAGGTGTCAGGTCACAATCGCGGCAAACCACGAGCCAGACTTGACACAGCGCGTAACCGCACACCCACCTAATCGCAGCCGTCCAGCGGGGCAGGACCTCCTTTGTAAAGGTAACTGACCAGATATACCACATCTCCTACATTTACTACACCGTCATCATTTACATCCCCAACGCACACAGGGTCTGGGGGAGGTCCGCCACTGTAAAGATAATTCACCAGATAATTAACATCGCCAAGATCGACTATCCCGTTTGCATTGCAATCGCCGGAGGCCGGCGGATTGGGTCGGAATACCTGCACTGCTCTTAGGGCGTTGACTCTGCCCGAACCCAGCTCACCGTAGTAAGGGCCGTTACCAGGTATGTCGTAGATGTAGTCGGTCGTACCTAAAATTGCATCCCGGACATCTTCATTGGTGGCGCTCAGATTGCACGTCCACACCATCGCCGCCACACCAGCCACAAAAGGAGCAGACGCGGAGGTGCCGGCGAAGCGAGAGTTGTAGCAGTAATAGTTCCAATACTTGTTGTCGCGGTCCGGCGCATAGCTGTTCCAGGGTGCACAGATATCTACCCAGGTGCCCCAATTGGAATAGGGGGCCTTAACATCATTGTTATCGGTCCCGGCTACAGCAATAACGTTTTCGTAAGCGGCGGGATAGCGACGAGCGGTCGACGAATCGTTTCCAGCGGACGCTACCAGCAGCAAACCCGCATTCCACGCTTCATCCACCTTGTCGCGCAGCAGGGGAAAATCTACGCCCAGACTCCAACTCATGCTGATTATTTTCGCAGCGTTATTCCTCGCGTAGTCGATGGCGTCCATGGCGTCGAAATAGCTGTCATACCGAGCTATCATGATCTTGCTGAACCATGAGGTTCCAGCTACGGTTCCCCGGTCATTCCAGCAAACCCATTCAGCTTCATCCGAGCTGATCCAGTTGTCAGTAACCGCGGCGGCGGTCCCCGCAGTCTTGTCACCATGATCGCCAAATCTCGATTCTTCCTCCGGGATGGGATCGACACCTCGTGGGTCCGTCGGGTCAAACCTAAAATCCCAGCCTACAAGATCATCATAGTAGTAATTAGGATCGTCATCAAAGCCATTGAAATCACCGGGATCAAGGATCCATCTGTTGTGGGCTGCATCCCATTCGATAGTATGTCCGTCTCCATCCGCGTCCTCGCCTAAATTCTGCCAGATATTATGCACCAAGTCGGGATGTCCATAATCGGTGCCGCCGTCGATAATCTGGATGATAATCGATGGCGACCCGTTCGTGTACCTCCACGCCTCTGGACATTTTATCTTGGTGAGTCCCCATTGCTCAGGAAAATAATAATCTTCCGGGGTAACATCTGGCCGTGGAATGTAATTCGGGCCAGCCACGCGTACGTGAGGATCAGCAAGATATGATGACACGATCTCGGCTACGTCCAGAGAATCTGCGAACTTCAAAAGAAAAATCGCCTTGTTAACCTCCGACGAAGTGTCAACCAGCGTTTCAAAATCATAAACCGCGTAAAGGCCATTCAGGCTGTCAATGGATGGAAGGTCCATTTCCAGTATGCCCTGCCCGTTTGGAATCGGTGAGATGGGAAGATATTCGTGCTTGATGTCGACGATTATCTCACCCGGAACGAAATCTTCAGCATAGGTTGAGCTTGAAAGGGCGAGAAGAATAACAACGCCGAGAACGAGGGAAAGCTTTTTCATTTTTCGCCTCCTTGTACTTACATCCTGCTTTCTGGATGCGACCTATTTGATGAGGAGCATCCGTTTCGTTTGTGTGCGGCCCCCCGCCTTGAGCTGGTAGAAGTATATCCCGCTTGTCACCTCCTTTCCCTGATTGTTTCTGCCATTCCAGGTGAGTCTGTGATGACCCCGTTTATGGATCCTGTTCGCCAGCTCCCTCACCTCCCTTCCCAGGATATCATAGACTCTCAGAGTCACATCAGACTCGTCCGGCGTCTGATAATGTATAATGGTGGAGGAATTGAAAGGATTGGGATAGTTCTGAGAAAGTCTGAAATCCAAAGGAGAGGATTCGGGCCAGGTATCTACCGCCGAGTTGGAGCAAGAAAGGAAATAAACCTCCATGGAGTCATTATCAAAGGCGTGCCTCACATCCAGCCCGTGAAAAGCACCATGGCCCTGCCCCTCTGAATCCAATACAAAAGAGAAATCATCAACTGCCAGTGAATCCGGGCCTTCGTGCCATCCTACAAGCTCATACGGAACCTGCCAACTACCTTGTTTCCTGTCCGTGAAGTACACCTCGTTTGAGAACGTTAGGTAGCTTGCGTAAGGGATTCCGTACTCGTCTATGCGCAGTTGGGTAATTGAGAGAGTATATGCGAGCGCGGTATCAGGTATCTGTTCTGGCCCGTGCCAGATACTCTCTTCGATTTGCTTGTAGTAGTAAAACCGGCGATAACGCCCTTCCTCGATGCAGTACTCCTCTGTGCACCCCCCCGTAATCACGTGGACTCTGTCATTCACATCAACCTGCATTGCTCTGGTTGTGTAGCGCCACAAGGGCCGGGAAGGTTTGGGCAGGGTGTCTGTGGTCCAGGTGGCGCCATTCAGGGTGTCATTTGTGACATAAAACGCCACACATTCCAGATCGCAATAAGTGTCGTGATACGCAATATGAGCGGCTCCATTCTCCTGAACGGCGAGATGGGCGGTTGCAGTTTTCATACCTCCAAGCCACATCGGCTCCGATACCTGTTGCTTGGTCCATTGACCAGTGGAGTTGTTGGCATATATCACCCTGTACCAGTTCGCACTCAGTGAGTCAAATCGGAGATTCCAGACTAAATGAACGTTTCCTGAGGTGTCAAAATCCATGTTGACCCACTCATAACGGGCACTCGACCCTGCTCCGGGCAACGAGTCCACCTTGGAAACCTCCCAGTCAAGAGTGTTGCTGTTAGTGTAGTAGAGCGTATCATCAACGGAGTTTCCGGGAAGGGTTGAGTAGACTATGTGAATTACCCCCCTATTGGGGTCGTAGCCCAAATATCTTACATAACCAGCGACATCGAAGTCAGGATTCCCTATCTTTTCTGGCTGGCTCCATTCCCCGCCCTCCTCCTTGGTCATGACCAGCATGGTGTCACGACAGGGCTGCACCGCCGGATCACACCTATACTGATGGTAGAACAGGAACAACTTGTTGTTTTTGTCAATATATAGGCGCTCCGCGGAGTTTCTTGAGTGGTTGTATGTCAGCCGTTGCACCTCTGCCCCTTCCCACTGGTATGAACCATGCGGTTCATACCACTGAGCGTGCATGCCAGAGCACAGAAGGAGAAATGTCCACAGGATCCATAGGAACGAACAAAGAATGATGAAGGCTATAACCCTTTTCATCTTCCCCTCAAGTGTTGATCTGCTAAGTTTTCTTCCCAAAAGAAATATACAACTTTGTCTTGATTTGTCAAGTGTTTTCTTAAGCTCTTTCTCGCTTTAATCTGCATACTGCCCACTGTCTACTTAATCAAAGCCAGCTTCTTGGTCTCCTCGTAATCTCCCGCTCGAAGCTGGTAGAGATATATCCCGCTTGCCACCTCCTTTCCCTGATTGTTCCTTCCATTCCAGGTGAGTCTGTGATGACCCCGTTTATGGATCATGTTTGCCAGCTCTCTCACCTCCCGTCCCAGGACATCATAGACTTTTAGGGTTACGTCACACTCCTCCGGCATGTGATAATGTATAATGGTGGAGGAATTGAAAGGATTGGGATAATTCTGAGAAAGTCTGAAATCCAAAGGAGAGGATTCGGGCCAGGTATCTACCGCCGAGTTGGAGCAAGAAAGGAAATAAACCTCCATGGAGTCATTATCAAAGGCGTGCCTCACATCCAGCCCGTGAAAAGCACCATGGCCCTGCCCCTCTGAATCCAATACAAAAGAGAAATCATCAACTGCCAGTGAATCCGGGCCTTCGTGCCATCCTACAAGCTCATACGGAACCTGCCAACTACCTTGTTTCCTGTCCGTGAAGTACACCTCGTTTGAGAACGTTAGGTAGCTTGCGTAAGGGATTCCGTACTCGTCTATGCGCAGTTGGGTAATTGAGAGAGTATATGCGAGCGCGGTATCAGGTATCTGTTCTGGCCCGTGCCAGATACTCTCTTCGATTTGCTTGTAGTAGTAAAACCGGCGATAACGCCCTTCCTCGATGCAGTACTCCTCTGTGCACCCCCCCGTAATCACGTGGACTCTGTCATTCACATCAACCTGCATTGCTCTGGTTGTGTAGCGCCACAAGGGCCGGGAAGGTTTGGGCAGGGTGTCTGTGGTCCAGGTGGCGCCATTCAGGGTGTCATTTGTGACATAAAACGCCACACATTCCAGATCGCAATAAGTGTCGTGATACGCAATATGAGCGGCTCCATTCTCCTGAACGGCGAGATGGGCGGTTGCAGTTTTCATACCTCCAAGCCACATCGGCTCCGATACCTGTTGCTTGGTCCATTGACCAGTGGAGTTGTTGGCATATATCACCCTGTACCAGTTCGCACTCAGTGAGTCAAATCGGAGATTCCAGACTAAATGAACGTTTCCTGAGGTGTCAAAATCCATGTTGACCCACTCATAACGGGCACTCGACCCTGCTCCGGGCAACGAGTCCACCTTGGAAACCTCCCAGTCAAGAGTGTTGCTGTTAGTGTAGTAGAGCGTATCATCAATGGAGTTTCCCGGGGCGGTCTTGTATAGTATGTGAATGACCCCCTTATTTGGGTCGTAGCCCAAATATCTTGAATATCCGGCGACCTCAAAGTCAGGATTGCCTATCTTTTCTGGCTGGCTCCATTCTTCCCCTTCCTCCTTGGTTATAACCAGCATGGTGTCACGACAGGGCTGCACCTCCGGATCGCACCTATACTGATGGTGGAACAGGAACAACTTGTTGTTTTCGTCAATATATAGGCACTCCGCGGAGTTCCTTGAGTGGTTGTATGTCAACCGCTGCACCTCTGCCCCTTCCCACTGGGCTTTTGTGCTGGGGCACAAAATGAGGAATGTCCACAGGATCCATAGGAACAAATAGAGAATGATGAAGGCTATAACCCTTTTCATCTTCCCCTCAAGTGTTGATCTACTGAGTTTCCTTCCCTAAACAGAATATGCAACTTTGTCTTGATTTGTCAAGTGTTTTCTGAGATTTTCTTTCGCCTGAAGTCTGCATACTGCTTACTGGCCACTGCCAACTGCCTGCTTGGTCAAAACAAGCTTCTTGGGTTTCTCTTTTGATCACCTGTCGGGTTTTGCCGGGTGTGACCTGGTAGTCTCAATGGGTTGGATCACACTGACGGCAAGCCCTCAGCCAGACCTGACACAACCGTTCGAACTTGCACTTCTCTGCCTTTTCCATCTCATGTAGTGCCCTGCAGCAAGTGTGAAGTGTCTTGCACAGAGGTCCCTGAATCGCAAGATGCTACGCTGCTCATTGATTTCCAAAAGAGTGAAGCCGACCTCGACGACGAAGCAGCTCGTGGGGCGTATCTCATTATCACCCAATCGATTCCGACAGAGCGTTTCATGCAGGCAGACGTGCTTCCCCTTTCTTTCCAGCATCGCGCACTGCGTGCGCCGAGCAAGGCATGTATTTTGCTTTTTTCTCAGGGTGGAAACAAGAACAGGAGGTAGGGTTAGCGACAGACCGATAAGGAGGATTCAATGCAGTGCTTTTTCTATGGAGCCACAAGAGATGGAAGTAGCAAGGATGGTCGTCGCGGACTGGTTTCGTTTTCCATTCCCGACATAGGGATTGTGTTCCGGGCGCAGTTTAGCGGCAATCCGGTCGAATGCGAGTACGCCAGCTTGCTGGCGCTGTTGGAGTTCATTGAGATCAATCCTCACCTGTTTCAGAACAAGACCGTGGAGATATTGGGCGACAGTTTTGTGGTGGTCAACCAGGTGAATCTGCAGATGATCTGTAACAAGGATTTGGAGCCCTATCGAAACATGGCATTGGTTTATAAAAAGAAGATTCCCTTCAGCATAAACTGGATCCCCGAAAAGGAAAACCCTGCCCAGAATGAGCTACCCGTAAGGTAAGAAAATCCTCCTTCATCCCCTTCAGGGTGAACCCTTCTGCCAGAAAGAGCCTCCACCGTCCCCAGGAGGCTCTTTTTTATTGACATCCAGCGCCTTGTTGGCTAATTTGGTGGGAAGTCGCTTATCCCTCTTGAGACCGAGGGAGAACCGTAACTCAAGCCGTGACGGTTGCTGCCGACCAGCCGCTGAATGGTCGAGTAAGACAAATGGGGAAGAAGATCGCATATTCTCAATTGCTCAACGTGCTTAAACCCGGCCCGGAGGACCCTGCGGAGAGGCTTGAGAGGGTATACCACTTCACCGGAGACGAAGATTTTCTGAAAGAAGAGGCGTGGAGGAAGATTGTATCCCTTCTCGTCCCCGAAGGTCTGAGGAGCTTCAATTTGGACCTGATGCATGGGGCGGAGGTCAGCGCCGACCAGGTAATCAACCAGGCCTCCACCTCTCCGGTCAACGCGAAGAAACGCGTGGTGGTGGTTTTCGACCTGCCCAAGCTGTCCGCCTTCTCCAGAGACGTACTCCTCTCCTTTTTGCCCAAGCTGCCAGACTCCGTCTGTCTTATCCTCCTTTCGCCCAAGATCACCTCCACGGCAAAGTTCTACAAAACCCTGGCGAAGATTGTCACCACAGTTGAGTTTCCCAAAATGTGGGAGAATCAAGCGG
Source organism: uncultured bacterium (assembly GCA_965369445.1). Taxonomy (GTDB): domain Bacteria; phylum Zixibacteria; class MSB-5A5; order MSB-5A5; family SM1-73; genus SM23-73-3. The sequence goes on along the minus strand of CBDUQU010000004.1, from coordinate 8,763 downwards.
CGAGTTGGGCTACGAACAGGGTCAGAGAATGCGGCAAGAAAGCGCAGGAAGGCGCTGTCGGGATGCTGATAGATCTGGTGGGAACCGATCTATCCGAGTTGGCCGCCGAGATCGATAAGCTGGTGACCTACGTTGGGGACAACCAGGTGATTACCTCGTCCGACGTCGAAGCGGCCGTCGGTATGTCCCGGACCCATACCATCTTTCAGCTAATCGATTCCGTCGGGGAGAGAGACACCCAGAAGGCGCTTTTGATACTACGAAGCATGATGCTCCAAGGCGAGAGACCGGGCGGAATAATCTTCTGGCTGACCGAACACCTGGAAAGGCTGATCCTGACCAAGGAATTCTCACCACGATCCGGCGGCTCCCTGGGATCTTTTCTGAAGTTGCCGCCTTTTCTGGTGTCCAAATGTCAAAAACAGGCGCCGAATTTCACCTTAGAGCAACTGGAAAAAGGAATAATGCTCCTGTACCGGGCCGACGTGGACTCGAAATCCAATCTGATGCCGGATAAGATCCTCCTGGAACTGTTGACCTACAATCTGTGCCACTTGTGAGATGCCTGAACCTTCTGGCAAAACCAGGCTGTCATGGCTTAGCCGATTACCATCGCATGCTTCCTCCGAGAGATACAGAGGCGGGAGTGAGAATGGCTCCAGCTATTTTATTCGGTTTCTGCTGAAAATCGGGGAATAATCTTTTAGTTAATCTGTATTCTATCAGGCGGTAGTGTTGATGAGAAAAGATGAGGGGCAAGCGCCTTTCGGTCAACAAGATGACGATGAGTTGATCTTAAAGGCTCAGAAAGGCGATTTGCATTCTTTCGATGTTCTGGTAAGACGATACCAGAGAAAGATTTACTTTCTGGCTCGTCGCATGGTCAAAGGTCACGATGCAGCAGACGATATCGCGCAGGAGACGTTCATAAACGCCTATTCTGCCATCAAATCGTTTAAGATCGGCTATAGCTTTTATACCTGGCTCTACCGGATATGTATGAACTTGAGCATAAACTATCTGAAACGCCAGAAATTCGTCATTCCAGAGAGTCAATTCGAAGAGGAAACAAGTCCCTTGGAAAGGGAGGCAGCCGGGGCGGATCCTTCGAATCACCTGGCTTTGAAAGAGTTGGAGGATAAGATAGAGAAGGCCCTGGATTCGTTGCCGCCGAAGTTCAAGGCTGTGCTCGTACTGAGAGTATATGAGGACTTAAGTTACGAGGAGATCGCCAAAACTCTGAAAATGTCTATTGGAACGGTGATGTCCCGGCTTTTCAGGGCCAGGGAAAAGATGCAGGAGATGCTGAAGGAATACAAGGAGTATACAAGTTGAAATGCGAAAGATTTGATAAGCTGATTCATCTTTTTCTCGACGGCAAATTGGAGAGAGACAAGGAGAGGGAGCTTAAGGAGCACCTCTTCAAGTGCGAAAAATGCGCTCAGAAATTGGCTCTCCTTAAGTCGATGGAGGGGGCAGCGAAGAGAATTGAGATTGAGGAGCCACACCAGGAGTACTGGGATACGTTTTCCAGCCGGGTGAGAGAGAAAATCATGGAGCGGGAAGAGGAATCGCTGGCATTTCGTCTGAAGAAAGCACTGCAGGATATCTTTTCCTTCTCTCCTTTAAAGATGAAGGTTGCCGCCGGACTGGTCTCAGTCGTCTTAGTCTTTATCGTTGGCAAACTCTATGTGGATTACCGGAGCCAGGAGATCGTTCCCTTCAGAGAAGTAATCAGAAGCGAAGAGCAACCACAGTTGGATGTGACGAAGGTAGCCGAGAAGGGAGAAGTTTCCGAGGCAGAGGATCGGGACAGAGCCATCCGGCCACTGGATGAGCCCAAGCGAGAAGCGGAGTTTGCAGAGGTAAAAGAAGCGAAGAAGAGAGCGATTGTCACTGAACAACCGATTACCGGAGAGGGAAGCACAGCAGAGGAAATGGGGATCCCGGCACCGCCGAAGGTGGCTGAAGAAAGAGGGGTGTCAGCTTCAGCACCCGCCCCGACCGTTCAGACTCTTGCAGAGGCCGAGGCTCCGTCAAAGCAGCTCTCCGAGGTAACCGAAGCGACCGGAGCAGGAATCAAGGATGAGACCAAGGGGAAAAAAGCGATTGAGATGCCGGTTCCCGTAAAGGGAGTCGGGAAAAAGGAAGGTATTTCGGGGAAAGCAGAACAGGAAAGGGAGACACGTGAGATGCGTGATATCCTGTCTGCTCAATATGGTTTCGTGGCCCGGGGCAGTTACATGGTAAATGAAAATATGGTCCCGAAAATGGGCCAGGACGACACACTGAGGCAGGCGGACGAACTGAAAAGGGCCATACAGATATGGAGAGATTATATCAAGGAGAACCCCACCGATTCGCTGGTTAACCAAGGCTACCTCCAGGTGGCAATGGCTTACTACCTTTTGGCAAAGCTCAGCCAGGATACCACTGTCATCTCCGAAGGTAAGAAGCTGATAGAGACATATCTTGAGCAGATCGCGGAGCCGGCACTGAAAAAGAAATTGAGCGACAGATTAGAAAAAACAAAGGAGCTAAGGGAAAAATGAGAATTTCGACGGAATAATTCTTTTCGTGACCGGTATAAAGGATAGCAGTAGGCAGTTAGCAGTAGACAGTAGGCAGTAAACAGTAAGCCTCAAACCTTGAACATTGAACCTTGAACGCCTTTATTTAAAAGGAGACCCGTCATGAAAAGAATACTCGGCTTGAGCTTGACTCTGGTGATCCTGCTCAGCGGAATTGCGCTGGCCGATGGTTTCATCATTCCTGTGCCGCCGCATCCGGGCAAACCCTTTCCCCCCAGTCTATCCATAAAATACCATCATGTGGACATTAAGATCGACAATCAGGTTGCGCAGACCGCGGTGGACCAGATCTTCATAAACAACCATCATCGTGACATCGAAGGGACCTACATCTTTCCCATTCCGACGGACGCTTCCATCTCCAAGTTCTCCATGTTTGTGGGAGGCGAGGAGATCAAAGGAGAGATATTGGACAAAGACGAGGCCCGAAAGATCTATCAGGATATAGTCCGCAGGAAAAGGGATCCTGCCCTTCTGGAGTATTTCAAGGACGGGATGTTCAAGGCTTCGGTTTACCCCATCCCCGCCCACGGGGAAACCCGTATCAAATTGTACTATTCTGAGGTTCTGAAGCTGAACGGAGGAATCTGCGGCTATCGCTACACTCTGGCCACCGAGAAATTCTCCAGAGACCCTTTGAAGAGCGTGAAGGTCACGGTCAAGATCAACTCGAAAATACCGATAAAAAGCATCTATTCCCCTTCGCATAATGTCAGGATTGAAAAAGAGGACGATCATCACGCCAGGGTGACTTACGTGGAGGAGAACACCCGCCCGGATAAGGACTTTTTTCTCTATTACACTGTGTCAGAGGAGGACATAGGCTTCAATCTTCTTCCCTTTGAAGATGAAGATCACCAGGGCTATTTCTTGGCGATGATCTCACCCCAGGTGGAGGTTGCCGCGGACAAGACTTCGAGCAAGAACATAGTATTCATCCTCGACACCTCGGGGAGCATGAAGGGAGAGAAGATAAGGCAGGCCAAAGGAGCGTTGTCTTTCTGTTTAAACAGCCTGAATGAAGGCGACCGGTTCAACGTGATCGACTTCGATGACCAGGTGACGACATTTGAGACCGATTTGGTTCGGGCAGGGCAGGAGAATGTCAGAGAAGCCTTAACATTTGTGGACAAGCGTGAGGCGGAGGGCGGTACGAACATCAATGATGCTCTGATCACTGCTCTCGAGCAAATTGAGGACGCAAGCGGAGCTTCCTTCATCATCTTCCTGACCGACGGCCTGCCCACGGTGGGGCAGACGGATATCAACACCATTCTGGCGAATGTGAAAGGTGCAAACCGCTCCTCAACCCGGATATTTGTCTTCGGGGTGGGTTATGACGTCAACACCCGTCTTCTGGATCGGCTGGCTCAGGATAACCACGCCACCTCCGATTATGTCCGCCCATCCGAGGATATCGAGGTTAAAGTCTCCGGTTTCTTCAAAAAGGTATCCTACCCTATCCTGACGGATATCAGGCTTTCGTTTCCCGATGTGGAAGTCTATAATCTTTATCCCCAGGAATTCCCAGACATCTTCAAGGGCTCGCAGCTTCTGGTGCTGGGTAAGTACAAGGGAGAAGGGACCACCAAAGCCACGCTTTCCGGCTCCGCTCTTGGGAGCGATCGCAAGTTCAGGTATGAGGTGGATTTCACGCCAGACCACAGGAATGATTTCATCCCCCGGCTCTGGGCCACCAGAAGAATCGGGTATTTGATAAGTGAGTTGAGGCTGCACGGACAGAACGAGGAATTGGTGGACGAGGTGGTGAGGCTTTCCAAGAAGTACGGCATCATCACCGAGTACACCTCCTTCTTGGTGGATGCTGATTACCGCCTGGCGGCTCATGAACTGGCCCCTCAGGCGACGAAAAAGTTTGCGGAATCGTCGGTAGACATGGTGGGTGCGGGAGCGGTCAATCGGGCTAAGGCGACGCGGGGACAGATGGGCGCACTCCAGGCGCCACAAGCGTTTCTGGATGCAGAAGGGAGAGAGCAAAAAGTGACCAAGATAGCTCAGATTGGCAACAGGACGTTTTTCAACAAAAACGGGCTCTGGGTGGACAGCGAATACGAAGGCAAGATCGAGGCGATAAGAGTCAAAAACCTCTCAGAAGCCTACTTCAAGCTTTTGAGCGAGGTGCCGGAGATAGGCAGGTTCCTGGCTCTGGGAGATGAGGTCATTTTCTTTCTGCAGGGCAAAGCCATCCACATCTCGGATGAAGGAGAGAGCGACTTTACTGCAGCGGAGCTGAAATCCCTCCTTGGCCGGTAGCGTCTGCGAATTAGCTGGACTAATTCAGAAACGGACGGGTTCTGATTCCCGTCCGTTTTTTCTCTTTTCGAGCGTCAGCACCTTGTCGAACAGGTCTTCGACCCATGGCTGGCAGGCATGTTCGACCTACAAGATTCTCATCCGCTAAATCTACTCCTTCAGGCTACGCCTTTCCTTCGACCCTGAGGTCTCACTTCGTGCCGCACTTCGTCCTGAAACTCAGTGTCGAAGGAAGCGCACTCAGTGCGAGGCAGGACCGAAGGGCAGGACGAGTCCGTTCACGGTGAATCCTTCAGGTCAAGTCCTTCAGGACAAGTCCGTTCAGGATGAATCCGTTGACAGCAGGTTTCAAGAGGCCCTCGGCCATATTCGACGTACAACCTGGAGACCTGAAGGTCTCCGCTACATGTGCGGGCAAAGCAAATCAAGAAAAAGGCAGGAGATATCATCTCCTGCCTTCGCATTCATCCGTTTAATCAGTTCAATCCGTTGGCATGAACCGTATGGTTCATGCCGTTGACCGTTGACCTACTTAACCAGCAGCATCTTCTTCATGTCAGAGAAATCGTCCGCCTGCATTCGATAGAAGTAGATGCCGCTTGAAACCGAATTTCCCTGCTCGTCCTTGCCGTCCCAATCGGCCACATACCTGCCGGATTTCATCTCTTCATCCACCAGCGTCCTCACTCTCTGTCCCACGATATTGAAGACGTCTATCTTCACGTGAGCCGCCCTGGAGAGGCCGAACTCGATATAGGTGTCCGGGTTGAAAGGATTGGGATAATTCTGCGACAACGCAAACTCCGTGGGTCTGGTGTCGTCGGAACCGGGTATCTCTCTGACGCTGGTGAGGCTGGGACTGAAGCAGATGGGCATGTTATGTCTGGGAATGAAAACCGTGGCGTCCGCATTGGAGAACTGTAAGCGTCCGGTGGGTGGCCAGAAGCAGGAATCAATGCAGATGGTCGTGGTATCATCAATGGTTATAGTCATGGTAGCCCAGAGCACCCGGCTTCCTTCCTGGTACCGCGGGTCAGCAGTCCCCGTGATAACCACGGAGAGCCAGAAGATATTCGATTGAGTGGTCAAATCCAGGATTCTGGTATCCCACTCCAAATCCATCGTCGCAGAAGACAGATCCATCATCCAGTTGTGCTCCTGCGGATCGGCCATGCTGGGCAGATGACGGAAGATGCTATTCTCAAGAATGCTGTCCGGGTTGGGTTTCAGGTCGTTGGAGCCACACTTATTTTTATTCGGTTCCATGCTGGCGTTGGCAGCAGGATTGGTGGAGGTATAGCACAAAGGAATAACCAAACCCTGGAGGGAGTCTGCCAAGGGGTCCGGGACGTCGTGCGTGAGGCGTAGGGCAACTTCAACCTCGGCGGGAAAACTACCCAGATTGATGTATTTGTAGGGCTCAACATATAGCGTGTCGCAAGTGCCGCGATCATTTGGATCTTCAGGGCCACTGCCCCAGGCGACGCTCACCCACACGAAAAAAACCGCAATAGTCAGAAATGAAACAACCTTTCTCATCTTGGCGCTCCTTTGGTACAGAGTTCCATTATTTAGATACGAAAAGATTCCCCAAATTACTTAGGAGATGTTTCTTTCTGAAACCACCGGGCCGAGTAAGTCGTCCACCGCACTGGAACTGCTCTTCTGGACTTGGAAATCTGTCTGCAACTACAGAATGCGCTAGCCAAAAAAGGCAGGAGATTTTCATCTCCTGCCTTCGCATTCATTCGTTTAATCCTTCAGGCTACGCCTTTCCTTCGACCCTGAGGTCTTCCTTCGATACTGAGTCTCAGGACGAAGTGCAGGACCGAAGGGCAGGACGAGTCCGTTCACGGTGAATCCGTTCAGGATGAATCCGTTGACCGTACTGCAACAGGGGATGAACTGACAGAAAAAGGCAGGAGATATCATCTCCTGCCTTCGCATTCATTCGTCTAATTCGTCCAGACGGACGCCCGCCTGGGCGCTTAATCCGTTGGCATGAACCGTACGGTTCATGCCGTTGACCTACTTAACCAGCAGCATTTTCTTCATGTCAGAGAAATCATCGGCCTGCATCCGATAGAAGTAAATGCCGCTTGAGACCGAATGTCCCTGCTCGTCCTTGCCATCCCAATCGGCGACATACCGGCCGGATTTCATCTCTTCATCCACCAGCGTCCTGACTCTCTGTCCCACGATATTGAAAATGTCTATCTTCACGTGAGCCGCCTTGGAGAGGCCGAACTCGATATAGGTGTCCGGGTTGAAAGGATTGGGATAATTCTGCGACAACGCAAACTCCGTGGGTCTGGTGTCGTCGGAACCGGGTATCTCTCTAACGCCAGTACCTACAGTATCCACTTTGAAACATATCGGCAAGCTGTGCCTGGGGACGTAAGTCCTGCTGTCGGCCCGACTCCAAAGGAACTGACCGGTCGGCGGCCAGAATGTACTGTCTAGGCAAACAGTCATACTATCCTCAACCCGGAAAGTAATGGTAGCCAGAAGCATCCGGTTTCCTCCCGGCCATCTCTGATCTTCCGTGCCGCTGGCGACCACGCTAAGCCAGAAATCCGTCCCCGTGATGAGGTCGAGTATTCGTGTATCCCAGTCTCTTCCAGTAATAGTGAGGTGCGACCCCCAAACACCCTGCTGATTGTGGTAGATGGTATCTGAGGGATCAGAGGGGTTTACCACGTGACGAAATATGCTTCTGGTGCTGAAATCTGGAAAGAAGAAGCCCGTGCTGGTGGTATTCCAGTAAACAGAAGTGCTGCAGTACTTGGTTGGATTTGAATGGGTGAAGGCAAGCGGAATCACGAAGCCCGCCACCGAGTCCCGCACCGCGTCCGGAATGTCGTTGGTTACCAGCAACAAAACTTTGGCAAATGCCGGAAAAGCATCAACGACTATAAGCGAATCCGGGTAAGGTACGACGTATAGAGTGTCGCAATTCCCGGGGTCCACCGTGTCTGCCGGGCACTGCGCCCAGGAAAGATTAGCGGACAACAAGATCGACGCTGCCAACGCAAGAAAAATCAAAACAGATTTTCTCATCTCACTCCTCCGCAAGAATTTTTGGTTAAAATCCTATTTTTCCCGTCTGTCAAAGGGCTGACTGCCAAACTTCTTTCCCCGTTTGCAGCGTGTAAATCCGTTGAGCTATATTCAAACGACGCGTCTTGTGTTCCCTCTCTTCACAAACGGTCAATTCTATCGTTCGTTCGCTCCGTTTCCTGTCCGCCAATCTTTGACAGGCGGGTCCGAAGCCTGATCCTTAATACCTAATCCAACCTATTAGATATCTTTTTGACTCTTCACCTCCTTCTATTCCGGTTTGCCAAAATTCGGCTATAGTTTTTCACCAATCTATATAAAAAGATAAATTCCGGTTGTCAACAGAAAAATTAAATATTTTTTTGCCCGAACGCTTCCGTCCCGTTGTTCTTCAGAAATCACAGGTGCCAGTGCCCGTCATGGCCACAAGCGTAAGCGATTATAGTGCTTCTCCTTCGGGGAGAACCCCTTTCCTTCGACATCCCGCCTGTGGTCTTCGATCCTGAGGGCTCAGACCCGAAGGGCGGGAGACGAAGTGCAGGACCGAAGGGCAGGGTGACCCCTAACCCCCGACCATAAAGAATAATCCACAGCAGATGGTAACAGATTAAGCAGACAAGAATCATCGGTATCAGCTTAATCTGCTTAAATCAGCTGTCCCAGACGAGCAGACGGCCCATACGGGCTCGTCTGAGCTCCCGTCTGGGGGCACGTCCGTGCACCCCTGTCCGCAGAGAAGGGGCCGGGGTTCAACCCCGCCCCATCAAGAAACAACACTGGCCTCGAGGAGGGCATAAAAATGGGATAGCCCCTTCTTAAGAGGGGCTATCCCATAAGC
>CBDUQU010000003.1:0-47897 GCA_965369445.1 uncultured bacterium | reverse complement strand
ACCAACCCCAGGATATGCCCAATTACGAATTTACACAATTAGCTTGACACAATGCGTCTCCCGGATGAGAATCAAAGGGCTTGACAAAATCCCGATTCGCATTATGATATATATGTGAGAATCGGGAGACTACCCATGTGCCTGCTGGTGACGATCATCGGGCTTCTCTTACCCGCCTGTTCAGGTTTTGCACAGTCCCTTTACTCAAACAGGACTCTGGATACTCGATACGCTTTCTCCGATTCTATCCTTACCGCCAGAAACGGCATTTTGAGCCATCCCGGATATTTTGAGGAATCAAGCCCTTCAACCCGGTTATCATTGCTTCCGCATCCCGCATCTCATGCCAGCTATTCCCTTGCCATGAGGGAGCAGAATCCTCTCGCTCACAAGCCCGGGCGGAATCGAGTCAACCTTAAGAGGACATCGATCCTTTGCACGGCCAACGCCGGCGCCATATTCTTCGGCTTCAAAGGGGCCATAGCTTCGTGGGGGAAATCCAAAGGCGCCTTCCATTTCAAGAACGACTGGAACGACGACAAGCTAAAGCAGACGGACGAACTGAGCCATTTCCTGTGGGGATATAAGATGACCCAGTTTCTTTTCAGCGCTTACCGCTGGTCCGGTTTTTCGACCGGAGCCAGCCATGCCATATCCGTTTTTCAGACGGCCTTCGTCCTAACCATGGTCGAGTATCCCATAGATGCATATAATCCTCAGCAGGGTTTGGGCATTTCCGACCTGGCTTTCGATTATGCGGGCATAGGTCTGGCCTACGTGAAGCAACGTTTTAGTGGGCTTGAGGATTTCGATTTCAAGTTAAGCTGGAAGAGGAATATCTTTCTGGCCAGTCAACCCATGTTTGCGCAGACCTCTGAGGAATTTGACAACTTCATCTACTGGTTCACTTACAGGACAAAGTTGCTCCTGCCGCAGAAGATCGTTTGCCTGGGCTTAGGCTACAGCGCCACCCGCCGGGCAGGGGAGCCGAAAAGGCAGTTCTTCGCGGGGATTGGATTATCCTTGCCGGACCTTGCCGCCTTATTTGGAAACAGGCTCGAAAGACATGCTAAATTTCTGGAGCTCTTTTATCCTAACCTCCGCCTGGAACTGTAATCCACGGTGAACAGAGCCCTCCGACCTTCGTGATCGCCAACCTTATATTCACATGAGCAAATCACGACCGGTGCAGGATCGGCCGAGGTTTCTTCGATAATGTTCGGAGACCGGCGGTCCAAAAAAGATCCTCCACCTGCTTGGCTGAAACAGGTTCAATGATCGACCCAGCAGCTCGGGAATCTGCACACGTTTGGCCGTGCGCAAAAGAAGCACAGTCGAACGCTCAACCCTCTTTAGTTTCCGCCGATAGAGTTTCTGTAAGCGTATCAGCCAAAGGGGCTTTTAGTTCTTTGACTTCCCATCTCTTCTCTTGGATGAACCGAAATCGCATTTGAAGGGGGCACATGAGCAGCAAGGTTAAAGAAAGGGGTTCCTCCGTAAGGAACGCCACTTCAGATTCAATCCCCAGTGACGAGAATGGTCCGGGCAAGAGAATGGAGTCGCCTGTCCGATCTTCCACCCCAGCGGAAACGGAAGATGGAAGGTCATCGCATCGGAGCGTGCCTCGCCTTCTGGTGGTGGATGATGAAGAGTATATCTGCGAAGTGATACGAGAGATGCTATTAAGTGAAGGGTATCACATCCAAGCCATGAGTGATCCCCGGAAGGCTTTGGATTTCGTCAAACGTCAGCCGGTAGACTTAGTCTTGACCGATTTGATAATGGGCAAGATATCCGGAGTGGACGTGCTGGAACAAACCATGAAGTTTCATCCGGATGCCGTGCTGATTCTGATGACCGGACAGCCCACCATAGAGAATGCCGTGACGGTGCTAAAATCGGGCGCCTACGACTACCTGGTTAAGCCTTTCTCCATGGACACCCTCAAGGCGGTAATCAAGCGAGGATTGGAGAAGCAGAGACTTTACCGGGAAAACATACATTTAAAAGAGGCGGTATCTCTTCATAAGATCAGCGAGGCCATGGGCTCCACCATCCGGTTGGATTTTCTTCTGAATCTGATTCTGGAGACCGCCATAAAGGAGTTGGAAGCGGACATGGCCTCCGTCGCTCTCCTGGATGAAAAAGCGAAACGATGGGTTCCCAAAGCCTCACTGGGAGTCCCACCCGAGATGCTCAGAAGCGGGCTCCTTGCCGGACAGGATAACGTCTCCAGGTGGGTTGTGAAGCACGGCCGCCCGCGTGTTCTTGACAAGGATGAGATAAGCGAGCGCTTTCTCCCCAGTCATTTGAAGAAAAACATCCGATCGGTCATCGTCCATCCCCTGATGGCAAAGGGAAAGGTCATCGGAATTCTGATCCTGATCAGAACCAGGGAGCGGATGTCTCCGTTTACCACGGGCCAGCTCCACTCTCTTTCCATCATCGCTTCCAAGGCGGCCTCGGCCATCGAAAACTCGAGACTATACGAGGAGTTGAAGGAGTCCTACCTGCAAACCTTGACCGCCCTGGCCAATGCGGTGGAGGCACGGGACATATACACCCGGGGACATACTGAAAGGGTATGTTACATGGCGGAATTCCTGGCACGGCAGCTGAAGTGGAGTGAGGAGAAACTCTGGGAGGTCAAGATGGGTGGGATCCTGCACGACATCGGAAAGATAGGCGTGCCCGACGCCATCTTGAACAAGGCCCAGACGTTGACTGACGAGGAATTCGAGATCATGAAGCAACATCCCATCTGTGGGGCCAAGATACTGGAGGGGATACCTTTCCTGGCGCCGGCAATCCCTTACGTCCTGTACCACCATGAGAGGTTCGACGGCAAGGGATACCCTTACGGTTTGAAAAACGATCAGATCCCTCTTCAGGGACGATTAATGTCGGTGGTAGACACCTTTGATGCCATGACCAGTGACAGACCATACAGAAAAGCCAAAAGCTTTAAGATGACCTTAAAGGAGATCAAGGACTGCGCCGGGACCCAGTTCGATCCTCACATCGCCAGCGTATTTCTGAATGCATGGGAAAAAGGACTGATCGATAAAAGAAGACTCAAGGTGAAGAAACTATCGTAAAATTCTGCGACTCCGACTCCTATCGGGACATATACGCCCTTGTTCTTTATTTGCGCTTTAATTTTTGCACCACGGTGGTTTTTCTCAAATAACTGGAGTAAGGATTTTCGTATTAGAGCGGTAAGTATCAATGAGTTCCCCTATCATCCACCAGGAAGAATAACCGGGTTTGTTCATTTCTGGGAAAAATTTTTGAAGGTTTTAAGAATATTGTTGACAGAGCGAGAGAAAGTCGTATATTAGTTTACTCTGTTTTTTCCAGTTCTTTTCGGAAACTACAAAAATCTCTTCATCGCTTCCGGTATCATCGGCGGGCAGACGACTGCTGAGGTGTTGGCGGGGGATGTGAGCAGGGTTTCCAAAGGGGCACAACAAAGTCAGAACTCAAATAAGGAGCTGTGATGAAGAAAGCAGTAGACAAGGTGGATTACGATATCAGCGGGCTTAGAACGGTTGCAACATTCCCCTTTGTGGATGGGCTTCGTTTCCCTCTGGTCGGGCAGACGGTGCTGATTGGCTCGGTAGACAAGGAGGGTGCTCCCAGCTTAGGAGTCCAGAGCTCAATCTCGATTTTCTCCTCCCAACCTGCCATTGTAGGTTTCGGCTGCAAAGTGAATAATGGGATAGCCAGGAACATCCTGTCCACCGGTGAATTTGTGATCAACATCCCCGGTGCGGATCTCGCCAAAAAAATCTGGAAGATCGTCGAGGTGGTGCCGACCGGGGAGAAAGAGATCCAGGAGTTGGGATTAACCCCTGTGAAATCGGTCAAGCTCACCACCCCTCGTATCGCCGAGTGCAAGGCCCACCTCGAGTGTTCGTTGGATTGGACCAAAAAGTACGGCGACGAGATGGTGATATTCGGAAGGGTGCTTTTGGCATCCGTGGACAGGAACGTGGTGGAGGCGGAGCTGTCGGAAAGATACAAACAGCTAAAGCTGTTCGCCCAGCTCGACAACGGGCTCTACGGGGTGATCAAGGAAGCGAAGCAAGTTCCTGCCAAGTAACGTCCATTTGTTCCTTCCCTATGTGAAAAGGCCGCAGAGGATCAAATTAGCCAACTCGTTGTACGAGTTTTTGCCCTGATAATCAACTCTCCTTTTTTCCGGTCACGCTTTAGTGATTATTGCGCCGGGAATTCTCCCTGAAATTCCAGGCAACCATTGAGCGATTCTCTTTTTTTGTCTTCGGGGAGAGAGCCGATTTTTACGGATGGAAATGGTTGTATATATTTTCCGCCACCCTTTTGTTGATCCCCTGAAGTTTTGACAACTCCTCTAAGTCTGCCTCTTTGATCTTGGCCACGGAGCGAAAGCGCTTAAGCAAGCTTTCTCTCCTTGCGGGTCCCACGCCGGGGATCCGATCCAGCTCGGAGCGTATGATTCTTTTTTTTCTTAGTTTTCGGTGATACTCAACCGCGAACCTGTGCGCCTCGTTCCGTATCCTCTGGAGAAGCTTCAAAGAAGCAGAACCCTTTGGAATCATCAAGGGGTCAGGTCTTTGCGGCAAGAAGACCTCGTCTAATCTTTTTGCCAAAGCCACCACATTCTGCTTCTCTGCGCCCAAGCTGCTCAAAGTCTGAAGGGTCGCTGAGAGCTGACCTTTTCCACCGTCAATTAAGACTAAGTCCGGAAATTCCTCTTTCTCCTGGGTCAGAGGGACGAAATGCCTTCGTACCACCTCTGCCATCATGGCGAAGTCGTCCTGTCCCTGTACGCTCCTGATTTTGAATCTCCGGTATTGGCTCTTCTTGGGGCGGCCATCTTCGAAGAACACCAGGGATCCTACTGCATCCGCAGGTCCCAAGTTGGATATGTCGAATGCCGCTATCTTTCGCGGGGGGACGGATAGGTACAGGTCTTTTTTCAACGCCTCCACGGCGGACGGGACTTTCTTTTTCTCTTCCGATCTCTGAAGCAGAAGTTCATCCAACGAGAGCCGGGCATTATAGCCCGCCATCTCCAGAAGCCTGACCTTCTCCCCCCTCTGGGGGACGATGATTCTCACTCTCCCCTCTCTCCTTGAGCGCAGCCAATTCTCGATCATCTGCTGATCATCGATCGCCGAGGGAAGAATGATCTCGGGCGGAATCACTGAGGAGTGCATGTAGTATTGCCTCAAGAAGTTGGACAGGATCTCGGAGTCTGCACTCTCCTTCAGTCCGACAAGGTGGAAGTTCTGTCTTCCGGTCAAGACTCCCTCTCTTATCTGGAGGGCAACCACCGAGATGTCCTTCCCGTCGCGGGCGAAGGCGACGATATCGCGGTCCGGTTGCTCCATACCTGCCACCTTCTGCTTCTCGGTTACGCTTTCTAATGCTCTGAACTGGTCTCTGGCCTGAGCCGCCCTCTCGAACTCCTCCCGGGCAGAATACTCGCTCATCCTTCCCTCCAGATGCTCCATCAACAAGCTGTTTTTTCCGGAAAGGAAGAGCAGGACGTCCTTGGTGATCTCCCGGTACTCCTCCGGCGAAACCTTCCCCTCACACGGCCCCAAACACCGATTGATATGATAATCCAAACAGAGCTTGATCTTTCTGGAGGAGGGAAGTGCATAGTTACAGCTTCGAATGGGGAAGACCTTCCTCAGCATCTTAAGAGTATTCCGCATGGCCTTTACGTTGGTGTGGGGCCCGAAATATTTGGCCCTGTCTTTTTTCACCCTTCTCACCACCAGCACCCTGGGGAACGGCTCGTCGGTTACCTTCAGATAGGGATACCTTTTGTCATCCTTTAAGTTCACATTGTACCGAGGCTTGTGCTGCTTAATTAGGTTAGCCTCCAGGATCAAAGCCTCCATCTCCGAGTCGGTGGCCAGGACGTCAAAATCCGATATCTTGGAGATCAGCGCGGATATCTTGGGATGATGGGGAGAGGTGTCGTGGAAGTATGCCCGTACCCTGTTTCTCAAGGATTTCGCTTTCCCCACGTAGATTATCCTTCCTGACGCGTCCTTCATCAAGTAGACTCCGGGCCTGGCAGGAAGGTTTTTAAGCTTGGTCTTTAAGTCCATAAGCTATTGAAAAACCACTTGGGCGAGGCTCTCCTGCGAGACATTCTCAGACAAGCAGGAGCGTTCTAGGGGATGACCCTTCGGGCGCCCCTGTATCTTTTCCGATAGTAATTCTCTTCTAAAGAGGATACGATCACCCCGGAGCTTTTCGCGGAGTGCACGAATTGGCCGTTCCCGATGTAGATTCCCACGTGGGAGACCGAGAACCAGCCGTCAGAGAAGAAAACCAAATCTCCGTATGCAAGATCGTCCCGATCTACCTGCTTTACCAGTTGATAGAGCTTCTTGGTGGAACGAGGGAGGCTGAAGCCGGCATATTTTCTGTAGACCCGCGCCACCAGCCCGGAGCAATCCATTCCGGATTTGGTGTCACCGCCGTATTGGTAAGGCACTCCCAGGAACGACTCGATTATCCTGCCCATCTTAGCCTTATCGATCTTGCTTTTGCCTTTCTCCGCGGACCGCCCTTCCGCTATATCCCGGCTTTTTCTCTCCTCAGGCGTCGCCGAGGTGAAGCGGGGCTGAGGGCCGCAGCCCATTAAGATCAAACCAACCAACACAGCTAAAAGACAATATTCAGAAAGTCTCTTGGTGAATATGGTAGAAAGGGGCTTGGGGCTTGGGACTGGTGAAATGCCTGCTTTGCTGTGCGAATTGTTCATTTTATTTGCAACCTTTTGATTAATCCTCTGGTCATCTTGCCTTTTGCATCCATCTCTAACAAGGATTGATTCAATTTCTCTTTTTCTAAATAACCCAATTCCCCGGCAATAATTAGTTGGGTCTCAAGTTCAGCCAAAGAACCCAAAGCCACAAACAGAGATTGTCTGAATTCCTTCGTGTGCTGCCTGCTGTGACCTTCAGCAATGTTAGAAGGTATCGAGAGTGCCGCGCGCCGAACCTGATCGACCAAGGCATAAGTTTCGGATTTTGGAAAATCTTTTGTGAACAAGTAAATGTTTTTTACAAGCTCTACACCTCTCTTCCAAATCTCTAAATCCTTATAACTTCTTATCATCTCTTCTCCCATTAACCTCAAGCCCCTAACCCCTAATCCCTGACCTTGATCACTATCATGGTCAGGTCATCTTCCTGGTGCGAAAGCCCGGTAAACTCCTTTACCGCGTCATAGATATTTTCCTGAATCTGACCGGCACTAAGTTTGTATGAATCGGCTATCACCTGCTTCAATCTCCTGGTTCCGAATTCCTCCTCCTTATCATTCTTTGCTTCGGTCACTCCATCGGTATAGAATACTATGATTTCCCCGGGATTGATCCCTAACGGTCTTTCCTCGTACCTCGAATTCTCGAACATCCCCAGGGCCATTCCGCCTTCGGTAAGATATTCCATCTCACCGTCGGCACGTCTTAAGATAGGCGCATTGTGTCCGGCATTGGAAAAGGTGAATATTCTGTTTTTCGGATCCAGAACCCCGTAGACCGCGGTAACGTAAATGTCCGACGCCGTGCTCTCGAAAAGAAGATTGTTCACCTTAGCCATGATGCTTCTGATGGCATAGTTGTTCCTTATCTCGGCTATCAGGCCGGCTCTGAGCGAGGCCATGATCAGGGCGGCAGGTATGCCCTTTCCGGAGACGTCTCCGATCACGATCCCGATCTGATTCTCGATTATGGGAATGAAATCATAGTAATCCCCACCCACCTCCTCAGATGGGATGTTTATGCCGGAGATGTCAAATCCCGAAAACTGAGGCTTCTCCCGGGGGAGAAAGCTTTGCTGGATTCTCTTGGCGATGGAAAGCTCCTCCTCCAATTTCCTCTTCTCCAAGATCTCCTCGTGCTGGCGTGCCCTCTCCAGGGAGATGGCAGCTAAGCTGGCGAAAGCTTCCAGAAGCTCTAAATCGTCATGGGTGTATGCATTCGGTTCGTCGCTCTCCAGGCTGAAGACGCCTATTATTCTGTTCTGGGACACTATCGGCACCACCATGCCGGACTTAGTCTCCACCTTAGCCTCGATGTAACGTGAATCGTCTTTGACATCGGGAACGATCAAGCTCTTTTCGGTTTTAGCTGCCCAACCAGCCAGACCTTCGCCTATCTTGAGTTGCAGATCCGGTTCTAATGCAGGATCAAATCCCCGTGCTTTAATGTGTTCGATCTCCTCCTTGCTTTCATCAATCAAAAAGATGACCACCGCATCATATTCGACTACCTTTAGAAGGGAATCCAAGATAAGCTCTAGAAGCTCATTTAAGTTCAAAGTCGAGCTTAAGGACTTCTCCACCTCCAGCAGGGTCTCGGTCTCCAGGGTCTTCTTCTTCAATTTGCTGAAGAGATAAGAGTTGTCCAGGGCGATTGCGATCTGGTCGGCCAACGAGGAAAACACCTCTAAGTCCTCCTGGTCGAACTCCTTTCCATTCATCTTATTCAGGACGGTCACCACGCCGATCAACCTCCCCCTCCTCAGGAGAGGAATACAGATCAGAGAGTCAATGGAAAACCCTATCCGCTCCTCCAGCTCAGGGCAGTAGCGCGGATCTTCCTTAACCCGGTTGGATATAACCGGCTGAATATGTTCTGCCACCCATCCGGCGATTCCCTCTCCCATCTTGAGCTCCAGCTTTTTCTTTCCCTCCGCCTTTTCCTCAGGCGAGACATGAAGTCTCAGCTTCCCGCTTTTCTCGTCGATGAGCAAAAGCGAGCTGGCCTGAGCCTCCATGATCCGGGTAGAGAGATTCAAAACCAGATCCAGAAGCTCGTCTAAATCCAAAGTTGAATTTAACAGCTTGGATGTCTCAACAAAAAGCTCGTTCTTGGAATGGCGAAAAGCTCGTTCTGGCATCATTGTTCCTCGCACCGGTTTGAATAAACATATCACATACGGATAAGGCGGTCAATATGTTTTTGCGAAGCTCACCTTAGGATCATTGTAGCGGGGAAATGCGTCCACCGCAAGTCCTCGGACTTGCACGCCTCCGTCTCCATGCATCCGAGACTGGCGACGCTCGGAGATCGTCTATGACCGGACGCTTCTCCTCGCCAACCACCGAAACAGCTTCTTTTGTGCCAGCTTTATCTGTCCGGCCTGGATATGCTGCACTGATCAGTCTGCTGCCACCGGTATCTTCAACTCTTCGAGGGCGGCGGACCATCCTTTGGCCAAAACAAAACCGCAGGTTATTTTTCAAAACCTGCGGGTCTTTATCTCTTAAGCTTGCCATAGCAAGCCGGAATTTATTTAGCTTACCTATTTGGACTCTTCCGAGCCGGCGTCTTTTGGCTCTGCCCCTTGTTCCTCCTGGATTTCTTCTGTTTTCCCTTCAGGCTCCTCCTTCTGCTCAACCTCGGCGGCTTCTGCCTCAGCCTTTTCTTTCTTCCTCACTTTCGGCTTGGCTTCTTTTGCCTCTGCCGGCTTGGCCTTCTTTTCGGCTTTCCGCTTCTTCCCTTTCTTCTCCTCCTTAGCCGGTTTCTCCAACAGGAGCTCAACCACCGCTACCGGGGCACCGTCACCCTTTCTCGGCCCCAGCTTCGAAACTCTGGTATAGCCGCCCTCTTTGTCTGCGAATTTGGGCGCAATCTCGTCGAACAGTTTCTTGACCAGCTTTCGATCCTTGATCACGTCATATACCTGGCGATGAGCGTGAAGGTCTCCCCTCTTGGCCAGAGTTATCAACTTCTCGGCCAGCTTTCTCACCTCTTTGGCCTTTGTTTCCGTGGTCTTGATCACCTGATAGGTTAACAGGGAAGCGGCCATGTTGGCCAGCATCGCCTTTCTGTGGCTCCTAGTCCTTCCCAGCTTCTTTACCCTTTTTGCATGTCTCATAGCGGCAAATCCAACCTTTCATCTGCCCTTTGGAACCTCCGAAGCGCCGTCGGTTAATCCTCAGCCTTTATAAGGCCGCTTTTACGTCTCTTTTTCAGGTTCTTTGTACTTGGACACGTCCATGCCAAATTGAAGCCCCAGGTCATTTAAGATGGTGTTCAACTCCGTCAAAGACTTCCTGCCGAAGTTACGATATTTAAGCATCTCCGCTTCCGTCTTCTGGACTAAATCCTCCAGCTTCTGAATGTTGGCAGCTCTCAGGCAGTTTGACGATCTTACCGAGAGTTCCAACTCGTCCACCCTGGTGCCCAAAAGATTGCGGATCCTCAAAGTCTCCTCATCCACCTCCTCCTCTTCCGCTACCTCCAACTCCTCCTCCAGCTTGATGAAGAGCTGCAAATGATCCTTCAGAATCTTGGAAGCGAAGCAGAGAGCATCCTCAGGCGTTATACTTCCGTCAGTCCAGATCTCCATGATCAGGCGGTCGTAATCGGTGCGCTGTCCTACCCGGGTGTTCTCCACGTTGAAAATGATCTTCTGGACCGGGGAAAACATGGAGTCCAAAAAGATGGTCCCCACCGGAGCGTCCGTCTTCTTATTCTGCTCGGCCGGCACGTAACTTCTCCCCACTGCGGTGTCTATCTCCATCCTGAATTTTGTGTTCTCCGTTATTTTCACCAGATGCATATCCGGGTCCAGGACTTCTATTTCGCCGTCAGTCTGTATGTCCTTGGCGGAAAAGCTTCCCTTCTTGCTGGTCTCCAGGACCAGGGTCTTGGGCTCGTCACCGTTGAGCCTCAGCCTTAACCTTTTGATGTTGAGCACTATCTCAGTAACATCCTCATACACTCCGGGGATGGTGGAGAACTCGTGCGGGACTCTGTCGATTCCCTCGATGCGCAATGCAACGGGGGCGACTCCCTGAATGGATGAGAGAAGGGTTCGGCGAAGAGCGTTCCCCAGGCTTAGGCCAAATCCTCGCTCCAGCGGCTCCACCACAAATTTGGTATACCTATCGGTCAGGGTGGTCTCCTCCACCTTGACCTCTTTGGGCATCTGCAAACTCTTCCATTTCATCCCTTAATTCCTCCTTTCAAGGAGAAGAAATCTCGTAAAAACACTATTTGGGCCACCTAGTTCTGTCTCTCCTTTTTTCACGTTCTTGTCGGATCTTGAACCCAAGCCCTCAGCACGCTACTTGGAGTAAAGCTCAACCACCAGTTGCTCCTGAACCAGAAGGGGAATATCCGTTCTCTTGGGAGACTCCAGAAGCTCACCGCGCAGATGTGCTTTGTCCAGGCTCAGATAGGGAAGATCTCCTGCTCGCCCCTCTCTTAAGGCCTGGTGAATGACGTCTAAGTTCTTGCTTTTCTCGCGCACGGCCAGCACATCGCCCGGCTTCACCTGGTAGGAGGGGATGCTCACCATTCTTTCGTTGACCATAAAATGGCGATGCAGCACTAACTGGCGGGCAGCCTTTCTGGAGGGGGCAAAACCCAGCCGGTATGTCAGATTGTCCAGCCGGCATTCCAGCATCCCCAGGAGGTTTGCGCCGGTTACGCCCTTCTGTTTGGCGGCATGGTGGAAGTAGTTCCTGAACTGTTTTTCCAGTATTCCGTAAATACGCCGCAACTTCTGTTTCTCCCTGAGCCTGAGGGCATACTCCGAGCCCCTCCTTCTCATGGTTCTCCCGTGCTCTCCCGGAGAATAAGCCCGCCGCTCGAAAGCACACTTATCGCCGTGGCAGCGACTTCCCTTCAAAAAGAGCTTTTCTCCTTCGCGTCTGCAAAGCTTGCAATTTGCTTCTCTGTATCTTGCCATCTATCTTCTCCGTATTAAACCTTCTCGTTCCGGTCTTGCCTTTCGATCCAAACGGGACAAGTAGTTCGCTTATTCTTAATTCATTACACCGGTTTGGTTATACTCTCCTTCTTTTAGGAGCACGACAACCGTTGTGAGGAATGGGGGTGACGTCTCTTATGGCGGTGATCTCGATCCCGGCCGCCTGCAGGGATCTTATCGCCGCTTCTCTTCCCGATCCGGGGCCCTTCACCCATACCTCTGCCTTTCTCACTCCGCGATCCCGGGCTTCCCTGGCAACCGCCTGGGCGGCTAATTGTGCTGCAAAGGGAGTGCTTTTTCTTGACCCCTTGAAGCCCAGCCTGCCTCCGGTAGACCAGCAGATTAAGTTCCCTTTGGTATCGGTGATGCTGATGATGGTGTTATTGAAGGTTGCCTTTATGTGGGCTACCGCATGGGAGTCTACCATACCATGTTTCTTCTTGGTCTTTTTCTTGGAAGTTTCCGCCAACTTGCTCCTCCTTGGTCATTGCACTTAAGTGTCAAAGCTCAAACGACCCGACAGCATCTCAAAGGTCAGTCTCTTTTGCTTCTCTTGGATCCGACAGTCCTCTTGGGACCTTTTCTGGTTCGGGCATTGGTTTTGGTTCTCTGTCCTCGCACCGGCAGTCCTCTCCTGTGTCTCAATCCGCGATAGGAGCCGATGTCGATTAGCCTCTTGATGTTCATGGAGACCTCTCCCCGCAGGGCTCCTTCCACCTTGTAATCCGACTCAATCGCCGAACGCAGTTTGGTCACGTCCTCCTCGGCCAGTTTATTCACCCGGGTATCGGGGTTCACCCCGGTGGAGGCCAAAATCTTCTTAGAGGAGGATGGACCTATCCCGAAAATATAGGTTAAACCTATCTCTATCCGTTTGTCTTTGGGCAGATCGACTCCCGCAATTCTTGCCAACTCTTACCTCCGCTTCTTCTATCCTTGTCTCTGCTTGTGGCGAGGATTCTTGCAGATCACCCGCAATATCCCCTTCCTCTTTACGATCCTGCACTTCTCACATCTAACCTTAATCGATGATCGAACCTTCATTTTATCTTCCCTTCACTTAATCACAACTTCGCCGTCTCTTCCGCGGTCCAGTCTTTGCAGCCTGTCCCTGAATCGGGTGATCCCACCAGGTCCTAAGGATCATTTGTATCGGTACACTATCCGTCCTCTGCTTAAGTCGTAAGGGGAAAGCTCCACTGTAACCCTATCACCGGGAAGAATCCGGATAAAGTGCATTCTCATTTTTCCGGAGATGTGCGCCAGCACCCGGTGTCCGTTCTCCAGTTCCACCCTGAACAGGGCATTGGGCAACGGCTCAATCACCTTTCCTTCGACCTGAATGGTTTCCTCTTTTGGCATTCAATCCACCTGCCCTAAGGTATTTACGGATCCTGGGTTAAAATCTCGGCTCCATTCCCGGTAACCGCCACGGTGTGCTCAAAATGAGCGGAGAGAGAGCCATCGCGGGTTACGATGGTCCAGTGATCATCTCTGGTATCTATCTCCCAGGATCCCACATTCACCATGGGTTCGATAGCAAACACCATCCCTTTCTTCAGCATTACTCCCTGACCCGGTTCGCCGAAATTGGGGATCTGCGGCTCCTCGTGCATCTTCTTTCCGATACCATGCCCAACCAAGTCCCTCACCACCGAAAAACCGTTCCGCTCAACGAAAGACTGAATGGCATGTGATACATCCGAAAGACGCCTTCCCTCCTTCACCGAATCAAGTGCTTGTTCTAAAGCCTCCCGGGTGACGTCGATTAGCTTCCGCGATCTCTCGGGGATTTCTCCAACCGAATAGGTACGGGCTGCATCCGCGTAATAACCATCCTTTAAAACTCCGACGTCCACCGAGACGATCTGTCCCTGCTCCAAGGCTCTTTCTCCCGGAATTCCATGCACCACCTCTTCATCTATCGACACGCAGATAGACGAGGGAAACCCTCGATATCCTTTGAATGCGGGATATGCTCCTTGTCCTCTGATGAAATCCTCCGCCAGCCGGTTCAGTTCCTTGGTTTTCGTTCCGGGACGAATCCTCTCTTCCACCAGCTTCAACGCCCGTGCCAGTATCTTCCCGTTACGCTTTATTATCTCTATCTCTCTGTCTGTTTTCAACTCTATCATGTGCAAAATGTTTTTTGAGCTTTAAACTTTCGTGCTATCGAATCCCCAGCACCTTCAGAATCTCTTCGAGGACCACGTATGGATTCGGTTCACCATCTATTCTTGTCAATTTCCCCTGATGGTCGTAATATTCTTCGATGGGCCGGGTCCGGTCCCGATAGACCTCCAATCTGTTGCGAATCACCTCTTCTTTGTCGTCTGCCCTTTGAAATAGCGATCCTCCACAAATGTCACAAACATCCTTCTTCTTGGGAGGTTTCCCGTAAAGGTTGAAAAGGGCACCACATACCGAACAGGTCTGCCTTCCTGACAACCTCTTCATGGCGGTCTGTTCAGACAGCTCAAATTTCAACACGAAATCTATGCTTCCCTTTGACCCGGCCTGCATCTGGTCCAACCTTTGTGCCTGAACCAGGGTGCGGGGAAATCCGTCCAATATGAAGCCTTTTTCATTCTCCGGCGAACGTAGTCTCTTATTCATCACCTTCAGGATGACCTCGTCCGGAACTAATTCTCCTTTCTCCATATAAGGTCTGGCGATCTCACCTAAGTGACTTCCTATCTTCAACTCCTCCCTTAGGATATCCCCCGGGGCGATGTGCGGCACCCTCAACTCAGAGGTCAAAAGTTCTGACACGCTCCCCTTTCCGGAGCCCGGTATCCCAAGCAATATCAGCTTCATACTCTTCTTTTTACATCCTTCCTCTTATTCTCCCTTTCTTCATAAATCCATCATAGTGTCTCATCAGAAGATGAGATTCGATCTGCTGAAGCGTATCTAAGGCAACGCCCACCACGATCAACAGACCGGTACCCCCGAAGTAGAACTCCACACCCATTCCCCTCATCATAAAGTAGGGAAGTACGGCGATCAGGGCAAAGAACGTGGCTCCCGGCAGGGTTATCCGGGTGAGAACCCGGTCGATATACTCGCTGGTTCTTTTTCCCGGCCGGATTCCGGGTATGAAGCCGCCATATTTCCTCATGTTGTCCGCCAGATCCACCGGGTTGAAGACGATGGCGGTATAAAAGTAAGCGAAGAAAATGATCAAAAGCCCGAACATGAGCGAATACAGAATGGTCCCCGGCTGAAACCACAACGAGAAGTTCTGCATGAAGTCGCTGTTGGGAAAAAAGGAGGAGAGGGTGCTGGGCGCGAACATGATCGACTGGGCGAATATTATGGGGATTATGCCGGCGGTGTTGACCGACAGGGGGATGTGGGTCGATTGTCCCCCGTACATCTTTCGCCCGACCACCCTTTTGGCATACTGCACCGGTATCTTCCTCTGAGCCCGGGTGACCAAAACGATGGCGGCGATCACCGCTACCATCAAGCCGACTAAGAAAACCTCGGAGAAGAAGTTCCTCTGCCCCAAGAAGAGCATTCGTATCTCGTCTACCACCCCGCTGGGCAGGCGGGCGATGACCCCGATCATGATGATCAGCGAGATTCCGTTTCCGATTCCCCTTTCGGTGATCTGCTCGCCCAGCCACATGATGAAGATGGTCCCGCAGGTAAAGGTGATCATGGTCAACAGCTTAAAGCCTATACCGGGATTGGGAACAACGAATATCCCCGGAGAGGGCTGAAGGCTTTCTAAAAACACCGCGGTTCCCAGGGCCTGCATGGCGGCGATCATAACCGTACCATAACGGGTATACTGGGTGATCTTTCTCCTTCCCTCCTCCCCCTCCTTCTGCAGCTTCTGGAAATACGGAATTACGGCCCCCAAAAGCTGCATGATAATGGAAGCGGAGATATATGGCATTATCCCTAAGGAGAAGATGGTCGCCTTCTGAAAGGCGCCTCCCACGAACATGTCATACAGGCCGAAAAGCGAGCCCTTCATTCCGCGGAAAAACTCTCCTAAAGCTTGGGCGTCGATGCCCGGGGTGGGCACGTGACCCCCAATGCGATAAACCACCAGGATGGCCAGGGTGAAGAGGATTCTCTTCCGGAGTTCCGGAATCTTGAAGATGCTTCCTATGGTACTCAGCATTTAACTACCTCGATCTTGCCACCGGCCGCCTCAATCTTCTCCTTGGCCTTCTTGCTGAAAGCGCTTGCCTGTACCAGGGCGGCTCCTTTTATCTCTCCGTCACCTAAGATCTTCACCGGCAGGTCCGCTTTTTTGATCAAACCCATCTCCTCCAACCTTTGTGGAGAAACCACGTCTTCTGCGGAAACCTCGCTCTTGCCAAGAGCTCTGGACAGGGCGGACAGATTCACGACCTGAAACTCTTTTCTGAATATGTTGGTGAATCCTCTCTTGGGAACCCGTCTCTGAAGGGGCATCTGTCCCCCTTCGAACCAGGATCTCCGCTTGGATCCCGAGCGGGAGAGCTGCCCTTTATGTCCCCGGGTGGAGGTCTTTCCGTGACCCGATCCCGGTCCTCTCCCTACTCTCTTTCTTTTCTTCCCCGACCCGGGGGGAGCAGGAAGATTACCGATCCTAACCCTTTTCGTTTTTGCAGTTGTTCTCTTCAAACTACACCTCTTCCACTTTGACCAGGTGCTTCACCTTCTGGATCATCCCTCTCACTGCAGGGGTATCCGCATGCTCCACGCTCTGGTGAAGCCTCTTAATTCCCAGAGCCCTCACCATTTGCTTCTGCTCTTTCACGCGCCCGATGGCGCTTCTGATTTGCGTTATCCTTAACCTGCCAGCCATTTTTTTCTAATCTCCGGTGAAAGAATCTCCGTGCTGAGTTTCTTTAAAGAACCTATCGACCTCCAGAAAATCAACTCTTAGAAATCTCCGTCTGTTTTGCCGGAGCGCTGTGATTTCCGTTCCTGGTACGATCCCTTCTATATTTAAGGCGAGCGCCTCAGCTCTTTGACTCCGTCTCTCTCAACCGAGCTTTTTGCTGGAGTATCCCCAGACTTATAAGGCCGTTGACCGTGGCTTTGACCACGTTATGGGGATTGGCGGAACCCAAGGATTTGGTGAGCACGTCCTGAATCCCCGCCGCCTCCAGAACCGCTCGCACCGGACCGCCGGCGATCACTCCGGTGCCGGGCGAGGCTGGCTTAAGAAGAACTCTGGCCGCCCCAAATCTCCCTATAACCGGGTGTGGAATGGTTCCATCCACCATGGGAACCGACATCATGTTTTTCTTGGCCGCCTCCGTGCCCTTGGAGATGGCCAGGGAGACCTCCCTGGCTTTTCCCAGCCCCACCCCCACCTTTCCCTTCCGGTCTCCAACCGAAACTAAGGCGGTAAAGGAGAATCGCCTACCTCCCTTGACTACCTTGGCCACTCGATTGACGTAGATCACCTTCTCCGCAAACTCTAAAGCTCGTTCCTGGTCAAATCTTGCCAATAATCACCTCTTTCTCAAAAAACCGTGTTGTTCTCTTACCACCCTGCTAATCTCTTTCCAATGCTAAACCATAACGCCTGGCTCATGCCACGCTTCAAAACCTCAATCCTCCCTCTCTGGCTCCTTCAGCCAGAGATTTGATCCTTCCATGGTACGGATATCGGTTCCGGTCGAACACCACACGACCTATCCCTCTCTCTTTTGCCTTTTGGGCTAGACGTAGTCCGACTTTCTTGCTTACCGAGGACTTGGAATCCTCCGGTTTGATTTGGGATCTGACCTCCGCGGCAAGGCTGGAAATCCCGGTTAGGGTTCGGCCACCCTGATCATCCACCAACTGAGCGTATATCTGCCGTAGGCTTCTGTAGACGCACAGCCGGGGTCTCTCCGGGGTTCCGAATATCTTCTTCCTCACTCTTTTTCGACGCCTGGTCAGTCTATTCTTCCGTTGTCTCTCCTGTCTAAGCATGCCTCTCTCCGTCAGTGAAACTATAGCAGCAACGTCTTAGGTCGCCGTCTTACCGGCTTTCTTTCGTACAATCTCTCCTTCATACCGTATTCCCTTGCCCTTATAAGGCTCAGGTGGTCGGAAGGATCTAATTTTGGCCGCCACCAATCCTACCAGCTGCTTGTCTATCCCGGAAACCTTGATCTTACTGGGCCCATTCAGCTCTACCTTAATCCCCTCGGGCAGGCTCAACAGCACCGGATGTGACAAGCCCAGGGAGAGGTTAAGTTTTTTCCCCGCCAGCACGGCCTTATATCCGACACCCTGAATCTCAAGGGACTTCTCATATCCGGTGGTCACACCAATCACCATGTTGGCGATCAACGACCGGGTCAAGCCGTGCAGCGACTTGTGAAACTTGGTCTCCGACGGCCGGTTGACCACCAACTCGTTCCCGGCCAACTCCACCGTCATGGATGGATGGATCATCTGGCTCAACTCCCCTTTAGGCCCGGTCACCGTAATACGGCTCCCCTCAATTTTGGCCGAGACCTCTCCGGGAATAGGCACTGGCTTTTTCCCAACTCTACTCATTATCTCCTTTCGACCGCGCTGAAGAACAGCTGCTTAAAGGATCACCAGACCTTCAGAAGGACTTCTCCTCCCACCTGGGCCTCGCGGGCCTGACGATGGGTCAGGATGCCCTTGGAGGTTGAGAGGATGGTCAGCCCTACCTCCCTTCTCATCCTACCTAAGTCCTTCTGGCCCGCGTAGATTCTCAAGCTGGGCTTGCTTATTCGGCGAAGCCCGGTGATGAAGCTCCTGTTCTCGTAATCGTATTTTAAGAAGATGCGCAGGAGGTTCTGCTTGTTATCCTCCACCTCCACTAGGTTCTGTATGAAGTTGTGCTCCAGAAGCAGCCGGGCGATGCTCCTCTTGATCTTGGAGGAGGGTATGTCCACCTTCTTGTGTTTCGCCCTGCATGCATTCCTTATTCTGGTCAACAAATCAGCCAGAGGATCGGTACTCTTCATGAACGGGTCCTTCCCAATTTCTTAGAGACGGTTAAAATCCTGACTTCTAGGGCTTGCCTCATTTCACCAGCTGGCCTTCACCACGCCGGGGATCTCCCCTTTCAGCGCCAGCTCTCTGAAGCAGATGCGGCATAATCCAAAATCCCGCATATATCCCCGGGGTCTTCCGCAGCGACTGCACCTGTTATGCCTGCGCACCGGGAACTTGGGCTTCCTTTTGGATTTCTCTATCAAACAGGTCTTGGCCAAATGTTCTCCTAAAATAGCTTGAAGATTCTCAGTCTATAACTCCGAGAGGTCGAAAGACTTCATGCTTCCTCTATATAACTCCTACCCCCTGAACGGCACTCCCAGATTCTTCAACAGCTCGAATCCCTCCTCGTCTGTTCTGGCGGTGGTGACGATGGTGACGTTCATTCCCATGATCTTCTCCACCTTATCGTAGTCTATCTCCGGGAAGATTATCTGCTCCGTAATTCCCAGGTTATAGTTTCCTCTACCATCGAAGGAGTTGGGCGAGGTCCCCCGGAAATCGCGGATTCGCGGGATGGCTATGTTCACCAGTCGATCAAAGAACTCGTACATCCTCCTCTGGCGCAAGGTGACCGCACAGCCGATGGGCATACCTGCCCTGAGCTTGAAGTTGGAGATCGCCTTTTTGGCCCGCCGGACCACCGGCCTCTGTCCGGTTATGGCGGCCAGATCGGCCGAGATGGCATCCAGAAGCTTCATGTTCTGAATGGCCTCTCCCACCCCCACGTTGACCACGATCTTCTCCAGTCTGGGCACCTGCATCACGTTCTGGTACCCGAACCTCTTCATCAGAACGGGCACCGTCTCCTTCTTATACTTCTCTTTTATTCGCAGTATGGCCATGTCTTTTTCTCTTCTTTCCTGCGTTCACGAATCTTAATCGAAAGAACCTCCAAGGAATTTGATCTGCTTTATACCAACTCTCCGCACTTTCGGCAAATTCTGACTTTGTTTCGCTCTCCGCCCGCCTCCCCTTTCAGAATCTTATGGGCCACCTTGGTGGGGGAGGAGCACTTGGGACAGAAAAGCATGAGATTGGAGACGTGCACCGTCCCCTCCTTCTCGATTATGCCGCCTTTTTGAGCTCTCTGAGTTTGCCGCGTGTGCCGCTTGATGAAGTTCACCCCTTCCACGATGACCCGACTCTTGTTCGGAAAAACCTTGAGCACCTTCCCGGTCTTTCCTTTGTCGTCTCCGGCAATAACTAAGACTGTATCACCCTTCTTAATTTTCATCTCATCATCCGTTCAGGTCCTTTCAGTGCCTTTTAGCCAGCAAACGAAAAGAGCGTCAGGCTGCCGGCCTCAAGCTTTAGAGCACCTCCGGAGCTAAGGATACTATCTTCATGAAGTGTTTTTCTCTCAATTCTCGCGCCACCGGCCCAAATATTCTGGTACCTCTGGGCTCGTTGAGTTCGTTTATGATCACGGCCGCATTATCAGAGAATCTGATGTATGATCCGTCCTTTCGTCTGGTCTCGCGGGTGGTCCTGACCACTACTGCCCGGCAGACTTCTGATTTTTTGACGGTTCCGCCGGGGATGGCATCCTTGACCGTTACCACGATCACGTCGCCCACCCGGGCATATCTTCTTTTAGTTCCTCCCAGCACCCGGAAGCACATCACCTTCTTCGCGCCGGAGTTATCAGCAACAACTAAGGTCGAATATTCTCTGATCATCTCTCATCATCCCTTCACCGGCTCAGCGGACAGCTGACCTTCCTGCTCATTTGGCCTTCTCCAAAACCTGCACCAGCCTCCACCTCTTCAGTTTGGAGAGCGGTCGGGACTCCATCACCTTTACCTTGTCGCCAATCGTGCATTCGTTCTTACCGTCGTGAGCATAAAGCTTGGAGGTTCTCCGGATGATCTTCTCGTACCTGGGATGCCGGAAACGCCTCTCCACTGCCACCACGATGGTCTTATCCATCCGGTTCGAGACCACCCAACCCTCCCTCACCTTGCGCTTGTTCCTCTCCACTGTCTCCTACTCCTATTTCTGCTCAGTGGAGCTGGTTTCCTTCTCCACCTGGGCCAAGGGGCGAATCTTCAACTCGTCCTCCTTTAGAATGGTATTTATCCGCGCCAGTTCCCTTCTCAGGGCCCTCAGCCTCAGGGGATTGTCCAGCTCCTTGCTGGCCTTCTGCAACCTCAGATTGAACTGCTCCTCCTCCAACTCCGATTTTCTCTGGAGGAGCTCCTCTCGGGTCCGCTCTCGCATCTGTTCTTTTTTCATGTCCTTGTACGACGTTCCTTCTAAGACTTCTATATAGAAGCTCTGGTTACGAATTTCGTCTTTATGGGAAGCTTGGCCGATGCTAAATCCAGCGCCTCCCGGGCAAGTTGCTGAGTGACGCCTTCCAGTTCAAACAGAATCCTTCCCGGCTTCACCACAGCCACCCAGTGATCGGGAGCACCTTTGCCCTTTCCCATTCGAGTCTCGGCAGGCTTGACCGTGACCGGCTTATGGGGAAATATGCGAATCCACACCTTGCCTCCCCTCTTAATATGCCGGGTGACGGCCACTCGGGCCGCCTCGATCTGCCTGTTTGTTAGCCAGGCCGGCTCCAAGGCTTTTATGCCGAATTCCCCGAAGTTTATCTCGGATCCCCGGTAAGCCTTGCCCCTTCTCCTGCCGCGCTGCTGCTTGCGATACTTAACTCTCTTGGGCATCAACATAGAACATGCTCCAGTTCAATCGATTCTTCCGCCGTTAATCTTCTTTCTTGGACTTCCTCCGACGTCTCTTCCTCTCCCCCTTTTTCCCCCGCCCTTCAGCCAATCGCGCTTCCCTGGATGGTTTTCTTTCCGGGGCTTCCTCCCTGGGGGGAATCTCCTCCTTCGATGCCAGAACCTCTCCTTTGAAGATCCACACTTTCACCCCGATGCACCCATAAGTCGTGTGGGCAGTGGCGGTGGCGTAATCGATATCGGCACGAAGGGTATGCAGCGGAACTCTCCCCTCCATGTATTTTTCCGTGCGGGCTATCTCCGCACCACCCAATCTTCCTCCACAGGAGATCTTTATTCCCTGAGACCCTGATTTCATCGCGGAGGTGATGGACTTCTTCATGGCCCTCCTGAAGGAGACCCTTCCCTCCAACTGCTTGGCGATGCTGCCCGCTACCAGCTTGGCGGAAAGCTCAGGTTTCTTCACCTCTATGATGTTGATGGCCACTTCCTTCTTGGTGATCAGCTGGAGTTCCTCTTTGAGCTTGTCCACCTCCGCCCCTTTCCTTCCGATCACGATCCCCGGCCTGGCAGTATGAATGTCTAAAGTAACCTTTCGGGGAGCCCTGACGATGTCCACCGCCGATATACCGGCGTGTTCCAGCCTCTTCTCGGTATATCTCCGGATCATCAGGTCCTCCTGGAGAAGATCAGCGAACTTCTTGTCGGAGAACCATCTGGAACTCCAGGTTCTGATGATACCTAGCCTGAATCCTACAGGGTGGGTCTTCTGTCCCAACTACGCCTCCTTCGAATTTGCCTCTTAAATCTCGCTCTTTCTCCTCATTGTTTTTGGGTTACTCACTTCACCCAATATTCTCTGTCCAGGAGCTTGTTTGCCTGACCAAGAGTTGCAGTTTCTTAACCTGCTTTCCACCTGTCGCTTATTCCTCCTTGGCGTCAGACACCACTATGGTGATATGATTGGTTCTTTTCCTTATTCTAAACGCTCTCCCCATCCCCATGGCTCTGATTCTCTTCATGATGGGGCCGCCATCAACCAGTATCCTTTTTATCCTAAGGTCCTCCGCCTTGAGTTTCGCCGTCCCTTCCACGCTCAGGGCATTGGCGGTGGCGGACTTCAAAACCTTCTCCAAGACCAAAGCGGCCGCCTTGGGAGTGAAGGTGAGAATGTTCAGCGCCTCCTCCACGTTCTTTCCCCTGACCAGATCCGCCACCCTTCTCACTTTACGGGCCGACCCTCTAACGAACCTTGCTCTGGCTTTGGCTTCCATGATCTTTTCCTCGCGGCCTCTTTAAGCTCACGCTAACCCTCTTCTCTCTGGCAGACTTACTTCAAAGAGGTGGATCTCTCCGTGATCCTTCCGGAGTGACCCCGGAAGATCCTGGTGGGAGAAAACTCTCCCAGCTTGTGTCCCACCATGTTCTCCGAGATATAGACCGGAATGAACTTGTTGCCGTTGTGAACGGCTATCGTATGTCCCACGAAATCCGGGGTTATGGTGGATCGCCTGGACCAGGTCTTGATTACCCTTTTTTCTCGCGACTCGTTCATCGCCTCAACCTTCCTGGAAAGATGCTCATCCACGAAGGGGCCTTTCTTTAAGGACCTTGCCATCTTTTAATCCACCTCCGGTACGCTTACGGTTAATCTTAAGACTTCTTTCACCCCGGCCTTCAGCTACCTACTTTTTCCTTTTTTTGACGATCAGCTTATCTGAGGGCTTCTTCTTTCTGGTTTTCAAACCCTTGGTGATCTTTCCCCAGGGGGTGCATGGATGTCTGCCTCCGGACGATCTTCCCTCTCCTCCGCCCATGGGGTGATCCACCGGGTTTTTTGCCACTCCCCTCACTTTGGGCCTCCTGCCCAGCCACCTGGACTTGCCCGCCTTTCCGTAACTGATGTTCTCGTGATCTAAGTTGCCCACCTGCCCGATGGTGGCATAACACTCCAGCCTTACCAGCCGCACTTCTCCGGAGGGAAGCCGCACGTGGCCGAATTTTCCCTCCTTGGCCACCAGTTGGGCATAGGTTCCTGCTCCCCTGGCAATCTGGGCGCCTTTTCCTCTCTTCAACTCCACGTTGTGGATCATGGTTCCCTGGGGGATCTTCCCCAAGGGCATGGCGTTTCCCGGCCTTATCTCCACATCCTCGCCCGCCGTCAGGACGTTTCCCACCTTCACATCCAGGGGAGCTATGATGTATCTTTTTTCCCCGTCCGCGTAATGCAGAAGTGCTATGCGGGCAGAGCGGTTGGGATCATATTCGATAGTGGCCACCTTTGCCGGGATGTTCAGCTTGTCTCTTCTGAAATCCAGGATCCTCAAAAACCTCTTGCTGCCTCCACCCCGGTACCGGCAGGTAATCCTTCCCTGGTTGTTTCGGCCGCCGTGCTTTTTCAAAGGAACCAAAAGCGACTTCTCCGGAGTGGTGCGGGTTATCTCCTCAAAGGTCGAAACGGTTCTGAATCTCGAAGATGGTGTAACCGGCTTGAACGACTTTATGGCCATATCGTTTTACCTATAGAAAATAAAGAATCTCTTTTTAAAAGGCATCACCGCGAACTCTGGCTGACTTCGCCTACACGTTCTCGAAAAGCTCTATGGTTTCCCCTTTTTTCAGCTGGACCACGGCCTTTTTCCAATCTGGCCGTCTTCCTTCAAATCTTCCCATTCTTTTGGGCTTACCGTGCATCCTCATGGTGGTCACATCCTCCACCCTGACTTTGAAAAGCTCTTCCACTGCATTCCTTATCTGGAGTTTGTTTGCCTCAATGTCCACCCGGAAGACGTACTTATTCTGGTCCACACGCAGATTCGTGTTCTTCTCCGATACCAGGGGCATTATTATAACCTGTCTCGCCTCCTTCATGCGGCAAACACCTCCGTCAAGCTGTCTAAGGCCTTCTTGGTCATAACCAAAAAATCGCAGATGAGAAGATCATAAGGATTGACCAGACGCGCTCGTTTAAACACCAGATTCTTCAAGTTTCTTACAGACTTTTGCAGATTCTCGTCTTTTCCTTCGGAAAGGAAAAGGATCTTTGCCCCGCCGGTTCCTATCTTGTCGAACAATTCAACCATAACCTTGGTCTTGGGAGCCTCCAGGCTGATCCCTTCGACGATCTTTACCCTGTTCTCGGAGGCTACGGACGAGAGCGCCGAGATCAGTGCTCTGCGCTTCATCTTCCTGGGGATCTCAACGTGATGGTGGCCCGGCCTGGGAGGGAAGGCTCTTCCTCCACCCACCCAGAGAGGAGAGGTGTTGGATCCCGCTCGAGCACGCCCGGTCCCCTTCTGCCGCCAGGGCTTGGCGCCTCCTCCTCTCACCTCCATCCGGGTCTTCTTCTTCACCGTGCCCTGACTCTGGTTGGCCTGATAGGCCTTCACGTACTGGTGAATGGATGGGAGATGCGGAGTCTGCCCGAAAAGCTCCTCCTTTAGAGCCAACGTATCTTTTTCATTTCCTTCCTGATCAAATACCACCGCGCTGAGCATAACCTTCCTTTAGACTGAAGATTTTCTTATGGTCAAATATGAATTCCTCTTGCCCGGAACCGCTCCTTTGAGCAGAAGCAGATTTTTCTCTGCGTCCACTCCCACGACCTCTAAATTCTTGATGGTCAACTTCTCCCCTCCCATCCTTCCTGGCATTCTTTGACCCTTGAACACGCGAGAGGGATAGGAGCTTCCACCTATCGAGCCCGGAGCCCTAAGACGGTCGGACTGTCCGTGGGTTTTTGGCCCTCCCCGAAACTTGTATCTTCTCACCACACCCTGAAAGCCCAATCCCTTGGAGATGCCGGTGACACTGACCTTCTCACCCACGGAAAAGAGGTCGACCTTGAGTTCCTGTCCTGTCTTAAACTTGTCCGAATTCTCCGTTCTCATCTCCTTCAAGATCCTCTTGGGCTCTACCTTAGCCCTGGTGAAATGCCCCAGAAGAGGTTGGGTAAAGAGTTTCTTCCTTTTCTCTCCGAAGCCGAGTTGGATGGCATCATATCCTTCCCTCTCCTTGGTCTTGACTTGCACCACCGGGCAGGGTCCTGCCTCTATGACCGTTACGGCAATGGCTTGCCCCTCCTGGTTGAACACTCTGGTCATCCCGATCTTTTTTCCGACGATCCCTTCCATCCTTCGACTCCGAGAATCTGTGTACTGTGTACTGTGTACTGTGTACTGCCTACTGCAAACTGCCCTTCACACCTTTATCTCCACGTCCACTCCTGCTGGCAAATCCAGCTTCATCAGGGCATCCACGGTCTGAGGGGTGGACTCATAGATGTCTATCAGCCTCTTGTGGATGCGGGTCTCAAACTGCTCCCGTGATTTCTTGTCCACGTGAGGCGATCTCAAAACGGTATAGACTCTCCTCCTGGTGGGCATGGGAACGGGTCCGGTAACCCTCGCCCCGCTCCGGGTTGCGGTCCTCACGATCTCCCGGGCGGATTTGTCCAGGGATCTATAATCATATGCCTTAAGCCAGATTCTGATCTTCTGTCCGTTCATCCGCTAATCCTTCGCATTCGATTTTGATTACGCCAATAAGCCTCAATTCTTTTGCTCAAAATCCGTACACCCAGTGAATTCACCACCGGCTTGAAGATTGGCTATTCTATCACCTCGCCCACCACACCTGCGCCCACCGTGCGTCCTCCCTCCCGGATGGCAAAGCGCAGTTCCTTCTCCATGGCTATGGGGGTGATCAACTCAATCTCCATGGTGACGTTGTCCCCCGGCATAACCATCTCAACTCCCTCCGGTAACTTGATCACGCCGGTTACGTCCGTGGTCCGAAAATAAAACTGGGGCCGGTAACCAGGGAAAAACGGAGTGTGACGTCCGCCCTCCTCCTTGGTCAATACGTATACCTCCCCCTTAAATTTGGTGTGAGGGGTGATGCTCTTGGGTGCCGCTATCACCATGCCCCGCTCCAGATCATCCTTGTCTATACCACGCAAAAGCAATCCCACATTGTCCCCAGCCTGAGCATAGTCCAATAGCTTCCGAAACATCTCAACCCCGGTCACCACCGTCTTCTTGGTCTCCCTTATCCCTACACGCTCGACATCATCCCCTACCTTGACCTTACCCCGATCAACCCGACCCGTGCCCACCGTACCACGACCGGTGATGCTGAACACGTCCTCAACCGGCATCAAAAAAGGCTTGTCAACGTCACGCTTGGGCTCAGGTATATACTCATCCATGGCTGCCAATAACTCGTTGATCGGCTTGAAAGAAGGATGATCCTTTACATCCGTCTTCTCCCCCTCCTGCATCGCCTGCAAGGCACTACCACGTATCACCGGTACATCATCCCCGGGAAACTGATACGCCTTGAGAAGCTCCCGTACCTCCAACTCAACCAAATCCAACAGCTCCGGATCGTCCACCATGTCCGTTTTGTTCATGAAAACTATCATACACGGAACCCCTACCTGACGGGCCAAAAGTATGTGCTCCCGGGTCTGAGGCATGGGTCCATCCGCCGCAGATACAACCAATACCGCACCGTCCATCTGAGCCGCTCCCGTGATCATGTTCTTGATGTAATCCGCATGACCAGGACAATCGATGTGAGCATAATGACGATTCTTCGTCTCATACTCCGCATGATGAACATTAATGGTCAAACCACGGGCCTTCTCCTCCGGGGCGTTGTCTATCTCATCATAACTCTGTGACTCCGCCAAACCCTGACGATTCAATACATACGTTATCGCCGCAACCAGCGTGGTCTTACCATGATCAACGTGGCCTATCGTACCAACGTTAACGTGCGGCTTCGTCCGTACAAATTTCTCCTTGGCCATAAGTCAACCTCCAAGCCTTTCTTCCTCTTTATTCCTCCGATAACCTCATCCTGTACAGATTGCAGTTAAGGCAGGTTCCCGCCAAAACTCAGCGCCAAGAACCTCAAAATCCTCTCAGTCTGGTTATCAATCCATCCACAATGTTCTCCGGCACCTCTCCGTAATGATCAAACTCCATGGTGAAGGTGGCCCGGCCCTGACTTAAGGACCTGAGCCGGGTGGCATAGCCAAACATCTCGGAGAGCGGCACCACCACCGCAATCGCCTTGGCATCTCCTTTGGGATGAATCCCCAGGATATTCCCCCGTTTTGAATTCAGGTCGTTTATCACGTCACCCAGATAATCGTCGGACACGATGATTTCCACCTTCATGACCGGCTCCAACAGCGCCGGATTGGCTTTGGCGGCCGCTTCCTGAAAAGCCTTGGAGCCTGCAATCCGGTAAGCCAGCTCGGTGGAGTCCACCTCATGATACTTGCCGTCCAGAAGGATGGCCTTGATGTCAACCATGGGATATCCTGCCAGAACGCCGTTCTGCATTGATTCGGCGATTCCCTCCTTCACCGGGCGAACGAATTCTCTGGGCAGAACTCCTCCCTTGGTAGCGTTCTCAAATTCAAATCCGGACCCTTTGGGTAACGGCTCCAGCCTTATCTTCACCCATGCGTATTGACCCCTACCGCCGGTCTGCCGGATAAACTTCCCCTCCACCTCGACCGGGGCAGTGATGGTCTCCTTGTAAGACACCTGCGGTTTTCCCACGTTGGCTTTCACCCCAAACTCCCGGGTCATCCGCTCGACTAAGACCTCCAGATGAAGCTCCCCCATTCCCGAGATTATGGTCTGTCCGGTCTCCTGGTTGGTCATCACGCTGAAGGTGGGGTCCTCCTCCGCCAGCTTGGCCAGCGCCCCGCTCAACTGATCCTGATCCGCCTTGGTCTTGGGCTCGATGGCAACAGATATAACCGGCTCGGGGAATCGTATCTTTTCCAGCAGGATCGGCCTTTTCTGGTCGCAGAGGGTATGACCGGTGACGGTCTTTCTCAGTCCCACCGCCGCGACGATGTCCCCGGTGTGGACCTCCTGCTTGTCCAGCCTTTTGTTGGCATGCATCTCCAGAATCCGCCCTATCCTCTCCCTGACTTTGGTGTTTGCGTTGAGAACCGCGCTTCCCACCTTCAGTTTTCCGGAATAGACCCGAAAATAGATCAGCTTGCCCACGTAAGGGTCCGAGGCGACTTTAAAGGCCAGGGCACAAAAAGGCTCGTCGTCGGAAGGCAACCTGGTCTCCTCTTTGTTCTTATCCGGGTTCAGGCCTTTAACCGGGGGCATGTCGACGGGAGAGGGAAGAAAGTTGACCACCGCATCCAAAAGCTTCTGAACTCCCTGATTCCGGAGAGCCGAACCGCAGAGCACCGGAAAGATCTTCACATCCAGGGTGGCCTTCCTCAACGCCTCTTTTATCTCCTCTGCCGGTATCGGTTCGTCATTCAAGAATTTCTCCAGGAGCCGGTCATCATAAAAGGTTAGAGCTTCCAGCAACTCCTCCCTACCCTTTTTGGCTCTATCCACAGAGTCTGGAGGGATGGGAAGGTCTTGAAAGGTGGCACCCAGGCTCTCCTGGTGATAGACCCGGTACTGTTGGGTGATCAGATCAATTATCCCGGAGAATTTCTCGTCGTGAAAAACCGGCAGCTGTATGGGTATAGCATTGGCCCCCAGACGCTTCTTGAGCGTGCCCACCGCGTTTTCAAAGTCGCACCCAACCCGGTCCATCTTGTTGACGAGAACGATCCGGGGAACGTGGTACCTATCTGCCTGTCTCCACACGGTTTCAGACTGAGGCTCCACTCCCCCCACGCTGCAGAGGATGGCGATGGCTCCATCCAGAACCCTCAACGACCTCTCCACCTCAACGGTGAAATCCACGTGTCCCGGGGTGTCGATTATGTTTATCTGGTGTTTGCCCCAGAAGCAGGTGGTGGCGGCAGAGGTGATGGTTATCCCCCTCTCCTTCTCCTGTTCCATCCAGTCCATGGTTGCCGCCCCGTCATCCACCTCCCCCATCCGGTGCGTCTTTCCGGTGTAATACAGGATGCGTTCGGTGGTGGTGGTCTTGCCGGCATCAACATGCGCCATTATCCCGATATTTCGCACCCTGTCTAATGAAAAACCTCTGGGCATAAAAGCCATCCTGCCTGAAGTCTGACTTGTCTGTTGTCTCTTTGTCCTTAACACGTTAGGCTAATTTAAATTGCCTTCTTATGGGTTTATCTGACCCTGCCACACAAAAAAATCCCTCGTGAACCATATAAAAAATCGAGAGGCTCTGACCGAAGATCGGTTTTTCGCAGATCCTCTCTCTCAGCATACCCTCTACCATCTGAAATGGGCGAAAGCCTTGTTGGCTTCGGCCATCTTGTGGGTATCCTCCTTCTTCTTAACGGAGGCACCCTCATTCTTGGAAGCGGCCAGAAGCTCCTCCGCCAGCTTCTCTGCCATAGAGCGCCCGCCTCTTTGTCTGGTATGACCTATTATCCATCTCATGGCCAGAGCGATGCTTCTGTCCGACCTTACCTCCACCGGCACCTGATAGGTGGCACCTCCCACCCGACGAGGTTTTACCTCCAAGACAGGACGCACGCTGTCCAAGGCCTTTTTGAAGACGTTTATCCCGGGTTGACCGGTCTTCTTGGTGAGAATATCCAAGGCGTCATAGAATATCTTCTCCGCCACGCTCTTTTTTCCCCTTCGCATCAGGTAGTTCACGAACTGTCCGGCCATGACATCCTTAAACTTATAATCCGGAGTCTTCTTTCTTTTTTCCGCCGCTTTTCTTCTTGGCATATCTTGTGGTCCTTAAATCAAGAATTTCTTCTGTACAAAAAAAACCTGCCACAGATAAGATTCACCGTTTGAAGCTTCGATTCGGCAAAGCTGGTTCAGGCCACGGTCGTCTTTTTGGGCCTCTTGGCCCCGTATTTCGACCTTCCCTGCCTTCGATCGGTTACCCCGCTGGTATCTAAGGTACCCCTGATCACGTGATATCTAACCCCGGGCAGATCCTTTACCCTTCCTCCTCTGATTAAGACTATGGAGTGCTCCTGCAGGTTGTGTCCCTCTCCCGGTATATAAGAGGTGACCTCGATCCCATTGGTCAACCTCACCCGGGCTACCTTCCTCAAGGCGGAGTTGGGCTTTTTGGGAGTGCTGGTATAAACCCTGGTACAGACTCCTCGTTTTTGAGGGCATCCCTGCATGGCCGGAGTAGAGGACTTTCGCTTTATGATCTTCCTTCCCTTTTTGATAAGCTGATTAATGGTCGGCAACGATTCCTCTCCTTGTAGTTTACTCAATTACACTTATGTACCATGATGCGTAACCAGACCTTCGCGTCTGGGACTCTTATGCTCCACGGCCCTCGTTCTGCTAAAGAGCAAGGCCGAGACAGACTTGCATTATATCCCCTTATTGCGAAATGTCAAGCTTTTTCTTCACTATTTTCAACTCCGTTTGAAACAAGCCAACCTGAAGGCTCACTCGATCTCCTCTAAGATCTTCACTTCCTCTTTTGGCTCCGCCTTCTCCTTTATCCTTATATTTCTGTATCTTTCCAGACCGGTACCTGCGGGGATAAGCTGTCCGATGATCACGTTCTCCTTGAGACCCAGAAGGTAATCCGTTTTCCCATTTATTACCGCCTCGGTCAGCACCCGGGTAGTCTCCTGGAACGAGGCCGCGGAGATGAAGCTCTCCGTGGAGAGAGAGGCTTTGGTGATTCCCAGAAGCAGGGGCTGGAACGTGGCCGGATCTCCACCTTCGGCGATGACCTTCTCGTTCTCCTCCCTGAACCTGTGCTTATCCACCTGCTCGCCTTCCAAGAAGTTGGTATCCCCCACGTCCTCCACCTTCACCTTCTGCAGCATCTGCCTGACTATGACCTCGATGTGTTTATCGTTTATCTTCACTCCCTGAAGCCGGTAGACCTCCTGAATCTCGTTTTCCAGATACTCCTGCACGGCGTTCACCCCCTTGATCCCGAGGATGTCGTGAGGATCGATGGGTCCCTCACAAAGCCTCTGTCCGGCCCTGACCTGATCCTGGTCATGGACTCTCATATGCTTCCCGTGGGGTATCAGATACTCCCTGACCTCACCTCCGAATCCCTGGACCAGAATCTGGGTGGCTCCGCGAATGATCTTTCCGAACTCCACCACCCCGTCGATCTCGGTCACCACCGCCGGATCCTTGGGCTTGCGAGCCTCAAACAGCTCTGCTACCCGGGGGAGCCCGCCGGTTATGTCGCGGGTCTTGGAGATGTCCCGGGGGATCTTGACCAAGAATTCTCCGGCTTCCACCTTGTCCCCGTCGTGAACCTGAAGATGAGCCCCGGTCGGTATGGAGTAGTTACCCAGCTTCCTTCCCTTTGAATCCTTGACCTGGATGTGGGGACGGAGCTGTTTCTCCCTCTGTTCTATGACCACCCTCTGTCTTAAACCGGTGGTCACGTCCAACTCCTCCCGGAAGCTTTCGTTCTCGATGATGTCCACAAAATGCACCTTTCCGGCACGCTCCGACAGAATGGTATGCGTGTATGGGTCCCATTCGAATAGTGTGTCCTCCCTGCCCACTTTGGCGTTATCCTTGACCCGAAGGACGGCAGAGTAGGGGACGGTATATCTTGATCTGACTCTCCCCCTCTCATCCAGAAGTTCCAGCTCTCCTTCTCTTCCCAGCACCACCATGTCGCCATCCTGCTTGGTGACGAACTTTAAGTTCTTGTAGACCGCCTTCCCTTCGCCTTTGGAGGTCACCTTCGATTGCTCGGCGATCCTGGCGGCGGTTCCTCCGATATGGAAGGTACGCAGGGTAAGCTGGGTTCCCGGCTCTCCTATGCTCTGAGCTGCGATCACCCCTACCGCCTCTCCCAGATCTGCCGTGTTTCCGGTGGCTAAGTTCCGCCCGTAACATTTGGCACAGATTCCTCTTTTGGATTCGCAGGTCAAAATGGATCTGATGCGCACCGACTCTACCCCGGACTCGTCTATTCGAGTAGCCGATTCCTCGTCGATCTCCTCCCCGGCCTTAGCCAGGAGATCCTCGGTGATGGTGTCGTATACGTCTTCTAAAGCTACCCTTCCCAAGACCCTGTCTCTGAGAGACTCGATCACCTCCTCCCCCTCCTTCAAGGCGGACACGCTTAAGCCTAAGATGGTGCCACAATCTCGTTCCGTGATGATAACGTCCTGGGCTACGTCTACCAGTCTTCTGGTGAGATAGCCGGCGTCGGCTGTCTTTAGGGCAGTGTCAGCCAGACCCTTCCTGGCTCCGTGAGTGGAGATGAAATACTCCAGAACGTCCAGCCCTTCCCTGAAGTTGGCCACGATAGGGGATTCGATGATCTCGCCGATCTGTCCGGTGATCCTCTTCTGGGGTTTGGCCATCAATCCCCGCATTCCGGCCAGCTGCCTTATCTGTTCCTGGCTTCCCCTGGCTCCCGAATCCGCCATCATGAAGATGGGATTGAAGCCCCCGTGCTCCATCTGCAACCTCTGGAACATCACCTCCCCCACCTCGGAGGTGGTGCGGGTCCAGGTATCGATCACCTTGTTATATCTCTCGCCGTTGGTGATCACGCCCCTTTTATACTGCTTCCATATCTTTTCCACTTCCTTGCGTGCCTTTTCGATCAAGACCTGCTTCTCCGGCGGAATCACCATATCGTCCACTCCCACGGTTATCCCTGAGAGGGTGGCATATTCAAAGCCCAGCTTCTTCAATGCATCCAGGAAGGCTGAGGAACGAGACGCTCCCAGCTCTCGATACGACTGGGCCACTAAGTCGGCCACCTTCGCTTTGTTGGCCAGGTCGTTGAAATAGCCCAGCTCCGGGGGGACTATCTGGTTGAAGACCACCCGGCCGACCGTAGTCTCGACGATCTTTCCGTCCAAGAGTACCTTGATTCCGGCATGCAGTCCGACCTCCTTGGCGTCAAGGGCGGCCATCACCTCGTCGGCGGAGGAGAATATCTTTCCCTCACCCTTCTGCCCGGGCTTCTCCTTGGTGAGGTAATAGCATCCCAGCACTATGTCCTGGCTGGGAGTGGCAACGGGGTTGCCGCTGGACGGCGCTAAGAGGTTGTTCACCGAAAGCATCAACAGCTTCGCTTCCAACTGCGCCTCGAACGATAGAGGCACGTGCACCGCCATCTGATCCCCATCGAAGTCCGCGTTGAAGGCGGCGCAGACCAAGGGATGCAGCCTTATCGCCTTTCCTTCGACTAAGACCGGATAGAAGGCCTGAATCCCCAATCTGTGCAGGGTGGGGGCTCGGTTCAGAAGAATGGGATGATCCCGGATGATCTCCTCCAAGATGTCCCATACCTCCGGACGCTCCTTCTCCACCAGCTTCTTGGCCGACTTCACCGTCTGAACGTAACCTTTCTCCTCCAGCTTCATGATGATAAAGGGCTTGAACAGCTCCAGCGCCATGGTCTTGGGCAAACCACACTGGTGAATTTTCAATTCCGGTCCCACCACGATCACCGACCTGCCCGAGTAGTCCACCCTCTTGCCCAGAAGGTTCTGCCTGAACCTTCCCTGCTTCCCTTTGAGAAGGTCGGACAACGACTTGAGAGGTCGCTTGGAGTCTCCCCTCACCGACTGGGATCGCCTGCCGTTATCCAAAAGGGCGTCCACCGCCTCCTGGAGCATCCTCTTCTCGTTGCGCAGGATCACCTCGGGAGCCCTTATCTCCATCAGCTTCTTCAAACGGTTGTTTCGGTTGATCACCCGGCGGTAAAGGTCGTTTAAATCCGAGGTGGCGAATCTTCCTCCCTCCAGAGGGACTAACGGTCTTAGGTCCGGCGGAATGATCGGCAGAACGGTCAGGATCATCCATTCCGGCTTGTTCTGGGACTGCCGGAACGCCTCGATCACCCTGAGTCTCTTCAGGCTATCCTTCTTTCTCTGAGCCGAGGTTTCGATTTTCACCTGAGCTCGCAGGGATATGGAGAGTTCCTCCACGTCCACCTGCCGCAGAACCTCTAAGATCGCCTCAGCCCCCATCTTGGCGACAAACTCCTTGCCTGACTGCTCTAATTCAGAGTACTCCTCCTCGGAGATTATGTCCTTGTGCTTCAGAGGGGTGTTGCCCGGATCAATGACCACGTAAGACTCATAATACAATATCTTTTCCAGCTGTCTTATGGACAGGTCCAACAGGTATCCGATTCGGGTGGGGATGGATTTGAAGAACCAGATATGGCTGACCGGCACCGCCAGCTCGATGTGTCCCAGTCGCTCCCGGCGAACCTTGGACTGGGTAACCTCCACCCCGCACCGATCGCAGACGATCCCCCTGAATCTGACTCTCTTGTATTTGCCGCACGAGCATTCCCAATCCTTGACCGGCCCGAATATCCGCTCACAGAAAAGACCATCCCTCTCCGGCTTGAAGGATCTATAATTAATGGTTTCCGGCTTGGTGACCTCCCCGTAAGACCATGATCTTATGATCTGGGGAGAGGCCAATTGAATCTTTATGGCGAAGAAGTCCGATGGCCGCATAAATCTTTTTGGTTGAAATTCAACCATCAGAAACCTCCTTTCCCCTTTTGGGGATTATAAGACAGGCTCACCTTTGCGCCGACGTCCGCTTGGCCCCCAAACCTCCCGGCGGATGAATGCCGACTCTTCAGCTCTCAATCAACTCCACGTCAAGTCCCAGACTTTGCAGTTCCTTGACCAGCACGTTGAACGATTCCGGGATTCCCGGTTCCGGAGGATTCTCCCCCTTTACGATTGCCTCGTAAACCCTTGATCTTCCAGCCACGTCATCCGATTTCACCGTCAGCATCTCCTGGAGAGTGTAAGCGGCTCCATAAGCTTCCAGCGCCCACACCTCCATCTCCCCAAACCTCTGTCCCCCAAACTGCGCCTTTCCTCCCAGGGGCTGCTGGGTGACCAAGGAATAGGGTCCTATGGAGCGGGCGTGTATCTTGTCATCCACCAGGTGAGAGAGTTTCATCATATATATATATCCCACGGTGATCGGCTCATCAAAAGGCTCTCCGGTCATGCCGTCGTAGAGGGTGATCTTTCCCGACTCCGGCAGGCCGGCCTTCTTGAGCGCCTGCTTAACCTCGCCTAAGTCGGCCCCGTCGAATACCGGACAGGAGACGTAGTAGCCATCGGTCTTGGCGGCCCAACCCAGATGGGTCTCCAGTATCTGGCCCACGTTCATTCGGGAGGGAACGCCCAGAGGATTTAAGATCAACTCCACCGGCGTTCCGTCGGGCAGGTAGGGCATATCCTCCACCGGCACGATCTTGGAGACCACACCTTTGTTCCCGTGCCTCCCCGCCATCTTGTCTCCCACCGAGAGCTTCCTCTTCGTGGCCACGCTCACCTTGGCCAACTGCACCACACCGGGAGGCAACTCCGCCCCGCGAATCACCT
Source organism: uncultured bacterium (assembly GCA_965369445.1). GTDB lineage: Bacteria > Zixibacteria > MSB-5A5 > MSB-5A5 > SM1-73 > SM23-73-3. The sequence goes on along the minus strand of CBDUQU010000003.1, from coordinate 12,216 downwards.
TCTCTGAATCCACGTCGAACTGAGCTTTTCTTTCGTTCATCAGCTCCTCATAGCCGGAGAGAAGCGCCTTCACCTTCCTGCTGACCTTGGGATCCTGGACCAAGCCCTCATCCGCCGCCAACTCGTCCACCTCGATTTTTTCAAGCGAGCTCTTCTTGAATTTCGATCCGGCCCTGAAGACGATGGAGTTGTCTTTGGCGCTGCGGATGGTCCTGGCTGTCTGACCGTCCAGAAGCTTTGACAGCCTTTCGTCTCGCAGGCCTTTCAAGATCTCCAGTTGCTTCTGGAATTCTCGCTTCAGTTTGGCGATCTCGCTTTTTTCTGCCTTCTTATACTCCCCTCCCCACTCCTTGCGGGAGAAAACCTTAGAATCGATGACCACTCCTTTCATTCCCGGAGGGGCCTTTAAGGAAGCGTCCTTCACGTCTCCGGCCTTCTCTCCGAAGATGGCCCGAAGCAGTCTCTCCTCCGGGGAAAGCTCGGTTTCTCCTTTTGGAGTCACCTTTCCCACCAAGACGTCCCCGGCCTCCACCTCCGCACCGATCCTGATCACCCCTCTCTCATCCAAGTTTGCCAAAGCTTCGTCCGATACGTTGGGAATCTCGGGGGTGATCTCCTCTGCTCCCCTCTTGGTCTCTCGCACCTGAAGCTCGAACTCCTCAATGTGAATGGAGGTGAATATATCCTGCACCACCAATCTCTCGCTGACGATGATGGCATCCTCGAAATTGTATCCCCTCCAGGGCATGAAAGCCACCAGCACATTGACCCCCAAGGCCAACTCCCCTGCGGAGGTGGCGGGACCGTCGGCGATACAGCTGCCTTTTTTTATCTTGTCCCCCACGTCCACCAGGGGTCTTTCATTTATGCAGGTGTCCTGATTGGATCTTTTGAATTTGAGCAACTCGTACTCGTCCACCCCGGAGATGTCCACCTCCGAGGTATGATCGGTGGGCCGAATGACGATCTTCTCGCAGGTTACGGACTCCACCACCCCGTCTCTTTTGGCCAGCACTATAGCCAGCGAATCCATGGCCGCTTTCCCCTCCATGCCGGTCCCAATCAGCGGAGGCTCGGTCAAAAGTAACGGCACCGCCTGCCGCTGCATGTTGGAACCCATCAGTGCCCGGTTGGCATCGTCGTGTCCCAGAAAGGGAATCAGGGCGGCAGCCACGCTAACCAATTGTTTCGGAGAGACATCCATGTAATTGATGTCCTCTCCCGGAACCGTCTCAAAATCCCCCCGATGGCGAGCCTTCACCAAGCTGCTGACGAATCGACCCTCCTTGTCCAGAAGCTCGTTGGCCTGAGCTATGACGAAGCGATCCTCCTGATCCGCGGTAAGATATTCGGTCTGTTGGGTCACCTTTCCCTTCTTCACCTTCCGGTAAGGGGTCTCTAAAAAACCGTGTTTGTTGATCCGGGCGTAGGTGGACAGCGAGCCGATCAGCCCGATGTTGGGACCCTCTGGAGTCTCTATCGGGCACATGCGACCGTAGTGAGTATGATGCACGTCCCTTACCTCAAATCCGGCCCTCTCCCGGGTCAATCCTCCCGGCCCCAGGGCGGACAGACGTCTTTTATGGGTCAGCTCGGATAAGGGATTGGTCTGATCCATGAATTGAGAAAGCTGAGAGGATCCGAAGAAGGTCTGTATCACCGCCGAGACGGTCCGGGCATTTACCAGATCGTGCGGGGTAATGGTCTCGGTATCCTTCAGGCTCATCCTCTCCCGGATGGTCCGCGCCATTCGAGAGAGCCCGATGGAGAACTGATTCTCCAGAAGCTCCCCTACGGTTCGGGCCCGGCGGTTCCCCAGATGATCGATGTCATCCACAAAGCCCTCTCCCTTCTTCAAGCCCACCAGATACTTAATTATGGTGACGAAATCCTGCTTGTCCAGGATGGTCACACTCAAAGGGATGTTGAGTTTGAGCCTCCGATTTATCATGTGCCTGCCAACCTCACCCAGATCGTAGCGCTTGGAGGTAAAAAAGAGCCTCTCCAGAAGACTCTGGGCCACCTCCTCGGTGGGCGGCTCCCCCGGCCTCAGAAGGGAATATATCTTCATCAACGCTTCTATCTGGGACTTGGTGGCGTCCTTACCTAAGGTGTTGACGATCACGCCAACGTCCCTCTGGGGATCGAATACCAGAAGCTTCAGCTTGCCCATTCCCAACTCCTTTAGTCGGTCCAGGTGAGCATCGGTGAGGGCCTCTCCTGCAGATACGATCACCTCGCCTGTCTCCTTATCCACCGCGGTCTGGGCGCACACTCTCCCCGGAAGCTTGGCGCGTTTCCGGCCGGATATCTCGGCCTTCTCGATCTCATAAAAAAGGTCCAGGATGTCCTCGTCCGTGGAGTATCCCAGCGCGCGCAAAAACGTGGTCGCGGGGATTTTTCTCCGGCTGTCTATGTTGACATGCATGACGTCGTTGACGTCCAGGCTGAATTCAACCCAGGAGCCGCGATAGGGGATGATGCGAGCGGAGAACAGCCTTTTTCCGCTGGGATGCGTCTCCTGGTCAAAGAAGACTCCGGGGGACCGATGCAGCTGGCTCACCACCACTCTCTCGGCACCGTTGATTATGAAGGTTCCCTTGTCGGTAATCAAGGGAAGTTCGCCCAAGAAGACATCCTGTTCAATGATGTCCTTTACCGTCTTGCTTTTTCCCTGAGCCTCGCGCACCACCAATCTCAGGGTGGCTTTCAGCGGAGCGACATAGCTCATGTTTCTCTCCAGGCATTCACGCACCGTATAGCGGGGGGTTCCCAGCGTGTACCTGACGAATTCCAAAGAGAAGTTCTCACGTATGTCGCTTATCGGAAATATGCTCTTAAAGACCGCCTGGAGTCCCTTATGCTCCCTCTTCTCTACCTCCACGTCGGCTTGCAGGAACTCGTTATAGGATTGCAACTGGACGTCCAGAAGATTGGGCATCTCAACATCCGATATGAGCTTGGAAAAAGAGACCCGCTCCACTTTTTTGATCTTATCCAATTTTACCACGCTCCTTTGGCTCAAAAAGATCAACCACCCGGGTTGACCCTTTTGCCGAGAGAGTTCGGGTTAAACTCACCTTTTTCATCTGCTGCGAGGTTTACCTCATTCCTTTGTAGAAAAAGCTGAGGTTAGCTGTTCTCTGCACCTTGTCGGGCAAGTGTCGATTTCTCCGATTGAAAAACCCGCGGGCTTAGCCCGCCGGTCAATCCGAACCGCTTGCGCGGGGCTGTTACACCTTCAACCACCGAAAAAGACCGGTTTGTTACGCTCTGAGTTCCGCCTGCAGATGCTGCAAGGTCTCAAAGACCATCAAAAGACTAATCCGGAGCCCGCCGTTATTCTTCAAGTCGAACCACAAGCTGCGGCGACAATGCGCCTTGACCACAAGGGCACACAGGCTCTAACATGCACGTCTTCTGATCCTTAGCACCTCGACGACTCCCGCAACGCGGCATTTTACCTCTTCGGTTTACTTGATCTCGACGGTGGCGCCCACCTCGCTCAGTTTGGCCTTAACCTTCTCCGCCTCCTCCTTGGGAACATCCTCCTTGACCGGCTTGGGTGCACTATCCACCAAGTCCTTTGCCTCTCTCAGTCCCAGTCCGGTCAGCTCCCTCACCACCTTGATCACCTGGATCTTCTTGTCTCCAATGGCAGAGAGAATTGCCGAAAACTCGGTCTTTTCCTCGGCTGGCGCTGCTGCTTCCGCGGCCCCCGCGGGAGCAGCGGCCTGAGCCACCGGGACGGCGGCAGTTACGCCGAACTTGTCCTGGAGGCTTTTTGAAAGCTCAGCCAGCTCCAGAACGCTCATCTTCTCGATAATTCCTATCACCTGTTCAACGCTGCTGTCAGCTGCTTTCACCTTCTCCTCCTTGGGCGAACTTTCCGCTTTCTTGGCACTGGCCTTCTTGGTGGTTTTCTCGGAACCTGTGGTCATGATTTCTTCAACCTCCGCATTAGCATTAACTTTTGCCTTACCTTCTCGTCTCCTCCTCGATTCTGTTGGGTGAAACGGACCCTCTGGGCTCGTTTAGAAGCGCCACCCGGACACTTCGAGGCCGACAGCACAGTTTACACTGCCCTGGTCGTATATGTTCACCTTACTTCACAAATAAAATCTTCGATCCTCTCTTATGGTCACCTCAATAGTGCTACTCCCGGAACGCGACCTTAAGGATAATCTCAAACCGCCTTTGATCGGGCTTCTCGTACGGCGTCCAAGACTCCTACGAAGTTTCTCATCACCCCCTGCAGGGTTCCCACGAGATTCGCCAGAGGGGAGTTAAGGCCAAAGACGATCTGAGTCAGGATGACGTCCTTGGAGGGGAGGGCGGCTAAGCTCTTGAGGTGGTTTTCGTCAAGCAGTTTCCCCTCCATCCAGATGATCTTGATCTTCGGCTTCTCAACCTTCTTATGAATCTCGTACAGCACCTTCGCTGGGCTGACCGGATCCTCAAAGCTGAAGACCAGCCCGGTGGGACCCTTGAGGTAATCTAAGACCCCCTCAAATCTGCTCTCCCTGGCCGCCAGCCGAATCAAGCTGTTCTTGGTGATCCTGTATTCCGCCTTTTTCTCTTTTAGATCCCTTCTTAAATCGGTCATTTGCTCTACGTTGAGTCCTCTGAAATCCGTAAGAAAAAGGCTCTTGGTCAAGGAGAACTTCTCCCTCAACTCATCCACCGTCTTTTCCTTTTCAACTTTCAACATAAGCTAAGTCCTTTTAAACTTTTTCACTTGAGTCGACGGCACCAACAACTCTTCAACAAATTCAATCCCCGACACCCTGTCCTGAAACTCCAGTCCGGGGAATTCTAAAGACAAGCAAGCTCTATTGCTTGAGCACGTTCAAGATGGATGACGTATCCAACCTGACGCCAGGTCCCAGAGAGGAGGAGATGGACGCGTTCTTCAAATAGGTTCCCTTGGCGGCGGCCGGTTTGGCTCGGACTATCACGTCTAAGAAAACCTTGGCGTTTTCGTACAGCTGTTCCTCGGAAAAGGAGAGTTTGCCTATTGACGCTCCGATGTTTCCACCCTTGTCCACTCGAAATTCGATCTTTCCCGCCTTAAGCTCCTTTACCGCCTTGGCCACGTCGAAGGTCACCGTTCCGGATTTAGGGTTGGGCATCATCCTTTTGGTTCCCAGTATCTTCCCCAGCTTTCCCACCTGACTCATTACGTCCGGTGTGGCGACCACCACGTCTACGTCCAACCAGCCCTTGGTGATCTTTTCGATGTACTCCTCCAGTCCCACGAAATCTGCTCCCGCCTCCTGGGCCTCCTTTTCCTTTTCTCCCTTGGTTAAGACTAAGACTTTCACCTTTTTTCCGGTTCCATTGGGCAGGAGGGTAGTTCCCCGGACCATCTGGTCGGCGTGTTTTGGATCCACCCCCAGTCGGAGCGACATCTCCACCGTCTCGTCGAACTTGGCAAAGGCGCATCCTTTGAGCTTTTTGATGGCCTCAGCCAACTCGTACGACTTCCCCTTCCCTATCTCTTCTTTGGCCTGCCGGTATTTCTTGCCTCTTTTCATAGCTTGCTTCACACTCCCTGCTTTGGCTTTCTATCAGTCCACGACCAGTATACCCATGCTTCTGGCGGTTCCTTCCACCTGCCTCATGGCCGACTCCACGCCGGATGCGTTTAAGTCCTTCATCTTCAGCTCCGCGATCTCCTTTACCTGCGCTCGGGTAACCTGACCCACCTTTACGCGATTGGGCTCTCCCGAACCCTTCTCCACCTTGGCCGCCTTCTTCAAAAGCACCGAGGCGGGAGGAGTTTTGGTGATGAAGGAAAAGGACTTATCCGCATAGATGGCTATCACCACCGGAATTATCAGACCCGCTTGCTTTTGTGTCCGGGAGTTGAACTGCTTGCAGAAATCCATCATATTCATCCCGAACTGGCCGAGCGCCGGTCCCACCGGGGGAGCGGGAGTAGCGTTTCCCGCCGGGATTTGAAGCTTGACGTTTCCTATTATCTTCTTGGCCACTTTTCTCTGAGTCTCCCTACTTTGTTGTAGACGGCGTCCTTCGGGAACAGCTGCTCGAAGCAACGCCAGCAGATTAGTTTTTTCAGTTACCTATTCATCATTCCGCTTACGGGAACGAGAACCTCTTGAAGGTTGAAGCTCTCCTCTGTTCTGTTCCCTCTCGGGACAATCGCCGACTGCAAAGGCCTCCGGCACCTTTTCCAAAGCTCTTCGGAAAACGGGCTAAAGGTTCTGAACCTGGAGGAAATCAAGTTCCACCGGGGTGGGTCGTCCGAAGATGCTCACCATCACCTTCAGCTTCTTCCGCTCCTGATCCACCTCACTCACGAAACCGGAGAAATCGGTAAAAGGTCCATCGATGACCTTAACCTGATCCCCGGTTTTGAAGGGAACCTCCTCAAAGTCTCTGGTTCGTCCACGTTCAACTTGCTTTAAGAGCCTCTCTACCTCCTCAGGCTTTAGGGGGACGGGTTTACCCTGGGCACCCACGAAACTCGTGACCCCGGGCGTGCTGGTCACCAGGAGGGCGGTCTCCTTGGTCAGCGCCATCTCCACCAGAATGTAGCTGGGAAGGAATTTTCTGACCGTGGTGGATCTTTTTCCCTGCTTCATCTCCACCACAGTCTCGGTGGGAACCAGCACCGTTCCCATCTCATCCTCCAGCCCATGCGTGACTATGGCACTTTCCAAGTACCTTTTAGCCTTCTGCTCATGACCTGAATAGGTGTGAGCCACAAACCATTTCTTGTCCATCTATCTTTGGATCAATCCTCCACGTAAAGCGAAAATCGCACCTTGAATCTTTCACCCCAAAAGCAAGCTGACCAGATTGGAGAGCACCACATCAACCGCGCCAACGAAGATCGCCAGAACCAGGGATACCACTGCCACCATGATGGTGGAATAAATCAACTCCTCCCTGCTGGTCCAGGTGACCTTGCCAAGCTCGAATCTGACGTCCTTTATAAACTGCTTTATCTTTTCAAACATAGCGTAAGAATATCCTGTTGGCAGGTCTGGAGGGACTCGAACCCCCAACATCCGGTTTTGGAGACCGGCGCTCTACCAATTAGAGCTACAGACCTGTTCTATTATTACCTCTGGTTTTTCTCCTGAACGAGAATTCCAATGCGAGTGACCTGAAAGCTCTCATCCTTCCAACGTTAACCCACTCACTTTGTGACAAAAGGCCATTCTATCCGTTCCGGAACACGGTTTGGCAGGATCTCGAATAATGAGAAATACGGAGTTTTTCGCCGGAGCAAATTCGAATTATATTCCCGTTGCGTCTTTGTAGAGATTTCCTCGCCTCTTACCTGGTTTCCTTATGTTTGGTATGCTTGTTGCAGAACGGGCAAAACTTCTTATAGTTCACCCGCTCTGAGTGTTTTCTTTTGTTCTTGGTCGTAGTGTAATTCCTCTGCTTGCACGCCTCGCAAGCTATGGTTATGATATCTCTGGGCATAGACCTCTATTCCTCAAAACAGAGAATGTTCTCTTCCTTCGGACCTATCCGGCTAAATCTACTCAAGCCCGTTGACCTATTCTATCACCTCGCCCACCACGCCTGCTCCCACCGTGCGTCCTCCCTCCCGGATGGCAAAGCGCAGCTCCTTCTCCATGGCTATGGGGGTGATCAGCTCAATCTCCATGGTGACGTTGTCCCCCGGCATAACCATCTCAACTCCCTCCGGTAACTTGATCACGCCGGTTACGTCCGTGGTCCGAAAATAAAACTGGGGCCGGTAACCAGGGAAAAACGGAGTGTGACGTCCGCCCTCCTCCTTGGTCAATACGTATACCTCCCCCTTAAATTTGGTGTGAGGGGTGATGCTCTTGGGTGCCGCTATCACCATGCCCCGCTCCAGATCATCCTTGTCTATACCACGCAAAAGCAATCCCACATTGTCCCCAGCCTGAGCATAGTCCAATAGCTTCCGAAACATCTCAACCCCGGTCACCACCGTCTTCTTGGTCTCCCTTATCCCTACACGCTCGACATCATCCCCTACCTTGACCTTACCCCGATCAACCCGACCCGTGCCCACCGTACCACGACCGGTGATGCTGAACACGTCCTCAACCGGCATCAAAAAAGGCTTGTCAACGTCACGCTTGGGCTCAGGTATATACTCATCCATGGCTGCCAATAACTCGTTGATCGGCTTGAAAGAAGGATGATCCTTTACATCCGTCTTCTCCCCCTCCTGCATCGCCTGCAAGGCACTACCACGTATCACCGGTACATCATCCCCGGGAAACTGATACGCCTTGAGAAGCTCCCGTACCTCCAACTCAACCAAATCCAACAGCTCCGGATCGTCCACCATGTCCGTTTTGTTCATGAAAACTATCATACACGGAACCCCTACCTGACGGGCCAAAAGTATGTGCTCCCGGGTCTGAGGCATGGGTCCATCCGCCGCAGATACAACCAATACCGCACCGTCCATCTGAGCCGCTCCCGTGATCATGTTCTTGATGTAATCCGCATGACCAGGACAATCGATGTGAGCATAATGACGATTCTTCGTCTCATACTCCGCATGATGAACATTAATGGTCAAACCACGGGCCTTCTCCTCCGGGGCGTTGTCTATCTCATCATAACTCTGTGACTCCGCCAAACCCTGACGATTCAATACATACGTTATCGCCGCAACCAGCGTGGTCTTACCATGATCAACGTGGCCTATCGTACCAACGTTAACGTGCGGCTTCGTCCGTACAAATTTCTCCTTGGCCATAAGTCAACCTCCAAGCCTTTGTGCTAATTTTCAGTATCTTCCCTTCGTGTACGATCCCGGAATGTTTGACCCTGGACTTTATGGAGCCCACGACCAGGATTGAACTGGTGACCTCATCCTTACCAAGGATGTGCTCTACCAACTGAGCTACATGGGCAACTATCGAAGGTCTCTTTCAGCCTATAGATCCTTTTTATAACAAACGCTCCGCCTCCCAAACAACCGAAGAAAAGTAAGCCCGGCATTTTCTAAGCGGGCGCGATCCAAACAGCAATTTTTCGACCAATAAAAATCAGAATTAACATCTGAAGATGCTAATCCCCAATGTAACAAGCTTTTAATATAATCGACCGTTAAAGCTTGTCAAGAAGAATCTTACGTTTTTTACGCCGCTTCTGTTTGACCTTCCTCGGACCTCGGCAATTTCATACTTACCTCTTGCCCGTTCATTTTCACGATCCTCCCCGGCGTGCCTGCCACGGTGGTGTTGCCGGGAACATCCCGCATCAGAATAAAGGTGTTGGCCCCGATCCTCACGTTATTGCCCACTTTTATGGGCCCCAGGAGAGTCGCTCCGGTTCCAATCATCACGTTGTCCCCTATGGTGGGGTGCCTCTTTCCTTTGTGTTTGCCGGTGCCGCCCAGGGTAACGTTATGGAAGAGTACGCAGTCCTTGCCGATCCGGGTGGTCTCTCCGATCACCACGCCCATGCCGTGATCGATGAAGAATCCTCTCCCGATCTTCGCACCCGGGTGTATCTCAACCCCGGTCAAAAACCTTGCGATCTGAGAAAACAGCCGGGGGAGGAAGGGTATCCTCAACTTCCACAAAAGATGGGTGAAGCGGTGAATGAAGATGGCGTGAAATCCGGAGTAGAGCAGAAACTCGAGGTTTCTGACAGCAGGGTCGTTTCTGTATATGGCCTTTATATCCTCAATCATGGAAAGCACCTTAAACTCCGCGGTTTTTCGACTGACAGCCTTTCATCTTTTGGAAGAGGCTGACTATACATCAGCAGAAACGATCGAGGCAAAATCTGCTTCTATTGAATCCTCCGGATTCTATCCGTCTACTACTACATGCCGGGCATCAATGTCTTCGTCTCGGAGCGCATACTCCACCATTAAGTCTTATCGTCAAAAATAGCCTCCTCTGAATGGGTAATCTTATTCTTTCAGTATTGGCGATCCCTTTAAAGCGGCGGAATAAAAACCGGTGAGAAGAAAACAAAACGCGACGCCCTGCCGGACTCAAGCAAAAAAAGAGCGGGAGACGGGGCTCGAACCCGCGACAGACAGCTTGGAAGGCTGTAACTCTACCAACTGAGTTACTCCCGCAATGTTCTGTTTCCAAATCTACATATTTCCTACTTCCTCGAACCTGCGACCGATCCCGCCAACGGCGGGATAACTCTACCAACTGAGTTACTCCCGCAATGCTTTGTTTCCGTATCTACATATTATCTACTTCCTCGAACCTGCGACCGATCCCGCCAACGGCGGGATGACTCTACCAACTGAGTTACTCCCGCAATGCTTTGTTTCCATTATCTACATATTATCTACTTCCACGAACCTGCGACCGATCCCGCCAACGGCGGGATGACTCTACCAACTGAGTTACTCCCGCACGTTTACTGCCGAGTTCATAGTTCGTAGTTCACAGTTGGTGGTTCTCCACACCACCCATGCAAAGGTTTTACCGTGAACTGTGAACCGTGAACCATGAACCGATTTAACATCCCGCGACCGATCCCGCCAACGGCGGGATAACTCTACCAACTGAGTTACTCCCGCACGTTTACTGCCGAGTTCCCTTGTTCATGGTTGGTGGGTTCTCCTCTCCACCCACGTAAAACCTTTGCTATGAACAATGAACCCTGAACTATGAACCAAAAAATGGAGAGGGAAGGATTCGAACCTTCGAAGGCATCAGCCGACAGATTTACAGTCTGTTCCCTTTGGCCACTTGGGTACCTCTCCAAAATAGTCGGAACTCATTACATCTGATCTTGCCGCGCGTTCACTAATTTAATCGGCCTTGTGCCGATCTACCTGAGTTGTATTCTCACTGTGTTCGATCCACAACCACACGCCATGCGACTGCGTACCGAATATAGAAAATCCAAATAAAAAAGCAAGACGAATCTTAACAACATTTCTACGGAAACAAAACAAAAAGTCTTGATTTAAAATCTGAAAAGGATATTCTTTTCCAAGGTGAGCGCGACATTAATCGGAATCTGCCATTGACAAGGGAGAGGAAATGGAACAGCACACAACCATCGCTATTCAGGCCGCTTTGAGGGCAGGAGATATACTCCGGGAACATTCCGGAAAGGTTAAAGAGATTGAATTCAAAGACGAGGTGAACCTGGTTACCGAGGTGGATCGGCTTTCCGAGGAGTCGATCATCCGGACAATCACCGGCGAGTTCCCCGACCACGGAATTTTGACCGAGGAAAGCTGCGGTAAGGAGTCGCGGTCCGAATACAACTGGGTGATCGATCCCCTGGATGGCACCACCAACTATGCTCACGACTTCCCGATTTACTGCGTGTCAATCGCCCTGCAGAAAAGACAACAGTCCATTCTGGGCGTGGTATACAACCCCAACTTAGACGAGCTTTTCGTGGCAGAGAAAGGCAAAGGGGCTTTCCTATATAAAGGAGGGGAATTCGAGAAAACGAAGCGCAAAATCTCTGTATCGCCGGCGGCCGACCTGTCACTAAGCCTCCTGGCGACCGGCTTTCCTTATGATATAAGAACGTCTGAAATCGACAATCTGGATCATTTCACCAACTTCTACAAGCGAGCCCAAGCCCTCAGGAGAGCAGGTTCAGCCGCCCTGGACCTGTGCTATCTGGCGATGGGCAGATTCGACGGGTTCTGGGAGTTGAAGCTCTCCCCCTGGGATACGGCAGCCGGAAGCTTGCTCGTTACGGAGGCTGGCGGCAAGGTGACAGATTTTTCCGGAGGACAGTTCAATATCCATCTGAAAGAGATATTGGCCTCCAACGGCAAAATACACCAACAGATGATTGACATCTTGAAACTGTCGTAGTCCGTAGGTCGGATATGTCCCCCGTGTGGGGGACTATCCGACTCTTTAGATGTACGAAACCTCCGCCCACCACGAACAGGAGCGCGAAGTCGTAGGGACAGTGAGCGAAGTCGAACTGTCCGCACCGCATGGATTTGTCCCCCTGATATCGAAGATCCGTAGGGCAAGGGGTTTAGGACAGGGGGTTCTTGTATTTGTCCCCCTGAGAAGGGGGAGACAGGGGGTTCTAAGTTAATTTCCTAACATTTTCCTTGACTTCTACACATTTGCGAGCTATAATATCCGTTGTTAAGAGAGGTTGTATTTGCAGGAGGCAAGGCCGGGCATGCCGGATCGGAGGGTGGGCGGGCGGCCCACAGCTCCGGCGCGGGATAGCTAGCACTTGAAACGGTGTTTGGGATGTTATGCG
>CBDUQU010000002.1:0-58499 GCA_965369445.1 uncultured bacterium | reverse complement strand
CCATCTACATTCGCATCACCCCGCCACAAACCGGTCTGAACGTATTGCACCGTCACGAAATCTTCTCGCGATCCACTGTTCCTGCTGGTCCCTGTAACGTAGACATTGCCATAGTCATCCACCGCTATGGCAGAGGCCACATCCGGACCATCGTCCGGCCCGTTGTATCGTCTCACCCAGAGCTCGCGCCCCGAGGAATCGTACTTCACTGTAACGTAATCATGACCCACCCCAAGCCAATCGCTTGTTCCGGCCACGTATAAGTTGCCGGCATCATCCATGGCCATGGCGCAGGCATGCTCCACTCCGTTTGCCGGACAGTCGAACCTTCTCACCCAGGAAATGTTCCCGTTTGGAGAGTACTTTATCGTAAGATAGTCGCAATCGGTCTGGGTTATCCAACTGCTCCCGGTCACATACACATTACCCCACCCATCCATCACCACCGCAACCGCTGAGTCCAGAAGGTGTCCGGGACCGTCGTACCGTCTGACCCATGCAGTATCTCCGTTCGGGTAGTACTTGATAGTGGCGTAATCGTAATCTGTTCCATTCCAGCTCCATCCGGTCGCACACACATTTCCGGAAGCATCCACGTCTATCGAAAAAGCCTCGTCCCGAAGGTACGCTGGTCCGTCGTACCGTCTCACCCAGGCGGTGTCTCCATTCGGATAGTACCTTATGGTGGCATAGTCCTCGAACGATTCCCGGCTCTTGCTTGCCCCGGTCACGTACACATTCCCAAACCCGTCCACGGCTATGGCCTGGGCTACGTCCTTGGAGGACCCGGGTCCATCGTATCTTCTCACCCAGGCGGTATCTCCTCCGGGATGGTACTTTATGGTGACGTAATTGCTGTTAGAACCGGAGTAGGTCGCAGTATCAAAGGAGCAGCCGGTAGTATACACGTAGCCGGAGTCATCCACAGTGATGGCGTGGGCATAATCCCCTAAGCCAGCCGACCCGTCATACCTTTTCACCCAGGCGATGTCTCCGTCGGGATAGTATTTTATGGTGGTGCAGTCATCGCCCGCGGTACTGTCCCTGCTGAATCCCGTCACATACACGTTTGAGGAACTGTCGACCGCCATTCCGGATACGACGTCCCAGCCGTCTCCCGGCCCGTTGTATGTTCTTGCCCAGGCAGTATCGCCGTTGGGGTAATATTTCACCGTGGCATAATCGAAGGAGAACGTGCTGTCGGCGGTCATGCCGGCCACGTAGACATTGCCGGAACCATCTACGGCTATGGCTTCGGCGAAGTCATACCAGCCTTCCCCGTCGTATGTCCGTACCCAAGCGGTATCCACAATCATCTCCGCTAAAGCGGACAAAGCCCAGAATAGCGGTAGTAAGGTCAGAACTGCCACTACAAATACCCGCCTCTCTGACACGCAAACCTCCTACTCCAAGATTGAAAATGACAACGTCATCTCATCTTGATGTATCTTGAAATACACTGAAGCTCTATCTGTAAAATAACGGCTTTTCCTGTGCTGGCAACAAGAATCTACCTGATCACAAGGTGTTTGGAGTATCTGCCTTCAGGCAGATCTGACGCTCCGCTGTCTACTACCCGGCATCAGACAACATGCTCGTGGGCGAAGATTCCGCGGAGGGACGTGAACATTGGACGGGATGAATTCCCGCCTCTATGATAAAGTGCTATTCATATCATCACAGGTCAGGGCATTCAGCCCTGACGCCTAACTCACTGCCACTCTATGTCTCCCTTAAAGGCAAAATTGCTTTCCCCATTTTCCTGTCCTCTTCCGAGGAGAAGAAGATATAGTAGAGAATGCTGGAGAGAACGTAAAGCCCGACCGTGATAAGGAGTGGCGGGGTAAAAGCATAGGCCTTTATCAGCCTCCCCCCTAAGTTGGTGGTTATGGCCCAGGAGCCGGTCCAGGAGAGCATCAACAAAGCGTTGGTCAGGGCCTGTTCCTTCTCCTTTACTTTCTCCATAGCGAAGTTTGTGGCAATGGGCTGCCCCATGTTCATCAGCGCGCCGCGGAACAGAAAAGCCCCCACCGCCAGCGGCAAATAGTAGGAGAACGCCAGAATCAGCATAAAGGGGATAGAGGCAAGCTGAGTGGAGACGACAGTTCTGATCATCCCGAATCTCTTGGACAAAAGGGGTCCGATCAATATTCCTCCCAGCATAAAGAACTGCACCAGGGCGAAATATATCCCGATGGTTCCGGCTGGCTGATGAAACCGATCTCTGAAGTAGAGATTCAGGAATGGAATGACAAAGCCAGCCCCCATACCTACGATAAAATAAGGAAGACAGAGCCTGAGAAGCAGAGTTCCCCTCTCTTTCAACAGCCTCCGGTCCCATCCCTTTTTATCTCGAGACTTTTCTTCGGCCTTTTTCTCCCGCGCCATCATAAGAAACGGGATCAAAGCCAAGACGCCAAGGAACACAGATACGTAAAGAGAATACCGGAAAGCGATTGCTTTGGAGGCTGCGAAATGCGAGAATAAATCCGGCAGGTAACCACCGGCCACGCTCCCGACTATCGCTGCTACAAGATAGGTGCCGAAATTCAAGCTGAAAAGATAGGTTCTCTCCTTGGGGGTACTGTTTCGCATCATGAAAGGAGCTGCCGTCACCCAGGTAATACTCCGGGCCATTCCAAGAATAAGGCTCACCACAAGAAGCGGCGTTCGTTCCACCACCGTTGCCTGCAGAATGGAAAAAAACCCGACAAAGAACACCGAGTAGACCAAGATTTTTTTTATCGAAAGTCTGGGAATGAGCAAGGCAGCTGGCACCGAAATAATGGCCATTCCCCAAGCGGTGGCAGACAAAACCTCTCCGATCAGATCTTCGGTGAAGCCGAGTTCTTTAAAATATAGATTCAGAAGCAACATGAAGATGGCCCAGTTCAACCCCACGAAGAAGATGCCGACCAGAAACAGCCGGGCATTCCTGGAGAAGAGCTTTAGATGTCCCCAATAATCGATAACAACGTTAACCGCTTTTCGCGTGATTCCGAGATCCGTAGAATTTCTCTTCACAATCTGTATATACTCAAAGAAAGGTGAAAAAGTTGTGCGGCACCAATAGCTTCCGCATCGACGGCAGGCATCACAGCTTCTAACTCACCGGCGTAAAATAAGCCAGCGGCGGGTGTGTGTCAAGGCGCTTGATCTTTTGAGTCTGGAGCGGACCAGACAGACTCGTCTCTCGCAAGCGTCGGAGAACAGTGAATTGTATGGGATTTATTTAGAGAGAGCAGAGATACTCGTGGATAGATCTGGCAGCTTTTCTCCCGGCGCCCATGGCTTGGATAACAGTTGCGGCTCCGGTGACCACGTCGCCGCCAGCCCAGATTCGATCCCGGGAGGTCTTGCCGGTCTCCTCGTCCGCCACGATGTTTCCCCTCTTGCCCACCTCCAGTCCGGGAGTGGCGGCGGGAACCAGGGGGTTGGGGCTGTTGCCGATGGCGCATACCACCGCGTCCATGGGGACTCTATATTCAGAACCTTCTATGGGAACAGGTCGTCTTCTTCCGGAGTCATCCGGTTCACCCAGCTTCATCTTCAGGCATTCGATCTCCTTCAACCACCCATTCTCATCCCCGATATACTTGATGGGAAGAGTCAGGAAATCGAAGATCACCCCCTCCTCCTCAGCATTCTCTATCTCTTCCAAGCGCGCCGGCAGTTCCTGTCTGGATCTTCGGTAGATGATCCTGGCCTCTGCCCCCAGCCTTAGAGCGGTTCTGGCGCAGTCCATGGCCACGTTCCCACCCCCCATCACCGCAACCCTCTTGTGCTCCTTGACGGGAGTGTGGTAGTCGGGGAAGAGGAAACCCTTCATCAGGTTCATCCTGGTGAGGTATTCGTTGGCCGAGTAGACGCCGTTTAGATTCTCACCGGGAACGTCCATAAACCAGGGAAGCCCGGCGCCCGAGCCGATGAACATGGCGTCATATTCCTCCAAAAGACTGTCCACGCTTCTGGTCTTGCCGACAACATAGTCGGTCACCACATCCACACCCAGCTTCTGGAGATACTCAACCTCCCGGTGCACGATGACCTTGGGAAGCCTGAACTCCGGGATGCCATAGATTAGCACCCCTCCCACCTCATGCAGCGCCTCGAAGATGGTCACCTGGTGTCCCAATTTTATCAGATCACTGGCCACGGTGAGTCCGGCAGGTCCTCCTCCCACGACACCGACCTTTCTTCCGGTTGATCGCGGCATCTTCGGCGTCTCAGGCTCGCTTTGCTCTCCCTCCCAGTCTGCCAGGAACCGCTCCAGCCTGCCCACCGCGATCTGCCCACCTTTCTTAACCAGAACGCATACCTCTTCGCACTGCTCCTCCTGGGGGCAGACCCGGCCGCACATCGCGGGTAGACAGTTTTTATCCTTTAGTATCCTGGTTCCTGTGGCGAAGTCTCCTTCTGCAATGCACTTGATGAACCCGGGAATGTCTATCTCCACCGGGCACTGAGCGACACACTTGGGCTTTTTGCACTGCAGGCATCGCTTGGCTTCCTCGATTGCAGTTTCCGGAGTATAACCCAACGCCACCTCGTTGAAATTATGCCTCCTCACCTCAGGCGGCTGCTTGGGCATATCCCTTCTGTTCAAATCCAATTTCTTCTTCTGCGGCTTTGGCATAACAGGCATACTACAATTTGACACGGTGTTGTTCACACCGGCTTGTCCTCAGCGGAATCACTTCTTCGCGCATGTAAGTCTTACGCCGCTGCAAAAGCTCCTTCCAATCCACCTCATGTCCGTCAAAGTCCGGGCCGTGCACGCAGGCGAATCTGGTGGTCTTTCCCACCGTGACCCGGCATACCCCACACATTCCCGTGCCGTCGATCATAATCGGATTCAAGCTGACTATCGTCTTTATCTCCAGCGGCCGGCTCATGTCCGACCCTCTCTTCAAAAGGAAGGTGCAGCCGTTGACGATGATCCGATCGACCGGCTTGTCAGACGATTTTATGATCTCGGTGAGCCTTCCCACGTGTCCTTTGTGTCCCTTCGTCCCGTCCCGGGTGATGCAGATGAGCTCGTCGGAGACTTCTTTTAGCCTCTCCTCCCAGAAGAGAAGATATGAGCTTCTGGCCTCGATGACCGTGATAACTTTGTTCCCTTTCTCCTTCAGCGCCCGGGCGATGGGGAAGATGCTCCCGATCCCGTAACATCCACCGAGACAGAGGACCGTGCCGAACTTTTCGATCTCCGTTGGATTGCCCAATGGCCCCACCACGGTGGGGAGGCTCACTCCGGCAGTAAGTGATGCCAGACGGTCGGTGGTGCTTCCTATGTTCATCACGATGACGGTAACTGTTCCTTCTTCTGCATCCCAGTCAGCGATGGAGAGAGGTATTCTCTCGCCTCCATCATCGGCTCGCACGATCACGAACTGCCCCGGCTGCATCTGGCGGACAACCTCCGGTGCCTCCAGCGTCAGCAGGTGCATATTAGGCACAATCATCCGGTTTTCGATCAGCTTAAACATTCTTCTTCCTTATTCTCACCCGATGAGGGTTAGGTCCAACCGATTCACCCTGATGCAGCGTCACGTGCAGCGTCCCTTCCGGCTGTTCGCTGACGATTCTAACAGGCCACGTCCTCTCGAAATCAGCCGAGGTTACCACTGCCTCATCACCCTCGGATATCCTGGTTTTCTTAGCATCCGCTGAGTTCACATGCAGAACCCCTTCGGGAAACAGCACCCTTGCTCCCTCCACCCAGGTCGACAGCGGGAAACCGCGGTACGTGTGCTCAATCATCGAAGTGTTAAGAAGAAACGGAAACCTCTTGTCTGTTTTCTTCATCCTTCTGGACTTAGCCTTGGGGATGAACAACTCTACTTCGCATGTCAACGGGGTGGCTTTACGAGAGGGCTTGTCAAAGTTCCCGAATCTTCTCACCAGGCTGGATATCTCCTTATGAACCTTGCGCGCGCTGGAGAAATCAAAACCCTTCTTCCCCATCTTCCGGGCGATCCGGCAGAGTATCTCCCAGTCGGGCAGGGCCTCACCCGGAGGATCTACCGCCTTTCGAACCCGCTGGACTCGTCCCTCTCCATTGATGAACGTCCCGTCCACCTCCGCGAAGGAGGCCGTCGGCAGGGCCAGATCAGCTGCATGCCAGGGATCAGGGGGATACATGTTCTGGACGATCAGGAACTCAGACTCAGGAAGAGTATCTGCCGGAACCTCTCCCACCAGGTAAAGCACTTTTAGTCTCTTCTTGGGCGCAAAGATCTCTCGGCTCATTCGAGAAGTGAAATAGGGTACGTCCGCCCGCCATTTTCTCTTCAGCTCTTCGATCATCTTCCTCTTTCCGGAGGAGAGTCCGCCTGGCAGGAGTTCGGGGTACGTCCCCATGAGAATGGAACCGAAAAGGTTGTTCTGAGCCGGCAACGGAAGAACTCCGGCGCCCACATTTTGCGCTATCTTCTCGACGCACTCAAGAATTCGCGGGCTTTCGTCACACTGCAGAAACTCCGAACCCACCAGGATCACGCAAGCAGAGGCCTCTTTCAGCATTTCGGCCACCTCTGACAACTCACCATCGAGGCTTTTTACGGCTGCCTTCGAGCCGGCCCGCGAAGGCTTCGCCTTCTTCTGGGTCAACTTCACAAGGTAATCAAACAGACTGAGTTCCGTGCCGAAAGCTGGCTGAATCCACTTCTCCGCGATCACCGAGAGGCTGTGATGGCGCGGGTTAATGGTCACAACCTTCGCTCCCCTTGCGATCGCTTTTCGCAGCTCCACACCCACCACCGATCGGCTGAACCTGGTATCCAGCCCCAGGCACAGGATGACCGAAGCTTTCCGAAGGTCGGATAGTGTGACAGCCATCTGCGTGAGGTTAAGGTAGGCATTGAGGCTGGCTGCGTAGAATGTTCTTGAAGAAGTATCGATATCATGTGAGCCCATCACAACCCTGGCAAATTTCTGAGCGACGTACAAATCTTCGTTAGAACAGTTCGGCGAGACCAGCATACTAAAGTCTTCGCCCGAGCAGGCTGAAAGCCTCTCGACCGTTAACTCGACGGCCTCCTCCCAGGAGAGCTCCACCCTGGTATTGTTCTGGGTTCTGTAGGACCGCCTCAAGCGCCGGTGGTTGTTCACCACCTCGGCAACGCAGAACCTCCCTTTCACGCAAAGCTGTCCATTATTTATCAGAGTGTCCTGCTCCGGCAGGCTGCCGATGATCTCGGTCCCTTTTACCTGCAATCGAATCTGGCATCCCACCCCGCAGAAGGGACAGGTAGTTGTCTGTTCCCGATCCGGTTTTCCCTCCCATTTACTGACCTTCTCTGAGAGAGCTCCGGTGGGGCAAACCGACACGCAGGCTCCGCAGAATTCGCAGCCAGCCTCCAGGTGAGTCCGTTCGTAAGCCGGACCGATCACCGTGTAACGTCCCCTTTGCTTGAAAGCCAAGGTGTTGGCCGTGCGAATCTCCTGGCACATCCGGATGCATCTTCCGCATAGGATGCACAGGTTATAGTCCCGGTCATAAAAGGGATCATCCTTTTCCACCCGCAGCCCACGGTAGTAGACCGGGTAGCCGATCTCCTTGATCTCCATCTTCTCCACCACGTCCTGCAGCTCGCACTTTCCGTCGTTGGGACAGTACCGGCATCCCGTGGTCACGCCGGCCTTGCGGACGGTGCCCATGTATTCCTTGCACTCGTCGCTCTCCTCGCAGATCAGGCAGCTGGAGGTATGTTCGCTTAAGATCAGTTGCAGAATCTCCTTCCTCTCCGCCTGAACCTGAGCGGTGTGAGTTCTTATGATCATCCCCTCCTCTACCGGCGTGGTACAGGAGGTGGGCAGGCCCCGCATCCCCTCCACCTCCACAATGCACATCCGGCAGCCTCCAAAGGGTGTCAGATCCTTATGGGCACACAGCGTGGGGATGTAGATGTCGTTTAACTCTGCAGCCTCAAGGATGGTCAGCCCTTTTTCTACTTCAAAGGGCGAATTATCGATGTTTATGCTAACGGTCTCACTCCGTTTGCTCATCAGAGGTTCTCCGTTTGGATCTGATGATAATGGCGTCGCCAGCTATGGCGTCGAAGCGGCAGATCTCATAGCAGGCTCGGCACTTGATGCACTTGGACGGATCCAGGTTGTGTGGTTCCGCCCTGGGTCCGGTTATGGCGCCGGTGGGACAGACATTCACGCAGCGCTGGCATCCGGTACATTTCTCCGGGATCACCCGGTATTCGATAAGCTCGTTGCACACAGTGGCCGGACAGTGCTTCTCCTTGACGTGCAAGAGATACTCCGGCCGGAAGTAGCGCAGGGTGGTCAGAACCGGATTAGGAGCGGTCTGGCCCAGGCCACAGAGCGAGCCTCTTTTCATCGTTTCCCCTAAGGCCTTAAGCTTTGGCAGATCTTCCGGCTCTCCTTCTCCCCTGGTGATCCTCTCTAAGATCTCCACCATATGCCTGCTCCCCACCCGGCAGGGAGAGCATTTGCCGCAGGATTCCTTCTGGGTGAAGTCGAGGAAATAGCGGGCCAGGTCCACCACACAGGTGTCCTCGTCCATCACGATCAGACCCCCGGATCCCATAATGGAACCGGCCGCGTCCAGGGATTCATAATCTATGGGCGTGTCTAAGAATTCCTCGGAGAGACATCCCCCGGAGGGACCACCTGTCTGAACCGCCTTGAAGGGTTTTGCCGAACCGCCCCCTATGTCGAATATGATCTTCCTCAGCGTCATTCCCAGCGGCACCTCGATTAAGCCCGAACGGCGTATCTTTCCCACCAGGGAAAAGGTCTTGGTGCCATGGTTCCCCTGGGTGCCGTACTGTTTGTACCATCCCGCCCCGTTTCTCAGGATATTGGGAAGGGTTCCCAGAGTCTCCACGTTATTGATGATGGTAGGCTTTCCGTTCAGGCCCGACACTGCAGGAAACGGCGGTCGGGATCTGGGCATGCCGCGTTTACCTTCAATAGAACCTATAAGCGCGGTCTCCTCACCGCAGACGAAGGCACCCGCCCCTTCCTTTATGTTGATGTCAAAGTCGAAGCCTGAGTTCTGAATGTTCTTGCCCAAGAAGCCGTAATCGGTCATTTGGGCAATGGCTTTTCTCAGACGAGCGATGGCCAGGGGATATTCCGCCCTTATATAAATGTACCCGAGCGAAGCGCCGATGGCATATGCGGCAATCAGCATCCCTTCAAGAACCGAGTGTGGATCGCCTTCAATCAGGGACCGGTTCATGAATGCCCCCGGATCCCCCTCATCAGCATTGCAGATCATATATTTCGTCTCACCTGGAGCGCTCCGGCATATCTCCCACTTCTTGTAGGTGGGAAATCCCGCTCCCCCCCTTCCGCGGAGCCCGGCCTCCTTAACCTCCTCGATTACCGCCCGGGGGCCTTTCCTGAAGGCATTCATGATGCCTTCGTATCCCTTGGTGGCTATGTAGTGGTCGATCTCCTCCGGATCGATAAACCCGCAGTTTCTAAGCACCACCCTCACCTGGGGCTTAAGCATGGGAAGGTCGAAGAACCTGGGAATCCCGTTGCCCGACTGCCACTCCTTCTCTCCGAAATGCCCCACAGCGAACTGTAGGAACGGGTCACCTTTCTTCAGGTAGGATTCTATCACTCGCTTGGCCTTATGCTGGTTCATATTGGCGTAGCTTATTCGCGGCTGGCCCGGCACCGCTATGTCCATCAGCGGTTCCAAGTAACAGGGTCCGATGCACCCCACCTGGACGATCTTGGCTTTCAGCCGGTTCTTTTTCAAAGTCTCCCGGACGGACCCAAGGACCTCCATAGCGCCGGCAGCCCTGCCGCAGGAAGCGGTGCCCAGGTAGATTACCGGGATCTTACTGCTCTTGAGCAGATCCCATTTCTTCTGAGCCTGTTTTCTTTTCTTCTCGAAATCACTCATATTTGCCCAAGATTTCTTTCAACCGAATCACCGTCATCCGGCTGTAAATGTCTTCGTTGATCTGAATCACCGGCGCCAGGGCGCAGCATCCCAGACAAGCTACTCTCTCCAAGTCGTATCGCCTGTCTGCGGTCGTCTCACCCGGCTTGAGGTCGAGCTCCCTCTCCACCGCCTCGCACAGGATCTGCCCTCCCTGCACGTGACAGGCTGTCCCTAAACAGACCTTGATCGAGTTTCTGCCCGGCGCGGTGAAGCGAAACTGTGAATAGAACGAAGCCACGCCGTAGATCTGGTTTTCCGAGATCTTTAAGTATCGCGAGATGCGATTAACCGCCTCTTTAGGGATGAATCCAAACTTCTCCTGAGTCTTCTGCAGGATGGGAATCAGGTCGCCCTCGTCGCCTCTGAACTCGGAGAATATGCGGGCGTAACGCTCCGCCGTCTTTGAGCCGCCTGCGCTCCTCTTCCGAACGGTCCGCTTTTTCGTCATTCCTCACCCTTCTGTGCCAGGAAGATACAATCGGTAAGTTCCACCTCTCCCCTGACGAAATCCTCGGCAAAGGCCATACAGGTGGGTGCTCCGCAGCACCCGCAGTCGGTCTGGCGAAGCTTCTGGTAGACCCTCTCCCTTTCCTTCATTCTCTTAATGGAGGTCTCCAAGTCGGTGTCGAAGTATTTGGTGGGACGAGGCAGAATCGGATTTTCCAGGAAATAGTACCCTTCTTTGAGCTTTCGGTCGATATCCTCATCATCGACTTTTATGCGGTCTTCATACCTGGCTCTTTGCTTTATGCTGTTGGTTCGGGCCACATAGGGGTTCTCCACGTTGAGGCTTCCGCCGATGCAGCCCAACATGCAGGCTAAGACTTCCACGAAATCGACGTTCCGCAGCCGCGAATTCTCGATATCGTCTAAGATCATCTTCACGTGATCCGATCCCGAGACGGCCAGCCAGTTCTCCGTCTGCACCGCCCTGACCATGCCTCCCAACGTGGCCCAACCCGCATTGAAGGCGAAATCGTCCGGCACCTGGCTCTCCTTGAAGGTCTCCTTTATGGCCACGACCTGGGGCAGCAGAATAGAATAGACATCCTGAATGGAGACCACTCCGTCGAACCAGGATCTGGCCTTTTCAGCCGGCTGCTTGATAGAGACGATCTTTGCCGGGCAGGGAGCTACATAGATTATCCCGATATCCTCCGGCTTGAGTCCCAGTTTGGCCGGCAGACTTTTTCTAACCTCACGTGCGGTCACCTCCCTGGGCACGTCCAGCGGAATCACCAGCTCGACCAAGTCAGGGTACTTCACCTGGATCAGCCTGAGCGCGGAAGGACAGTGAGAGGATATGAGGGGAAGCCGGCCCTGGTATTTTTCCATATGCTTCACCAGGGTCCGGGCCAGTGCTGCCGATGAGGCGCCCACGTCCACCACCTCGTCGAAACCGAGCTTCTTGAAAGCTAGGTGAATGATGTATGGATGGACGTTGGATTCGAACTGGGAATAGAGCACCGGCGAAGGTACTACCACCTTATATTTGAGATGAGAGATTTCCGCCACCGCATCGGTAATCGGGACAATGGCTCCCGCAGGACACACCGAGATGCAGGTGCCGCAATCGACGCACAGTTCCTCGGATATGACCGCTTTGCCTCCCCTTACCCGAATGGCCTGGGTAGGACAGTGACGCATACAGGTCATGTGTCCGCGACACTTGTCCAAGACTACTTTATGAGCATGGTAATACTGCGCCAATTTGCCTTTCCGCTCCTTTTAAAGACGAGTTCTTTAGGTATAAAACCTCATCCGCAGTGTGGTTCCCTTTCCCACCTCACTTTTGATATCCAATTCGTCCGAATTCTTCTTTATGTTGGGCAGTCCCATTCCCGAACCGAATCCCATGGCTCTCATCTCCTCGGTGGCGGTGGTATATCCCTTCTGCATGGCCAGATCCACGTCCGGGATGCCCTTGCCTTCGTCGTCGATTACCACCTCGATCAGCCCGGAAGTGACCGCCAGTTTGACCTTGGCCCTCTGGGCATGCATCACCACGTTCATCTCCCCCTCGTAGGTGGAGATGGCAACCCTCCGCACCAGCTTGGGATCGAATCCGATTTTCTTGAGAATGGACTTCACCTTGGTGGATGCCATCCCCGCGTTGGCGAAATCGCTTCCTTCAATGAAGAACTCATGGCCCAGGAGCATCTTCTCGGATCTTTCGCCGGCCGGTCTGGCTTTCAAGCCTGCGTCATTTCCCCTCCTGACCGACTCTATCCTCACGCAGGCATCGTACATGTCCAGCTCGGTGGAGAGCAGAACCAGGTCGTTCTCTCTGGCGAACTCCTTCGAGCCATCCTTAGGCATCTTGCCCCGTACGAACACAACTCCTTTGAATTCTGCCATGTGGGCGGAGATGACCGCCTGCTGGCTTGCCAGCCCGGTAAACAGAATGGAATTGGACCTGCCGAAGGCCAAGACGTCGCTCATCAGATCAGAAGCATACACCCGCTCGACCGCGGTGTCGAGTTTGTCTTCGCCCTCGATCACGGTGGCCTGCAGCACGTCTTTGATCATTCTTATCTCCACGACCCCTGTCCCGCTTCTGACCATGGCATGAACCATCCGGCGGCTCCCTTGGTTTGGACCCGCCTGAGAACACGTCTAACCGACATTGAATCCAGCTACTTGCTTCCCAGACCCAACCCGTACAGCTTTCCCACCAGCTCGAAGGTGGCCAGGTCGCTGGAGAGGATGGCGATATCATACTTGCTGGCCAGGTCCACGGTCTCCTGCGGAACCTCCTTGCCGCTGGTGATGATCACGGCGGAAACGTCCACTAAGTTGGCCGCTGGCACGATGCTTTTATGGGTCTGGATGGTGAGCCACAGGTTGCCGGATTTGGCGCCGGCCATGACGTCACTTAACATATCCGAGACGAAAACACCATCCACGTCCCGGTGTTCAAACTTGCTTAAAGCTTTCAGTCCGAGCTTCTCAATCAAGTCTTGGGTGGTCATGAAATTTCTCCTGCTTGATTTTTTTAGCTTGAGCTAACGTTACGATCAAAATGGAGATTTTCTGCCCGGTGGCGGTTCCAGGGAAAGCATGCCCACGTCGTGAATGAAGTCGCCTTTGCAGCGAGCAAGATCATCGATCAGATTGAACGGGACCACCTTGATCCTGGAGCGGGAGGTATCTCTCCTCTGGTTGAAGTAGTCGGTAAGCATATCTAACTTGTGCGGTGGGATCGGTTCGGTCTTTGCCTGGGGAAGAAATCCGAACGCCACCACGATCCAGGTCTTTTCGGCTTCCAACTTCTTCCGCATGATCTCCACCTCGCAGTCGGGCAGGCATCCGGTGCAGTGCAAGAGTCCCATCAGGTCGTTGAACTTCTCTGTATGGTTGCATTGCGTGCACTTCAGGTCAAAGGTGAAGGTCTGGGCGTTTTCCACCCGGCTCCAGTAATGGTCACCCTCCCGGTACTTGTCCCCCAGGATGGGATTGTCCTCAACGGAAAAGTAAGTTCTCAGGTCGTTGCAGTGAAAGCACTTCTCGAAAACTACGAAGCCAAACTGAATATTCGTCATCTCCCACTGGTGTTGGCATTCAGGCATCTTCATCTACTCCCTGTTCTGAAATGATTAGATATCTGGTCCATCCGAACTCATTTGCCACGTTGCACAATATAATTAATCGTCGCCACAACTCAAGCACATTTTTAACTTTTTGAAAAGACCCGGACATGGGGCTGGGTGGCCCGGTCTGCTTAACAGACCGGGTATATCCTAAAGTATCAGAAGAGGATGATACCTGCGTTGGTAACGGACGCCCAGACGGGCCTGTATGGGGGCGGTCGTCTGACCGTCACGAACCAAGAGACCGCACGCTTACCGCGGTGTGGTCTGATTCCAAGCACCTGACGCGCTATTTATTCTTTCCATCCCAGAACATCTAAAACAAAGGCGTATTCGAACGCCAGTTCCTTAAGCTGGTCGTACCGCCCCGACACGCCGCCGTGGCCCGCTCCCATGATGGTCTTAAGCAGAAGG
Organism: uncultured bacterium; assembly: GCA_965369445.1. Lineage (GTDB taxonomy): Bacteria > Zixibacteria > MSB-5A5 > MSB-5A5 > SM1-73 > SM23-73-3. Next base: position 44,555 of record CBDUQU010000002.1, on the reverse strand, counting down.
CGGTTGCTGTCGGTCTTTTTCGCCCTCAACTTGGCGGTCCATTTGGCTGATTCCCAGTACTGCACCCGGGTATCGTTTAAGCTGGCCAGAATGAGCATGTTGGGATAATCCTCAGCCTCGACGTTATCGTATGGCGAATAGGATAGCATGTAGTCGAAATATTCCTTCTTATTCGGATTACCCCACTCTTCATACTCGATGACCGTGAGCGGAATGCTGGGATCAAGCATGGTGTTGATCAGGTCCACGAACGGCACGTCGGCAATGACAATCTTGAACAACTCCGGCCGCATGTTGACCACCGAGCCGATCAATAGACCTCCGGCACTGACACCGCTGATGATTAATCTTTCGGAGGATGTGTACTTCTCCGCAATCAGATGCTCACAGGCGGTGATAAAGTCGGTAAAGGTGTTCTTTTTGAAAAGCAGCTTCCCATCGTCATACCAGTACCGGCCCATCTCCCCTCCACCACGGACGTGAGCCCTGGCGTAAATGAATCCCCGATCCAGAAGGCTCAAGCGGTTCGAGGAGAAGTAAGGCTCCACGCTGGCACCGTAGGCGCCATATCCATAAAGGTAGAGCGGGCTATTGCCGTCCTTAACCATACCCTTCTTGTAGACCATCGAGATCGGAATCCTGCTGCCGTCATCTGCTGTGGCGAATATCCGCTCCGACTGGTACAACTCAGGATCATACCCGCCCAGCACCTCCGTTTGCTTCTTCAGCTCCCGCTCCTTAGTTTTCATGTCGTAGTCGTAGACCGACTCGGGGGTAATGAAAGAGGTGTAGTGAAAACGCAAAAGCCGTCCCTTAAAGTCAGGGTTCCACGCCTGCCAGAAGGTGTACACTGGCTCAGGAAACTCGACCGTGTGAATCTCGTCGGTAGTGAAGTCCTTGATCCTCATCTGCTTTAAGCCGTTCTCCCGCTCATAGAGGACCATGAAATCCCTGAAGACCTCGATGCGGTCCAGCTTGACAGAATCGCGGTGGGGGATCACCTCTTTCCAGTTTTTCTTTGACGGGTTCGACACCGGCGCCCGCATTAGCTTGAAGTTTTTGGCATTGTCATTGGTGACGATATAGAAGTGATCGCCATGATGGGACAGCTCGTATTCCATGTCTTGCTGCCGGGGATGCACCAGCTCGAATTTGCCCGTGGGCTTGCCGGCATCGAGATAATGCACCTCTGTGGTGTTCATGCTCCCCAGTTGAATAAAAAGATAGTCCATGCTCTTGGATTTCTGGATGCCCAAGAAGAAAGCATCATCCTTCTCGTGGAAAACCAACACGTCGTTCTCAACCTCGTCGCCCAGCGTGTGACGGAAAAGCTTAAACGGCCGCCAGGCTTCATCCATTATGGTGTAGAAAAACGTTTGATTATCATTGGCCCATTCAAACGAGGTCGAGACGCTGTCAATGACGTCCGGATAGACTTCGCCGGTCTCGAGGTTCTTCACCCGTAACGTATAGCGCTCGCTTCCCGTGGTATCAATCCCAAAGGCCAGCAGGTTGTGATCAGGACTGACCTCGTAGACTCCCAGATACATGTAGTCCTTCCCCTCGGCAAGTTGGTTGACGTCAAGCAATATCTCCTCTTCCGCCTCAAGGCTTCCCTTCTTGCGGCAATATATCCGGTACTGCTTGCCCTCCTCGGTTCGGTAATAGTAGTAGTAATTATCGCGTTTCACCGGCACGGAGAGATCGGTCTCCTTGATGCGGGACACCATCTCCTCATACAGCCTTGTCTGAAGCTTCTCCGTGTGTTTCATCACCGCTTTGGTGTGCGCATTCTCCGCTTTCAGATAATCCATAACCTCGGGATTATCCCGCTCCCGCAGCCAAAAGTAGTTGTCCACCATCTCCCGGCCAAATAAGGTATCCACCTTCGCCTCGATCTTCGCCTTCGGCGGCTTAAGCTCCACCTGACTATCGCACGAACCCACAATAAGACTCCCGGTTAGAATCAACATTGAACACAAAGACAATCTTAACATTGGCTTCTCCATCCTTTGAATGAATCTTAAGCTTCAGAGGTGTTAATTTTTGTCCACGAACTTTATTCAACTGTTCTGTGTGATCTGCTTGTTTTCGGGCCGGACCCTTCCGGACCGCTACCTCATCGATGCCACCACTTCCTCCTCCACCATTTTCCAGATTCTCCGTTTCATGCGAAGGAAGTCTTCTCCCAGTTGCATGTCCACGTGCCGCGGCCGGGGAAGATGGTTCTCGATGGTGTCCTTGACTCGACCCGGCCGGGCCGACATGACTATTATGCGGTCGCTTAAGATGAGCGCCTCGTCGATGGAGTGGGTGATAAAGAGCACAGTCTGCCCGGACCGATCCACGATCCGCAGAAGCTCCTCCTGCATCACCTGGCGGGTCATGGCATCCAGTGCTGCAAAGGGTTCATCGCAGAGTAGGATCTCCGGCTCATTGGCCAATGCCCGGCACAGGGCAACCCGCTGAAGCATCCCCCCGGAAAGCTGATTTGGATAGGCATCTTCAAAGCCGTTTAACCCCACCATCTCGATGTAGCGTTTGGCCCGGTCAAGACGCTCCGCGCGGGGCAGCCGGTTGACCCGCGGCCCGAACTCCACGTTCTCCTGCACGGTCATCCAGGGAAAGAGGGCATAGCTCTGAAAGATCATGCCGCACTGCGGCTCGACAGACGTCACCGGCTTGCCATTCAGCAGTATCTGGCCGGACGAGGCCGACATGAAACCAGCAACCATATTGAGCACGGTTGACTTACCGCAGCCGGAAGGTCCCACCAGGGTAACCACCTCCCTGGCCTTGACCACCAGGTCGAAATCTTCGACAGCGGTGACGGCCTTCTTCCCCTTCCCGAAGGTCTTGGTGACCTCTTTGGCTTGAATCAACGCCTCGCTCATGAAGTTGTCCCCTCTCGCTGCCAGGGAAGAAGCAGCCATTCGACCCCGCGGAACACGATGTCTAAAATCAGGACCGTTACGCTGATCGAGATCATCCCCACCAGCACCTGACCGGTATCGGACCACTCCTTGCCGGTCCAGATGCGAAAGCCTAAGCCACTGTTAGCCCCCACCATCTCCGCGCTGATCACACAGGTCCAGGCGATGGCCAGAACGACTTTCAGTCCACTCAGGATATTGGGAAGCGCTCCCGGCAGGGTCACGTGACGAATGACCTGCAGGCGCGATGCTCCCAGGTTGCGCGCTGCACGTTGAAGGATAACGTCCACCCGCAGGGTTGCCGCGACGGTGTAGACCAGCACTGAGGCAAAGCATCCCATGAAGACGATGGCGAACTTCTGCTGCTCTCCTATACCCAGCCACAACATGGAGAGCGGTATCCAGCTTAATGCCGGCAGCGGCCTGATGATGGAGATAATCGGATTGAGAGCCGCGCGCACATATTTGTTCATGCCCATCACCAAGCCCAGGGGTACCCCCACTAAGCCGCTCAGTGCAAAACCTATCAGAACGCGCGTTGCGCTCTTCCAGATATCCTGCAACAGAATCTTCTCCCCGGTGGCTGCCATCACGTAGGCGCGCTTGATGATCATCGACGGCGCAGGCAGGAAGAAGGCATCGATCACTCCGATTCTGACCACCGTCTCCCAGAGGGCGATGAAGCCGACGACAGCCACGGCGCCTATGACGGCTATTGTCCAGAGTCCTAATGGTTCTTCGTCCATGATAAGCTATGCTTCGGAGGTTTCAATCCGGCGAGTCTTCTTCGAAAGGAAAAATGTGAAATGGAACCCACTGGCGAAATTCCGGCTTGATTGGTATGGCCTTCATCTCCTCATGTAGGATCTGCAACACGTACTCGGTCTGACCGAAGATACCCTCGTCGCTCATCACCTGTTTTTGATCCTCGAGCGTGTGCCACACGAAGCGGGATATGCTCTGCCTTATCAGATCAACGTCTTGCACAATGTACTTTTCGTGGACTATGGCCGCTGCCGAATCCGGATTGTCCTTCACCCACTCCAGCGACTCGAAGTATGCAACCAGGAACCTTGTTGAACGATCCGGATCCTCGTCACACCAACCCTTGCTCAAAATAAGCACGTCCGGTCCGGTCATGGTTCCGAACCTTTTGTAAACCGGCGTATCCGTATCCATTCCCAAAACCGTGGCTCCCTCGACTTCCTTCAATTGGGAAAACCCCGGCTCCCAGATGATCGCGGCGTCGACATTTCCTGCCCGAAACACTGCAGGAACGTCGCCGACCTCTAAGTTCACTAACTGAACGTCCTTTTTCGGATCAAGACCATGGTCTTTTAAGAGCATGCGCGCGGTCAAATCCACGGACGAGCCGAACGGGTACCCGATCGTCTTGCCCCGCAGTTGCTCAAACGACGTGATCCCGGGCTGGGATACCAATCCCTCGAATCCGGGTGCGATGTCCTGATTCCCCACCCAGTAAAAACGATTGTTGCCCTGCGCCATGGCGCTCAACATAGCCACCTGGCCCAAGCTGGCAAATTGGGCGTCGCCTGAGGATATGGCGTTCAGCCTATCCATGCTCTTCCCGATGAACGTCCACTTCACGTTGAAGCTGTGTTTCTCGAAGATGCCTCTTTCGATCCCGACCCAGACCGGAATGTGGCCATACCACTGCGACCCAACCGCAACCACGGGAATTTTCCCGTTCTTAACTTGCTCTGCCTTCTCGCATCCAAAAGCCAAAAACAGTAATCCGGTGAAGAACACTAACAACATCAAGGTCTTGATTGAGTTTCTTCTCATTTCACTCTCCATTTCTTGCGAATGAATCATATGTGAATGACAGACTCACACACTTCGCGAACTCCTGGTTAGGCGGAATTCGTCTCAGTATATCATAATCCGAAGTTGAAGTCAATATCTGTGAGGGGATTTCGATTTGGGCGAGCAGCCTTTAGGAGGGACAAGGGCGCAGGTCCGAAGCGTCAGTCAGGACTTTCGGACACGAAATGTCGGATAGTGAACCATGCGGGTCATACCAACCGATTGAACGGATTCACCGTGAACGGGTTCACCGTAAACGGATTTCCCTCGATCCTGAAGATCTTCGGGATCGAAGGACACCGTGAATGATGATGTTTGACCGGTGGTACTGGTGCTTCTGGTGCTTCTGGTGCTTCTGGTGGTTTGTTTATTTTTTTCTCACTTTTCCTCCAAACAGTTATCAGGTAAAGAATTATGTACGTTCGAATCTGTATTCTGAGTATGCTTCGAAACTCAGCACAAGTGCTTCGAAACTCAGCATAAATGGTTCGGAAGCTCACCATAAAAGTAGTTGGTCGTCCCAGATGAGACTTTTTCGTCGAGCAGGCTATCCTACGGATCGGTCTGGACGCCATGCTTGACCTACGAGCTGTGCGTCAGATGATGTATCTTGAGGGAGGCATCCGTTACCAAAAAGAGGGTCACAATCAGTTGGATAGTTCATATCGAATCTCTTTTCCGCATGTCCGGGAGAGCATTCGATTGTCTGCATTGCTCGCCAGGGGATTTGAAGACGAGCGCGAAACAAGATATGCCCTCCATACACACTGGAGCTATCTTCTTCACCATCAAAGGTGAGGTATATTTGCTCTTTGTGGAAAGAGAGGATAGGGGGCGGGTATTAGAATGGTTTGAAACTCATCATAAATGACGGGCCAAGGGGGGAACAGCTCGCTACCGGCTGGCAAATCGGGAAAAGCCCCCAACCCCAGATTCTTCGGCTGCGCCTCAGAATGACATTATGACACACCCTCAAAGGAGAGAGGGACTAATCTCATGTCCCCTCCGGGGAGAGGATGTCCCCGACGGGGAAAGGTGAGGGGGACGATCTTAGCGAAGGTCCGAAATGTCGGATAGTCTCCCGTAGGGGGAACATATCCGAGCTACTTACTCTTGGATTCTCTTCCTTGCTTTGAACCAGTTCAGAGCTTTCTTGATCCAGTGCTTGACATCCACACCGATGCCCCAGAGATTGGGTTTGAGGTCGAGTCCGTCAAGGACGCCCTCGCTCGCGGCCTGAGTTCCTTCCTCTACGAACGTCTTCAGCCTGTGCGCCAGGTTGGCAAGGTCTCGATAGTCACTCAACATTTCGCGAGTGTCACCGTAAATTTGATCGATAAGCGAGTATCTCAGGCTCTCGTCCTTTAGTACTCGCTCAATGTGATCTTCCTTAAAGCCCCGGCACAATCGGTCTGCTCTCCGACTCCCGTCGTAGATCTGTGTGACGATCTGGACGTGGCGAGATCGCACTCCATTCGGCAGTTCCTTGAGGAGTCGTTCAAAGTCGTCCTGGAAGCGACCGTATAGGTCAAGGAAGAAGCGAATGTAACTCTCGATATCTCCTGGACTATCTAAGCGATCAAGGTTATTCTGAACAGCTTCAAGGTGCCGTCTCAGTAGCTCACGAACCTCCTCTGTATTCCGCTTCCAATCCCGCAGATGAGCGATAATGTCCCCCATCGAATAGCCAGTGTAATCGGTGAAGCCAGCAAGAATACTCCGCTTGCGTGTCATCTTTTATACCACCCACCCGTTGGTCAAACAATCTCCTGGAACAATCCTCGACATGGCACTAAGAGCATTGCCGACATCGACGTTTTCGTTAACATCACGTTCATTCTACTTTCCATATCTCGCGAATGAGCCACACATGGCTGGCAAACTCACATGTTTCTTCCACTCCTCATCGGGCAAAGTCGAACTCAGTATATCAGAATCCTAAGTTGAAGTCAACATCTGTGACGGTATTTCCATTTCGGCGGGTTGGCTTCAGGAGGGAGAAAAACTTGATGCATCGGCATTAGGATTTATACTGAAGGATTCATCCTGCGCTTCGTCTCCCGTCACAGGCGGGATGTCGAAGGAAGACCTCACTTCGTGCCGAGCGCACTCAGTGCGAGGCAGGGTCGAAGGAAAGGAGATACAGATACAAAGAAAGCTTGATAAATTCCCATTCCCGATGTATCAGGATAGGCGTTTGCCGTCCCCCAAGTCTTGAGATCCTGGCTTCTTGGTTATTTTTAGAACCTGCTCAGAGATTCCACGAATCTGTCTTTCAGGTTGATCACCTCGCCGTTGATCATCATCTCGTTTATGTGGTATCTCTTGTGCAATTCCTCCATGGCTCTATTGCTGCCACGGTCTGCCTGCTTGCGCAGGACCTTGATCCTTTCCTGGTACTTCGATGGCTTTCTTGGCACTGCTTCCTCCTTCCCCAAAAGACTTTTCGAGTTCGGGGACTCAAAGCAGCAATCTCAAAGGGGAAGATCTCAGAGAATACTTTAACGGGGATTTCTTCACAGGAAGGGGCAATCTGTGAATTAAGAAGCGAAATTCCCCCCTCAATGAATCCCTACAACGGGACAGGAATAAACGCGGAAATGAACTATCTGGTTGGCGTGTCTGAGATCTTCCCCCGAATCTCAAAGTGAGCCTCCCTCTACAATCGCTATTCGAAACGTCTTCCATAGGAGTCGAATCTTAGTTGCCCATTGAACTCTTATAATCTAACCAATCGCATTTCGCTTGTCAAGACAAAATATGGGGGTCAAGACATTTTTTTTACACAAGATGTGCCGATCAGGGGGAGGTTATGATACAAGTCATCTGCTTAGGGCACGCTGAGAGACCGAGGGGGGCAGATTGAGAGCTAAACTGCTGGGAGCCTGTGCATTAGAGCTTGTCCTGATCGAAGCGCGCAGACCAAAGAGCTTCTGGGGAATTTCCGCCCTCATCTTGCCGGGAATGCTCAGATCGCGCCTTGGGACGCCTGGAAGAATCTGCGTCTACCCGAATGCAATGAATCACTGACCACAGGAATCATCTTCTGATCGTGGTTTGCCCCAGAAGGCCGACACAAGCACGGCCAGGCCAGCCACGATCAGCAGGAGCGGCACCAGGGCGACTTGCGCATCCAAGAGCGTCCAAATACCGCCCACTATGAACAGGAAACTGACAACCACCCAGAACCCTTCAATGTTCAGATGGTAATGTCTGCGAGCCACCTGCTCACCTAAGCCAAGCACGCCCACGCCCACCAGACCCACCCCCCAGCCCAGGTCCGCCAAAAACGCAATCCCCACCCAGATGAAGAACAGCCCCCATCCCACCGCGTCCAACTTCCCGGCCATATGGCGCCTCTGGAACGCCCTCTCCTCCTCTAAGTTCTTGGCGCTTTGCTCACCAAGCCCTTCGTCGTTCATAATGCAACCTCCGTGAAAGATGTTGTGTCACAACCGACGGCTGTTCTATTATATGAGAATTCTCTGCCCAAGTCAATATTTCCCGAAGAACACCAACTCAAATATCTTGCCTGCCGTAGCGCGCAAAAACTTCTTGACAAAAAGGAGATATGTTCATATTTGTACTATTTAGATGCACAAAGCAAATGGTCCTGCTTGAAACGGAGCGGTGGCGATGAAGATGAACGAGAAAACCTTCAGCAAATACTTCAAGGCCTTCTCCGATCGTTCCCGGCTGCGGATATTGCAGCTTCTGTCGTCTAAGGAGATGACCGTCAACGAGATAGTCAAGGCGGTGCGTCTCTCCCAGCCCACGGTGAGCCGGCATCTGGCCATACTCCGGGAAGCCGGAATCGCCGTCGACCGCCGGGATGGACAAAGGGTCTATTACAGCTTAAACAAAAAGGCGGTTCAAAACTGCTGCGTTTGCTTCTGTGACGGGCTGGAAACTCGAAAGCGCTCCGTCAAGAGGAAAAAAAAGTAGGAGGGGGCAAATTTTTTTGAAACAAATATCGATATATCTACATATAACTATATGAAGACGTTAAAGAACAAAAGGAGGTGAATCTCATGGAAAAGGAAAAAGGACAGATTAAGTTCACCGAGACCGACGAGGGCTTCCGCATCGAGGTGACCGGTAAGGATCTGAAGGAGTGGTTCTCCTGCTGCTGCATGCCCATGTTTAAAGCAGCGAAGGAGGGCAAATCGGAGTGCTGCCCGCCGGGTGAGGAGAAGAAGTAGTTGACCGAGATGCCAGGGTCCTAAACGGCCCGCAAACAAACCAAACTCCAACCAGGAGGACGCGATGAAACGATACACCATTCCTCGAGTTGCGCGCTGCAGTTCAGGCTGCAGTAGGCAGTCCCGGGCATGACGTTAAACTGCCCCTCTTTCTTGGCTCAATCGAGTCCAAGCGAAAAGGTTTCTCAAACCCCGCCGTCAAGGGATGGCGTCGGCTTGACAAGGAAGGCTCCCCTTATCCAGGGAGCTTTCTTTTTGCCTGTTCTTCAGGATAAGCTTGACTCAATATCTTCTGTGCAGGGTTTTCCTCTCATGTGAGTTGTTTTGACTTGTCCGATCGGAAAATCCTTTTAGATTGCAATGACCCGAAAGCCGACAGGGTATCCGATGATTGACCGGTTATCAGATCATAGGAAAACACAGGAGTCTCAAACCCGCATGAAGGCAAAACGAAAAGGGCCAGCTAAGGACCTTTCTCTTGGCCCGAGAATAAAAGACCTTATCAAAAAGATACCCAAAGGCAAAGTTGCCACGTATGGTCAGATTGCGGCCTTGGCAGGCAATCCCCGCGCAGCCCGCCAGGTGGTTAGGATATTGCACTCCTCTTCAGATAAAGATAAGTTACCCTGGCACAGGATCGTCAACCGCCAGGGGCGCATAGCCTTGAAACCAGGCTACGGCTACGAAATTCAAAAAGAGCTTTTGCGGCAGGAGGGCATCGAGTTTGATCAAAACGATTCAATCGATTTCGACCGTTATCTCTGGTCTCCGTCCTGGGACATCTGAAGGCTAATGAAAGCAACCATCACGATGCGAGAGCATGGGCCGTGAATATCAAAAGATACTCCTGGACGCTTCGGTAGACAACTCGGCAAACAAGATCTTCTGGTTCCTGGATGGAGAATTGATCTGGTCGGGCGAACCAGAGGAAAAGGCCTTCATCTTTCCTGAGACTGGAGAGCATCTGTTAGTCTGCCAGGACGACTGCGGCCGAAGTACTTCGGTGAAACTCATCATCAGATGATCAACGCCGGTTGCACCGCAACATGAAGTTGAGCGCACTTCGCTGCGGCGGGATGAATTCCCGTTGCTACGGCAAAAGATGTTCTCTGTAAATCAGAGGGGGGGGGCATTCAGCCCTCCCCTACCCCCCCAATCACAGAAACTTCCCTCACTTCGCCCCTTTTGCCAGCATCACCGCAGGAATGGTTTTGACAAGTATCTTGGTGTCCAGCCACAAAGACCAGTTGTCGATGTATTCCAAGTCCATCTTCATCCATTTCTCGAAGTTGACGTTATTTCGACCATTAACCTGCCACAAGCAGGTTAATCCCGGCTTCATGGAGAGTCTCCGCCTCTGCCACGGATCATACTGGCTGACCTCCCTGGGCAGAGGCGGCCGGGGACCCACCAATGACATCTCTCCCCGCAACACATTAAAGAGCTGGGGAAGCTCATCCAAGCTCAGTTTACGCAAGACGTGACCCACCCTGGTCATGCGGGGATCGTCGGTGATCTTAAAGGCAGGGCCGTCCATCTCATTTTTGTCCGCAAGAAGATCCTTCATCTGATCCGCATTCTCCACCATGGTGCGGAATTTAAGCATGGTAAACTTTCTCCCGTTTAGCCCGCATCTTTTCTGCTTGAAAAGCACAGGGCCCTTGGAGGTCAACTTGACCAGAAAGGATAAAGACAGCATGAGAGGCGACAGAAGGATTATTCCCAAGAGCGTGAATAGCCTGTCGCTTATGTGTTTCAGGAGAAGTGAAGCGCTCGAATCCGGCGCAGTCGAAAAGAGTATGGCCGGCTTCTTTTGAAACTCCCCCACCTTTCTCTTAGAGAATCTCAAAGGGAAGAAATCCGCCAGAAGACAAGTGGGCACGCCCATCTCCTCGCAGGTGAGGAGACTCCCCTCCACCCGATTCAGAAATCTCCTGCACACCGCAAACACTGCATAATCCACGTGATCGTTCTTCAGGATAGTAGGCAGATCGTCGAGACTCCCGGTAACCCGAAAGCCTTCGACATATTTCCCCTTCAGGCTATGGTCCCAATCCAGAAGTCCCGAAATGCGATAGCCCCATTCCGGGTTGTCTTTGACGTCGCGGATGAGATCCCTTGCCGGCGAACCGGTGCCGATTATCAGTATGTTCTTGAAGTTGTACCCTCTTTTCCGCAGGTAGCCCAAGAGTCGAGAGACAAACCCTCTGAAGGACAACAAAAGAACAAAATTCACCAACAGGAAAATCAAGCCAAGCGCCCTGCTCTGGTCCAGCGTTTTTGTGAAGAAAAGAACGGCCAGAAGCAAGGCGAGACCTTTCAGGATCACAACCCCGGTGTTCTTCAACATCTCATGAAATGGTTTGCCTCGATATTCGTAACACTCCCGCTTCAGAAAGATAAAAAACGCCCAGATGGGAAGGATGAAGAACAAAAGTGCATAGGGCTTGTCCATGTTCAGCGGATCAAATAGAGCAGTCTTCGCCAGACTCTGCCGAAGCAGAAGAGCCAGATGCAAGGAAAGAGAGGTCAGTCCCAGATCAAAGACTAAGTGAAAACCTCTGATTAGCGGTAGGTTTCGTCTTAGCATACGCCCCCTTTTTCTCAGAAAAGATCAGCAACACACGATCGTTTCACGCAGTTGCCAGGAAATCAGTGAAACAAGCCCTGAAAGTGATAGCTCAAATTCAAGCTAACCTGGTTGTAGCTCTCCTCACGATTTTCAATGTTTTGGTAGTTCGCGAAGTTGAGATAATCCCACTTGAGCCTGCAACCGAGAGTATTCGAATGACGGTATTGCAGGGCGAGACCGAAGTTGTCCTCAGTCTCCACCACTCCGCTGGGAAATTTCTCCTTATATTCTCCCTGGGCTGACATCCAGGGCTGGCTCCAGGGAGAGTTCACGCTTCCCTCTCCACTCCTTGTTTTCTGATAGCTCAGCTTCGATTTAAGTCCTTTCCTTAACCAGAGAGAAAAACTGGCGCTGAATTGGTCCGTGTCTGGCCCCAGGGGATTGCCCAAGAGTTTTTCTCGGTTAAGATAACGGTTTCTCTCCTCCACCTGGTTATAGGTCCAGTTGTTTATGTGCATATACTCCACGTTTATCTCAGCTCCCCTCAAGCCGAAGGGATCCAGAAGGGAAAGCCCGCCGAAGTAGGCCAGCTCATTCGGTTCTTTGTCTCCCTGGGATTTCTTCTCAATCTGAAGATCGTCTATTAAGAACTCTCCATAAAGAACGATGTCCCGCTTGGGACGGAGATTGAAGTCAAAAGCAAAGAAGGTATTATCGTCCCTTTTCTCATTAAGCTGCGCCCCGTGGTACCATAGAAGGGGATTAAGATAGTACGCTTCCACCTGACGATTCTCTCCCCCGTACACCACCGTCTCAGAGAGACCTAACTGAATCTTCGAAAAAAGGTTTAGGCTTATTCTGTGACCGGAAAGATAGCGGCTTACACGACTGAGTTCCCCGGACGAATCTGTCGTTCCAAGGGAAGACAAGAATGCAAAAAAGGAGCTTCCCTGAAAAACCCCCCAACCCCCCTGGATTTTGACCATATCTAAGGGAAAGGCGTTCTCGGACAGGATCAACCCTCCGGTGGACTTTTGTCCCCAAGCGATTCTCTCCCTGCCCAGGAGCATCTTGAAGTAAGGCAGGTTGAACGCCAGGTATGCCTGGGCCGCGTCTCCGGCAAATCCTTTCCACACTTTTCCATCGTAATCGGAATCCTTGGCCAAATTCTCGTCAATCATATACCGTGTGCAGGCAAAGAAATTGGGACCGATCTGGGCCTTAACGTAAGGACAGAGGGTCTCCCGAAAGACGGCTTTGTCCCCGGACTTGAAACTTGACCCTTCCTCAAAGTCCAATCCCCAGGAAAATCTCTTCAGGAGCTTTTGGTCGTCAGCTGAGCCTGCCTGAAGCTCCAATTGATTGAACTCGCCGGAGAATTCCTTTTCCAACTCCTCAAGCAGATAGGTCTCTGGCCATGCCAGAGAAACTTCGTCTTGGTAGATTTTCTCCCGTACTGATAGAAGCTCTTGGGCAACCTGTCCCCTGAAATAGGGCTTGGTCCCCAGGTGAAGATCGCTGATAAGTCCCCGGGCATAAAGTTCATCCAGGTATTCGTATACCCACCCGTAGACCTCTTCTCCCACCGGAACCGTTTCCATCATACCGGCCCAGGAGACGTTGGTGGCCAATAAGATTAGGACGACCATGAAATACAGAATGGATTTCATCTTCACTCTCCTCCGATTTTCAAAGATAAGAGCCCATTTCGCTTCAGAGAGAAAGCTCTCAGTCAGAGTCGCTTTTCTCTTTCTTGCTGTATTGAATCTGTAGGATTAGAGCGTGCTTTGCGGGGAACGAATCACAAGAACCATCCCTGAACTCCGACACTACACAAAGATTTTCTCGCCTCTTGTGATGCTGCGCGCTCCTGTTCCCAATCTCGAAAACTCAGTATGAGATTGTCTCCAAAACAAAGCTCGATTTCGCACTCGAATCACGGGGACGTCAGTAAAGCGGTATCCATTCTATTTTTCGGCATTTTCAGGATTATCTTAATAGCGGCGAAGGAGTTTTGAGGTGCCGTCGGTGTAACCACTCTCGTGTCAGCCCTAAAGGATTCTCGACGCACCGGAATTCGGGGCACCTCTGTTAACCTATGTCGGCAGTTGCTGTACAGTTCTTTTTACAGGCTTTTGGCGCTTTGGAAAAATCAGGTCCCGACAAGTCTTAGCGGGACACTGGAATTCCGACGCAATTAACTTCGCTTTTGGAGCAAGGCAGCAGCCACGCTGAAATGCGCTCGCTCCGGGCGATAAGGAGACATGGACATTCGATCCCGGGTTCCCTTAGATCGACGCATTCAGGTTCGGCAGTTGTGCTCAGCCGGAATCTGCGTTGTCCGTATTAGACCGTATTGGGTCACGAAGGGCTGTAAGAAATGGTGGGCATCAGATGCGAAATAGATGCGTCTCCGATTTGAACTCTGGCTCCCTCCTCGTAACTAGTCAGGATTCAATAGCGGGACAGGATTTGCGATAGTGCTGAGGCTGTAAGCCGAAGTAAACCTGCGACCTCCCCCCGCTTTCGGGGGGGGATGAACTGCCAGCCTGCAGGAGATCAAGGTGAAAGGTGTTTTCGAGGCATGAAAAAATAGCGGGGGCAGGATTTGCGATAGTGCTGAGGCTGTAAGCCGAAGCAAACCTGCGACCTCCCCCCGACTTCGGCGGCGGACGAACTGTCAGCCTGCAGGAAATCAAAGTGAAAGGTGTTTTCGAGGCATGAAAAAATAGCGGGGGCAGGATTTGAACCTGCGACCTTCGGGTTATGAGCCCGACGAGCTACCAGCCTGCTCCACCCCGCGATCGTTTTTCAATATATCTTATACGTTCTGAATGTCAAGCAATATAAAGTAAAAAAGCAAAATAGAATTACCTGTTCCTTCCGGCTCGTTTAATTTTGGTTCTTGCCAGATTGTGTTGGGTTAGGCTGGTGGAGAAAATATGTGAGCCCTCTCCCGTGGCCACAAAATACAGATACTTTACATCCGCCGGGTAGAGCGCCGCCAGAATAGAAGCCTTACCCGGATTGCAGATCGGTCCGGGCGGAAGACCGGGATATTTGTAAGTGTTGTAGGGTGAATCGACTTCCAGATCCTTTAGCAACAGCGGCCGGTCAAGCTCAGGCAGGGCATAGATGACCGTGGGATCGCACTGCAGAAGCATGCCTCGCCTCAAGCGATTGTGGTATACGGCCGAGATCAAATCCCTTTCATTCCCATCTCTTGCCTCGGCTTCAATCATGGAGGCTAAAGTTACCACGTCGGCTAAGGAGAAGTCAATCTCCCCGGCACGTCTGGTCAGACTATCGGTGAATGTCTTCTTGAACTGTTCCACCATGACCCGCACCACCTTCTCCGGAGTTGTGCCCCAGGAGAGCCTGTAGGTATCAGGAAACAGGTATCCTTCCAGGTTCGAGGCCGGAATCCCCAGACCCTTGACAAACCGGCTGTCGATAGCTAATCTCACGAACTCCAGGGAATCGATTTCGATCTGTCGGTTCAAAATCCCCGCGATCTGTCTTATGGTCAATCCCTCGGGGATGGTTACCTCCCTTAGGGTTACATCTCCCCGAGTGAGTTTGTTGAAGATGGAGTACAACGTTGTGCCCTTTTCGAAGCTGTACCTTCCCGCTTGAATCTCCCGATCCTTTCCCGACAACTTAGCCAGTATTAAAAGCGCGGTTCCATCCTGTATCACCTTCGCCTCCTTCAGTCTCCGGACTATCCGGGTCATGCTGTCGCCGTTTTCTATGGTTACGTGAACAGACTCGGCGTCTGCTCGCCAGGAAATAGGTATGACCATCCACTCAGCGACGAAAAACAAAACGACCAGGCCAATCACCGACGCCAGAGTAAGAACCGGCCTTCTCCTGGCTAAGCGGAACAGTGCAAAGACGACACCCGAGATGACTAAGAGTACCGAGGAAAGGAATATCAGGAACGTGGAGACAAAAAAGACGATCCAGTCTGTTATGGTTATGTGCTTTTGCTCAGACTTCATCGGTTAAAGATCGTTTTTCTCTATTGCTTAGACTATCCAAATAGCTTTGCAGAATCAGGGTGGCGGAGATCCGGTCCGTCACCCCTTTTCGCTTCTGTTTGGTTCCCATCTCTCTCATGCTCCTGAGTGACTGCACCGAGGTTAGTCTTTCGTCCCAGGCTATGACTTCCGCTTCAGTCTTGTGAGCCAGCTTCCCGATGAACTTCTTCACCTTTTCACCCTGGGGACCGATGCTGCCGTTCATGTTTCTTGGCATCCCCACCACCAGTTTTACCACATCTTTCTCTACAACCAAATTCTTGATGTAGGCAAACACGTCTTTGATCTTCCTGGTGTCGATGGTGGGAAGGCCCTGAGCAGTAATTCCCAGGGGATCGGAAAGCGCCAGCCCGATTCTTCTTTCGCCAAAATCTATCGCCAGAATTCTTGACATAGCATTTCAGTCAATACTCACCTGTCCCACATCATGGAGAGAGGGAAAGGGAGTGAGGTCTTGGGGCAGGTCCTTATATCTTCACCTGTCTCAAGCTCGCCGCTGCCTCCTCCGGGGTGGTGGCATTGATGTAAAGCCCGGTTCCCCATTCGAGCCCGTCTATTCTGGTATACCGCGGCATGATCTCTATATGCCAGTGATAATCGTCACTCAGGGTCTTCCAGGCCGCTCCTCTCCTTTTGGTGCGGTTGGGGCCGGAATGGAGGATAAAGTTGTAAGGCGGATCGCCCAAGAGAATCTTCAGTCGGAGGAGAACCTCCTTAAGTAGGACGGCCAGATTCTGGCCTCTGGCATCGCTCATATTTTCAAAATCAACGGAGTGTTTTCTGGGCAGAATCCAGACTTCGTGGGTGAATCGTGAAGCAAAGGGCGCGATGGCCAGGAAATCAGCATTTAAGCAAACTATCCTCTTCTTAGTGGATAATTCCTGTTTGATCATGTCGCAGAAGACGCATCTTTCCTTGTAATCGTAGTATTGTTTTGCCCCCACCAACTCCTCCTTTAAGTTCTTGGGGGTGACGGAGATGGCGATAAGCTGAGAATGAGTATGTTTTATGGGGGAGGAGCCGGCTCTTTCTCCATAGTTCTTGAAGATGAACACCGATCTGAACCGTTGATCCTTTTTTAAGTCCAGGATTCTCGCTTTGTAGGTATCGATCACCTTCTTGATCTGCGAGGCATCCAAGTCGGCCAGATTAAGTATATGCCGGGGGGTTTCGATGATCACCTCGTGTGCTCCTACTGCATTCATCAGATCATACATCCGCTCTGCCCTTCTGTCCAAGTCCGGCTCGATGGTCAGGGCGGGAGAGATATTGGGCACCACCCTCACCTGCCAGCCCGTCCCGTCCCTCTCAGACCCCTTTCTTCTCAGCGCGAAGATCTCCGGCGGCGTGTGCTTTTCGTTGCCTTCGCAAAAAGGACAAATCCCCTGGTCTATCAGTTTCTCCATCTCGATCAAACTGGAGGCACGATCCTCTCCCCTGCCCGGATTGACTACCCATCCTCCGGTGATGGGGTTTCTTCTTAAAGTGGGCATCTTTGGATTCCGGTTTTAGAGTTCAAGGGTTCAAAGGTTCAATCTTCAGTTCAAGAAATCGCCGGACTTATACTAAACGTATTCCAGCAACTTGTCAACAAAAAGCAGACCGAATTGAGGTTGACCCAGCTTCACAACTCAAGGGCTCCTTCCGGGCCCGCCGGTTTCTTATCATAGCGACGGGAATTCGTCCCGCCGCGAAGATGGGGCCAAAACCGGGAAACGGTCGTTCGGCCGCTTGAGCCTTCCATGACCCCGTCCTCGTCGTCGCATCAGAAGAATACCTCCCTTAACCCCCCACGGCTCTTCTCGATCTTAACTTCCGGCAGGGCCTTGATATTTATACGAAAATAGTAACCTTCTCTAAAGCCGGTGGCGATCCAGGTAAATCTTGCTTCCCAGCAGTGCATGTCCCGATAGAATTCGAAGGTTTGTTCGGTGATCTTCCTATCTGAGAAATCATATCGGTTACGATAGCTCAAGAGCCAGCGTCGTGTCAGTGGCAGACTCAGAGAAGCGCTGGCCCAGTGGGTTTTCGCTCCTCCTCTGGCCTGGCTGTATCGATGGCTTAGGTTCAGGCTCCAGGACCGAGTCGCCCTCTTCAGCAGTCCTTCCGCTTCGTAATCTCCACTCTCCGGTATTTCTCCTTCGCCCAAGTCTTCAGTCTCTCCCGGCCCTCTCATCCCTGCCGATTCCTCCCAGGTTCCCCGAAGATTGAGGCGGGTATCCAGGCTGAAACTCAACCAGCGCGGCGACAGCAACTTCAGCTGGCCGGATGGGTCATGTAAATCGTGAACGACCGAGGCAGCGACATCGAGATTTCTAACGGCGGTGGAGCGCAAAACGGTGGAAAGATTGGACATCTTGCGATCCTTGGCCAGAAAGTTGTATCCGGACGAGAAGTTGACGTAAAAGAGATCGAGCTTCTTCTCCACCTCCTTGCCATCTTTCACGGACCGGGTTTTTATCTGAAACAGGTTGTTCAGCCTGAAGGCCATGGCTTTCCGTTTGGCTCCCGAGCCTCCTCTTCCGGTGTAGGAGATGTATTCCTGTTTGCGAGTGAATTCAGGCTGCCATGACAAACTTGCGCTGGGCGTCATCACGTGCCTTATTCCCTCCAGCCTTCCTATCCTGGGCCGGAAAGTTCCGTAGAGGACCGTGTTGGCCGAAAGGCTGGCAGAATAAGTGCCCCTCCTGGCGGTGCTGTTTCCGGGAATCGGAAAATCCTCGGAGAGATTGGTTTTGAAGATCCAGTACCAGGTCTCCTGATAGCGAAAGCCTGGATTTAAAACCAGCCACCCCAAAAGCTTCTGAGGAGCAGAAAGGGAAAAACGGTTGTCCGACACCATGAATTTTTTTCTATCAAAATCTCCCTCCCTTTTTCGACGGAACTGATAATTGAGGAAATTCGAGGAGAAGGAGTAATATATGGAGTTGAACCATCTCCGCTCCACCTCTCCTCTTTCATTCTCCCTTGGAGAAATAAGGGGCAAAGATGGTCGACTGAAGCTTACCACGGGAAGACTGAGGGTCCGATCGTCGGTGTCCAGATTCCATCTGTGATCTAAGGCAAAGGTGGCGCTGGCTGTCTCCCACCTCTTGCTCAGGTTGGCTTGCGAGTGCAGGGATCTGTTCCTTCTCTCCACCGGGTCCAGGTTGAGATCACGCCAGTAGTCCTTATCGCTCAAGAAGGTTCCGGATGCAGAAAGAGAAAGCGTGGGAGAGACGGTGTGCCGGTGATTGAAGGTTAAGTCCCAGCGGTTGCTTCGGGATTTGGTCAAAGTGGCCAGGTTCCACCAGGATCGATGGTTATACGACCCCGCCACGCTCCCGCTCAAGGCGTAGCGCTTGGCATAACGAGTCTGTGACCTTATTATCCACCCCGACCCCTCATAATAGTCGAAGGCGGTCTTCAAATCCCAGTAGTCCGAGGCTGCCCAGTAGTAGCCCAGATTTCGGATGAACCTCTCTCCCGCCTCTAAGTTCCCTATATCGAAGGTCAAAAATCCCGAGTGTCTTCCCGGCTTGATGGGAAAAACATAGTAGGGAATGATGGCAACCGGAAGGTGACCGATGCGCAGCACCACCGGTTTGGTGATAACCTTATCCTTGGCAATTATCTTCATCCTTCGGCAGTAAAAATGGAAGTGAGGCTCGTCTAAGTCGCAGGTGGTATAGGTGCCCCGGTCAGCCAGAAGCACCTGGTCGGTTATCTTTCTCAACAGCTTTCCCCTGTAAGTTCCTCTCTGTATGCTGGTGACCCCTGCTGTGACTTTACCTCTTCTGTTGCGCAAGTCATAGCTCATGCGCTCGCCTTCTATCCTATCATTTCCATCTTGAAGGACCGGCAACCCCTTCCAGATTTTTTCCTCACCCTCACCGGTCTGAATCCCCTCCGCCACCAGAATCCGCTCTTCTGTGTCATAGACTATCTTCCCGGCCGAGAGCGAGATCTCTCCATACTTGAGGTTACTCTGTTCCTCCAGGGTGATCCAATTTTTGTCTATCCGGTAGTCTATCACCTCCGCTGAATAGTTGATGGTGTCCTCTGCATTTGAGCTTTCTTCGGTCTTTTCCTCGGCAAAGGTGTATGTTCCCATGGCCCCGCCTTTGATCAGCACCTCCTCCAGTCGTTCACCGGCGAAGAAGAGGTCTATGGTGTCGCCCGAGGCCTCGTTTCTATCCTGTGAGATTCTTTCCCCGGATCCGCTCGAAGATTGGGGATAGTATATGCTGGTGGCGTTTCCGCAAGCCCTCACTTTCTTTAGCTTCTCATCCTCCCAGAAGAAGACCATCTTCTTTGAGGCCAGAAAGCTCTCCCTTGTGTCCTGAGTTACCGAATCGATAATCTCCAAGTGCGAGGCCCTGGCATCACCGTCAACGTCGATCCTGTTTATCTTATCCTCCTGAATGAACATATGCATAGTCTCGCCGCTGAGACGATCATTCTGCTTCTCGGCCTCCGGGCCTCCTCTGAGGATTATCTTCTGTTCGCTGCTTATCCACTCGGCCTCATCACAGGTGGCGCTCATTTCAGCTTTGGCTATGCGCACGTTCTCTTTGGCCAGGCCCTTCTTTTCATCAACGTAATATTCCAACCTTTCACCTCTGACCACCACGCTGCTGTCGCCTTTTCCGGGCTTCAGGATTAACGAAGGAGATTGGGTGAACACGACCAGTTTCGCGGCCCTATCGTATTCCCCATGCCCCCCGGTTATCTTCGCATCCTCCTTCTTGCTCAGAAGGACAACATCCCCGTCGGCGACCACCTTCCTTGAATTCCGGTGGTAGGTAACCCGGTCTGCGTTAAGAGTCTGGTCCGGGTCCTCAATGGTGACGCTGTCGATGAAAACCACCTGACCCGCGGTTCGATACCAGACCGCTCGATTGCTCCTTAGATTCAGGTCACCATGCTTGAAGACCACGTTCCCGATCAGGTTGACCATCATGTTGTCTTCCTCCATCCGGAGCTCTGAGTAATCGGCATTCAACAGCTGGATGGGTTCCTTGACGGTCTCTTCAGCGGAAAAGGCAGGGCCAGAGGAGAGGAACAGGCAAAAGCTGACCAGAAGGTACGGTATGATTTTGTTGTTTATTTCACACATCTGAAGTGATCTTCACAAAAAAAGCATACTAGAGACTATCCTGCATCCGGGCTTGAAAATATGCCGCCCATATTGGTTTCGGCTCCATCTTCGACTATTTATACAACTTAAGATATCCAAATGATAACCCCAAGGCAAGATTTTTGACCGGTGAATGAATGGTAAATGCGAGCAGTTGCCCGCGTGCGGCACTACCATGGCCTCGACGCATGAGGAAAAAATGTAGCGGAGCGCGTCGGCGCTCCACTTTCAAAGCCTCTCTCCGGCAGGATCACTAGTAAGATACGTTTGCGCTGCCTTGATCCGCGTCATCCGTTTAATCCGCTGGTATGAACCATATGGTTCATACCGCTGACCGCTTTGTTGTAGGCACTCTTAACCAGTAACCGGCGGTCGTCAAACGAAAAAACCAGAACCTAACGTAAGTTAGGTTCTGGTTTTATTTGATTTGCCAAAAGAGCGGATCCGGCTTCTTAAGAGATTGCTTCGTCCCCCATACGGGGGGCTCGCAATGACATTCATTCTGTTGTCTGTTATCTGCCCTACGGCATACGCCCGTACGGCGTCTGCCTACTGTCATCTGCCGTTAATACATATCGCCGTATCCGCCGCCGGGTGGCATGCCAGGGGCGGCTGGTGTTTTCTTCTCCTCCGGTTTATCTGCCACTAAAGCCTCAGTGGTAACCAGAAGCGAGGCAATAGAGGCAGCGTTCTCCAGCGCGATCCTCACCACCTTGGTGGGGTCTATTACTCCAGCAGTGATCAGGTCCTCGTATTTCTCCGTCTCCGCGTTGAAACCGTAGGCGCCAGATTTACCCTGCACGTTATTCACCACGATCGCCCCGTTGACTCCTGCATTCTCCGCTATCAGCCGAATCGGCTCCTCTAAAGCTTTTTTCAGGATGTTTACGCCTATCATCTCGTCTCCATCCAGCTTCATCTTTTCTAAAGCGGCTATAGATCTCAAGAAAGCTACGCCCCCTCCCGGGACTATGCCTTCCTCAACCGCGGCACGGGTGGCGTGCAAGGCATCTTCCACCCTGGCCTTCCTCTCCTTCATTTCGGTCTCGGTTGCCGCGCCCACGTTGATGACCGCAACTCCACCGGCCAGCTTGGCTAATCTCTCCTGGAGCTTCTCCTTGTCGTAGTCGGAGGTGGTCTCGTCTATCTGCCTTTTGATTTGACTCACTCTTCCCTTGATGTCTTCCGTCTTTCCGCCACCCTCCACGATGGTGGTGTTCTCCTTATCGATGGTCACTCTCTTGGCTTTTCCCAGATCCTGAACCTGAACGTTCTCCAACTTAAATCCCAGCTCTTCGGAGATCATTCTCCCGCTGGTCAAGATTCCAATGTCCTCCAGCATGGCCTTTCTTCTGTCTCCAAAACCGGGGGCCTTGACCGCACAAACCTTAAGAGTTCCTCTAAGCTTATTCACCACCAGGGTAGCCAGAGCTTCTCCTTCAACCTCCTCGGCAATGATCAGAAGAGGCTTGCCCATCTGGGCTATCTTCTCCAAAAGCGGCAGAAGGTCCTTCATTACGGAGATCTTCTTCTCATAAATCAGGATCAAAGGCTCCTCCAACAGCACCTCCATGGCATCCGGATTGGTGACGAAATAGGGAGAGAGATAGCCCCGGTCAAACTGCATCCCTTCCACCACTTCCAACTCGGTCTTGGTGGTCTTGGCCTCCTCAACGGTTATCACGCCATCTTTCCCCACCTTCTCCATGGCATCGGCGATTAGGTCCCCAATGGACCTGTCGTTGTTGGCGGAGATAGTACCCACCTGGGAGATTTCTGCCTTACCCGGCACCGGCTTGGAGATTTTCTTAATCTCCTCCACCACGGCCTCCACCCCTTTCTCTATCCCTCTTTTTAACGCCATAGGATTGGCCCCGGCGGTAACGTTCTTTAGTCCCTCGCGGACGATGGCCTGAGCCAGAACCGTGGCAGTGGTGGTGCCGTCTCCTGCCACGTCCGAGGTCTTGGATGCAACCTCCTTCACCATCTGGGCTCCCATGTTCTCGAAGGGATCCTCTAACTCGATCTCCTTGGCTACGGTCACCCCGTCTTTGGTCACGGTGGGAGAACCCCACTTCTTGTCTAAAGCCACGTTTCGTCCCTTGGGACCAAGCGTAACCTTTACCGCATCTGCAAGCTTGTCAATTCCGTTCTTCAGCTTCTCTCGTGCCCGAGCATCAAATTCAATAATCTTCGCCATATCGATCGACCTCCCGTTATTTCAATTTTGTTTAGAGAACTGTTTTAACCTCTACGCTCGACTACCCAATCACGGCGAATATGTCACTCTCCCGCATGATGAGATAATCCACGTCATCGACGGTGACCTCGGTCCCGGAATACTTGCCATAGAGAACCTTGTCACCCTTCTTGACCTCCATGGCGACCTGCTTCCCATCGTCCGTCATTCGGCCCGGGCCCACCTCTACGACCTTTCCCTCCTGGGGCTTCTCCTTGGCCGTATCCGGGATGATTATATCGCCCTTCTTTTGTTCCCCCACCTCCAGGGACTTAATCAATACCCTGTCTGCCAAAGGCTTAACCTGCATAACACAACCTCCTTGTTTGAAAGTTTGACTGTAATTGCACTTGATCTCGAAAGCCTGTTAGCACTCTACGCCGGAGAGTGCTAAAGAGTTTGCAAAAAAATTCTGCGCCTTTGCGGCGATCCCGGCTTGGCACCTGCCAATGCCGGAAAGGCCATCAGGCGACGATGTGGGAATATATAGGCCCGGACTTGTCTTGTCAACTACTTTTTTGGGATTTTTTCACCTGCAGGTATATTCTTCTCAACCCCTCCAGGGTTAGGGTCGGATTGACCTCTTCGATTGTCCTGGATTCCTTTGCCATCAAGGCTGCAAGCCCGCCGGTGGCAACAACTTTCGGCCTTTTTCTTATCTTGTGCTCCTTTTTCAACTCCTCCTTTATCCTGTTTACTATCTCATCTATCTGCCCCACCGATCCGAAGATGATCCCGGATATCATGCTCTCCTCGGTGCTGCTGCCGATGGCCTTCCCGGGTCTCTCCAGGCTGACCTTAAAGAGCTGCGCCGCTCTCTGGAAGAGATGCGAAGCTGAGGTCTCCACTCCGGGGGCGATGGCTCCGCCCAGGTATTCTCCCTCATCCGAGATCACGTCGAAATTGGTGGAGGTTCCCAAGTCCACCACGATGGCGGGGCCTCCGTAAATCTGGTAAGCCGCTACCGCATTGGCGATCCGGTCGCCCCCCACCTTGGAGGGGTCATCATAGAGGATTTTGATTCCCAGAGGGAGCCTCCAGTTGACCAGAACAGGATCGACTTTCAAAAATTTCCTGCTCATCTCCTGATAGATCGGGGTGAGCGGGGGAACCACGGAGCAGATTATCACGCCGTTGATTTTGTGGTGATTATGCAAAAACTGCCTCACCAGGATTCCGCACTCGTCCACGGTGACGGCGTGATTCGACGTCACCCGAAAATGATCGATAAGCTTACTGCTCCGGAATACTCCCAGCACCGTATGGGTGTTCCCAATGTCAATTGCCAACAACATGATGGTTTTCTCAATTAAGGACAATGCTACGCACTATCCTTACAGGTTTGACCTCCCCTAAATCCCCTCCTTACAAAGGAGGGGACTTGATGTGTCTCCTCTCCTTTATAAGGAGAGGGTCAGGTTTAAAATATCGCCAGCGGGGTGTCCGTACGGGCTCCCCAGCGACGGGGGTGAGGTTCTCGAAGATGCTTTTCTCAATCTACTCAGGGAATCCTCTTAAAGATATCATATCTACATACGTTCAATTCCAAATCCTCTAAGCGGATTTTTGCTCGACTGATATCCACGGAGGATGCGTCGAAGGTCGCCAGCCTTTCGTAGTTATCCGCCAACCACTCACTTTGTATCACCTGCGAAAAATATGGTCCGGCAAATCCTATCAGGAAATAGGCCGGCCTATATTCTCTTATAAAACCGAGACGGTCTCGGTTCTTGTTGAAGGGAATCACTTGAGGGGAGATGAGCCCGTCCTGATCCAGGATATAGCGCCCGGAATAGTAGCCCATGTAGCCGATATCCTCTGCGCAGACCGTATCACCCGGCTCAGTATTCTCCAAAAGCCATAGTCCAATGCTTTTGTGAATGTCTTCTAAGGCTATCTGTTCCACAGTCACCAACCTGAAGGTGCGCTTCATCTGCTGAAAGTAAATGAGTCCTGCCAGGATGCAAACTGCAGATATAAGAGCTATTCTCAGAGTGTTAAGACTCATGACAGTGCTCCCTCTCTGCCTTAAGGAGCCAATTCTCCTCTTCCAAAGTCCGTCCGCCGTCTCGAACATTAGATCAACTCCTAAAGCGACCAAAATCAGGTAGCCCAAATAAAAGGGAACGTAATACCACATGTGCATCTTGGTACCGCCAAGGAAAAAGAAGATGAAATACAGGACGGTCCACAGAGCTATGATGGCGTAAGATTTGGCTCTGGTTAAGACCGTGTAGACTCCGGCCAATGCCAGCAACAACATGGGCCAACCTATTTTGATCCTCAGGAACAGGAACTCCCAGAAGATCCTCCACTTGGGTGTCTCCCACACCGTAGCGGAGTACAGGGCTTTCTTGCCCGGCACTGAATTGGGAATGGGCGAGCCGAAATACAAAAAGGAGAAAATAAGCCACGGCAGCACCACGGCCAGGGAACCCAGAGCCATCTTTACCGGAAATCTCCTATGTTGCCAGGTGAAGTGGACTAAAATGGCAAGTCCAAGAATAACTCCATCCACCCTGGTCAATATGGTTAAGCCCAAGAGCAGAGCGGTCAAACCGAAATTCTTCTTGTGGTAGCAATAAAGAGAAGCGACGATGAAGAACACATACAGACTGGTCTCCATGCCGGAGATAGACCAGACCATCACCCGGGGGAAGAGAACGTAGAAGAGGGCCGCAAGCGTCGCCACACTTATCTTGAACTGTCTCAGCAGCAGAAATATCAGGATTCCACTGAGACAGTCCGCTCCGATATTTATTATCCGGGCAAACAGCAGAATTGGCAAGCCCAGCTTGACCAGCAAGGCCAACAGCAGCGTGTATAAGGGAGTGGAAGTCCCTAGTATTCTCTCACCCTCGTTATAGACAAATCCCTTCCCGGAGGCAATGTTTTCTGCGTAGCGAAAGGTGATGAACGAGTCATCTGCGAAGTGGTTGGAATAATATGTTAGAAGACCCCGCGTCAAGATGGTGACGAGGACAATCAGTACCACAATCCCTACGGTCTTCCCGCTGTCCGTATTCATCTGAGAAAGTACTCCTGAGCCTTTTCGTTCTATTGCGGAAATGAAGCCGAGGGTCGGTTGACAATTATTGTCTCCGAACCTCCCTTGAATCTCCTCCTTAAGAAGGAAGGGACTTCACGTTCCCTCTCCTTTCTTAAGAAGAGGGCTTAAGGTGAGGTTCTTGGAAAATCACACCACCGTCACCTCACCTGCCCTGACGACCTTCTTACCCTTTGTAGTTCTTATCACTAAAGATCCATCATCGTCAATGTCCTGGGCCAGTCCCTCTACCTTCTCTCGTCCGAATTTCACAGTCACGCTTCTGCCCAGAAGCGAAGAGAACTTCTTTATCAGCTGGCGCTGTGGAGACAATCCATTCTTTTTGAAATCCAGGTAGATGGCTTCAAATCTCTTGAGAAAGGAGGTCAGAAGCTTCACCCTAGTGATTTCCTCTCCCCACTCCATCCTGATAGAGGTGGCACGTGCGGAGAGATTCTTGGGGAAATCCTTGGGTAGGTGGTTAACGTTCACTCCTATCCCCGCGACGACGAAATTGGTTCTGTCCAGCTCCGCGGAGAGTTCGAGGAGTATTCCGCCCACCTTCAGACCGTTTATCAAACAATCATTGGGCCATTTTATCCTGGCATCCAATCCGGTGAGTTTTCTGATGGTTTGGGCCAGGGCCAATCCGGCACAGAGGGAGAGCCCGGGGGCCTTAAAGGGCGGTACGTTCGGGCGCAAGATAAGGCTTATCCACAAACCCAGCCCCGGCGGGGAATACCAGCCCCTCCCCATTCTTCCCTTACCTTTGGTCTGTTCATCCGCCACGATCAGAGTCCCCTCCCTGGCTCCCGCCTCTGCCAGACGGAATCCCAACCGGTTGGTCGATCCCACGCTGCGGTAGGACAGGACGTCCTTTCCCAGAATCTTCGTCTTCAGCTTTCCCTTCACCTCTCCAGCCAGAATGAGATCAGGGCTTTTCAGCAGCCGGTAGCCCCTTCCCTTTTCGGATAAGATCTCAAAGTCCCACCTTCGGAGTTCCTTGACCGCCTGATAGACCACGTAAGGATGCACCCGCAGCGTCTCCGAGATCTCTTTTGTGCTCAAAAATGTTCGCCGACTTCTTCGTAGAAGTGAAAGCACCTCTTCACCGGCTGCCTGCATACTTCTTGTCATATAACGTCCGTCGCTCTCCTGGTTATGTGGGTGAAACCCAATCCCTCGCCGAACGAGCTAAGCATGAGGGCGGGATGAATTCCCGCCCCCATATGTCGGGTGATGGAGTTAAAGCGTCCTTACTCAAATCCGTAACTACGGTTCGACAAGTATCAGACTCATATCCAGCGCAGGGGCGGAATGAGTCAAAGCCCCCACCGAGATGAAGTCGACTCCGGTCAATGCGATCTTTCTGACATTCTTTAGGTTGACGCTCCCCGACGCTTCGATTTTGATGGCCCGGCTGGCGGAGCGGATCATTCGCACGGCCTTTCTCATCCGGTCAATCCTCATGTTGTCCAGCATTATCCAATCCGGCTTTGACTCAATTGCCTCCCTCACCTCGGATAGATTTCTGACCTCCATCTCAATCTTCTCTTTTGGGCACTTCGATCGCGCCAGCATGATCGCCCTGGAGACCCCACCCGCGGCCTTGATGTGATTCTCCTTAATCAGGATCATGTCGAACAACCCCATGCGATGATTCTCGCCGCCCCCTGTCTTCACCGCATACTTTTCGAGCACCCTCAGGCCCGGCGTGGTCTTTCTGGTATCCAGAATCTTTGTTTTGGTTCCTTTTATTCTCTCCGCATACTTTGCGGTCAGGGTGGCAATTCCGGAGAGTTTTTGCAGGAAATTCAATGCCGTTCTTTCCGCAGAGAGTATTCCCTTCGTCTTGCCCTGAATCAAAGCCACCTTCTGACCCTTCTTGATCCTTTCCCCGTCTTGTTTGAGTATTCTGAAAACGACCCTGGGATTCACCGTCCGGAATACCATCCTGGCTACCGGCAATCCGGCCAGAACCCCTTCCTGTTTGGCTGCGATGACTGCCTGACCGGAAGGTTCGTTCCCCAGAAGTGCTTCTGAGGTCACATCCCCGCTGCCGATATCCTCCGACAGCGCCAGGTGTATCAGGTGCTTTATTTTTGGATCTGTAATGCGCATGAGATTAACTCTCCAGAGCATATCAAGTTAACACAAATTGCCCACTTGTCAACGGAAAACAGGCAAACCACTTTTCATTCTGAGTGCGTCAGAAAGATCGGTGAAGGGGGTAGGATCGATCCTATCCGCTGGTAGACGGCGGCAGACATCCAAACCGGTAGCCGCACCCTTTAGGGTACGCTTCAGAGCGCAGGTTGCCGGGCCAAGAACAGATGCCCCTTTTGAAAGTGTCAAAAGCGGGGTACAGATAAGAATCACCTCAGCCTAGTGAGAGACTGAGGTGATTCATCTGCCGCCAAAACCAGGGGAGGAATGCGTTACTTCAGCAGCAACATCTTCTTGGAGTGCACGCTGGCACCTGCTTTCAGCTTATAGAAGTAAACGCCGCTGGTCACGTCCTCTCCTCTCTCATCCTTTCCGTCCCAGCTGACCTTCTTGGTACCGGGGGTTTGACGCTCGTCCACCAGGGTTCTGACTCTCTCTCCCAGGACGTTGTAAACTCGAAGCTGCACGTTGGCCTCCTGAGACAGAACGTAAGAGATGATTGTCTCCATGTTGAACGGGTTAGGATAGTTGTCCAGGAGCTGGCAGACCGAAGGCAGGGAGGGCGCACCCGTTTTGTGCTGCTGCACATAATATCCGCGGGATCTTAAGACGAAGTCCCTGGCGACGTCCGGCTTCGGGTTTCCCGGGGAGAGAAAAACCAGCTCAATTTTCTCACCGGGTGAAAGCACGACGAATTCTCCATCCTCCTGCTCCAGCCGGCTCAAGACCCGAGCACTTGCCGAATGGGATGCCCGAACCGGAAGATTGCGGTAAAGCTCAGGCTTCTCAGAGCTCACCAGAAAGTAACTTATCTCGTCCGCCGAATAGAAGCCTGTCCAGGAGATCCTGATTTTCATCTCTCCGTTTTCATCCACGTATTGAGGATCAATGAAGCAGAAGGATTTCTGTGGACTATCTCGAGGAGGAAGATCGGATAGTTCGATCCAACTCCCATCCTTTGCCTGGATCTCGATTTTGAGCATGGAAGGCTCGGGCGAACCGGCTGTTTTCGGAATGTTCTTTGGTGGGGGACGCGGGCCCACCCCGGAAACGACAAAGGAAGGAAGACCTTCCGAGTTTACCTCCTGCTTTAGGGTGAGCACCAGATGACCAGCCTGGTCACAGGTATAGAAGACTCCGTCCTTTTCCCTGATCTTGTCCAATTGATCAACTCCGTTATGATCGGTACAGGAAAGCGGAGCGATCTCATTCTCATACAGGTGAATCTCTCCGTCGGGAGATACCGCCACCTCGGTTCCCAGAGCATGATCCACCACAATCAACTCGAGATTGTCCAGGTAGGAGACCTCCTGCTCGAACTCCCGGATCTGCAGCCGGTACTCATCCTGCACCAGGGCCGGCTTTTGCCTCAAGAGCAGATGATCTGTGACAGAAAGCTCAGACCTGTACGGATCCTCTGATTGAGTCAGGATGGTGTTGTCCTTCTCAAAGCGTTCTCCCGTCCAAGCAAAGACAAAAGGACAACCCGGTGATGGCTGGCTTTTGACCTTGATGCTGCCGTGATCCCATTCCGGAAGGAACGTGGAGTACATCGGCTCGCAGCCGTTGGCCAGAGTGAGAATCAGGTTGCAGGTGGTATCGGTAAAGGTTATGGGGATGACCGTTCCGACGGGGACCCCGGACTGCACCTTGAAGGTGATGTAAAATCCGACTCCTCCGGGATAATCGGGATCAGCCAAGATGCAGTGACCGTTGGTGGAGAAGACCGAAACATGTGCGGGATCGTCCCCGCAGAAGAGGGTATTGGTGACAGCAAAGCGAGCATCCTCCACGCTTTGGTAGATCAGCTTGTCCGGATCGTAGGCCATATCTACCCTGAAGTATATCAAGCCCTCCTCATTGTGCACGTAGACCGGGAGCCGGGCATTACTGCCGGCATAAGTCAGAACATTGTCCGGAAGGGTAAACTTGACTCCCCTGTGATCAACAAAGACGCTTCCGAAGTCATAGGTTGGGATGTAGGCAAAGTAGTCCGGCGCGCATCCGTTGACTACTGCCTGGAGCGAGTAGCAGAACGGATTATTGAAGACCAAGGGTATCACGTTCCCTACCGACACGGTATCCTGGACCTTGAAGTGAACGTAGAAGGCAGGCTCGCTTCCCGGCTGGATGCAGCCTTCCGCCCCTGCGGTCAAGAAAACATGTAAGAATCCAGGGCCGCAGAAATCAGTATGGGCGTTGAGAATCCCAAAGCGACCAGCCTCAGCGAATCTGTACTGCAACTGATTCGGGTCGTATTCCAGCTCCACCCGGAAATAGTTGACACCGACCCCCTGATCCAAGTAGACCGGAACCTCGAGGTCGGACTGACCGGGATAGGCGGAGATGTTGTCGGCGATGATGACCTCGAACTCCGGAAGCGCCTCGACGTATACACTCCCGAAATCGTAAGTGGCGCTGTAGGCCGGATACTCCGGCGCGCATCCGTTGACCACGGCCTGGAGCGAATAGCAGAAGGGATCGTTGAAGATCAAAGGGATGGTGGTCCCACCGGGAACCGACCCATCCACCCTGAAATGAATGTAAAAAGCCGGCTCACTTCCCGGCTGGGTGCAGTCTTCCGCTCCCCCTGCAAAGCCGAAGACGTGCAAGAATCCTGGACCACAGAAGTCGGTGTGCGCGTTAAAGCTTGTGAAGCGACCACCGCTGACAGACAGGAATTCCAGCTTACTGGCGTCATATTCCACTTCCACCCGGAAGTAATACACCCCCGCGCCTTGATCGAAGTAGACCGGGACCTCGAGATCCGGCTGGCCAGGGTAGGCTGGTATGTTTTCGGAGATGGCAAATTCAAACTCCGGAACCGGTGGGATGTACACGCTCCCAAAGTCGTAAGTTGGGATGTACGTCGGGTAACTCGGGGCGCATCCATTCACCACCGCCTGCAGGGAGTAGCAGAATGGATCGTTGAAGGTCAGAGGGATGACGGTCTCCTCGGAAACACCCCCATCTACCGCAAAGTGGATGTAAAACGCCGGTTCGCTCCCCGGCTCGGCGCACCCGTCTCCCCCTGCAAAAGCGAAAACGTGCAAAAAGCCGGGACCGCAGAAATTAGTGTGAGCGTTGACAGACCCAAAGCGACCAGTGCTGGCGTACAGGAATTCCAGCTTACTCGGGTCATACTCCACTTCCACCCGAAAATAGTACACCCCGTCCGATTGCTCAAAATAAACCGGTACTTCCAGGTCCGGCTGACCAGCATAGGCCAGAATGCTGTCCTCTACGACGACTTCAAACGTTTCCGCGCTGCCTGCTGCGAAGGGACAAAACAGAAGCGCGGCTACCAGCAGATAGAAGATTTTTTTCAGTTTCATTTCTCGACTCCTTCCGATGGGAGAGTTAGAGACTAATTGAGGGAACCTGACTTAAACGACCTTGCTCGCGGGAAGGCCGTTCACCGCAAACTCAGAATCGGGCAGCCGGTTACCCGAAAGGTGGATCACACTTATATCTTTTTATTCCTGTAAAAGCCGGGCTATTCATTCTAAAACCGATGGCACTTATGTGTTGATGTGACAAGAGAATCGTCTAACGTCGTTAGTTTACCAGCCCACATACTCTCTTATGCAAGCAACAGTACTATAAGGGAATGACTTACCAAAGTCAAGATATTTTTTGGTTTTTGCTCAGGAGTGCTGTCGATACCTTGAAAAAAGCCCCTCCCTTGACCCGGCAAGAGGGGGGCTTTTTCTTGGCTCTTTTGAGGTTAGCCGCGGAAAAGGTAGTTGATCAGGGCAACCAAGTCGGCCAGATTGACCTCGCCATCCTGGTTGAAGTCTCCCAGGCTCACCGGACTGGGCGGCATGCCTCCCCTGTATAGGTAGTTTATGACGTAAACTAAGTCAGCCACGTCAACGATTCCATCGCTGTTGGCATCGCCTGAGATCACATCGGTAAATATCCAGCCGGAGACGGTGGGTGGTTGAACAAAGGTCAGACCCGTCGTATCGGTGTAGGAGTTATAGTGTCCAAGAGCTTCTACAGCTTCGAAGGTGATCGGCAGAAACGTTCCAGAAGGAACGCTTTCATCCACCCTGAAATCCACTCTTACCAAGATACCTTCACCCGATCCAATGGACGGATAGCCACCTTCGCTGGGGAGTAAATTGACAAAGGCCAGGAAAAACAGCTCGCCCGGATTGATCACCGGATTAACCTCTTCCCACTCTGCGATTCGGGTTTGCGCAATTTCCACCCGCTCAACAGAGAGTGCGCTTTCGTCAAAGACCAGCTTGAAGGTTGTGCCCCAAGCGTTGATGGAATTTGACAGCCACACAGGAACGGAAACGAGTTCTCCCGGATGAGCCGAGGAAGAAACCAGTCTCAACTCGTCAGAGGAATGCTCCTGCCAACCACCTTCCGCACCTTTCAGCGGGATTTCCGGCGAGTCGTGGAGAATGACCCGAACTAAATAGAGAAGGTCGGCAATGGTCCAGTACAGGCTGTCGGCATTTACGTCGGATGCGCAGGTCTGATACACGGAATCGTAATGAAGCACTCCCGGACCCTCAAGAAGGAAGCTGTAAAACAGCACCAGATCTGCTACCTCATACGGGATGCTGTTATAATTGATGTCGCCCCGTTTACAGCCCCCCGTATCGCCCGCGGCGTAAATTCCTCCATCAAAAAACTCTAAAGAGGGGAGCATAGAAAGAAATTCCAGACTCTCCGGAGGACACTCGAAGGTATTGAACTGAGCAGAATCCTGGCTGACATATAAGGTATCATAGAACAGGTTCTGAAGAGTGTTCTCGAGGCAGTCACCCACTTCCCACTCGAATACGATGGGTAAAAAAGTATCCTCAGGGAACCAGTTGTTAAAGACGAAGTGCAGCACTACCAGACTCACATACTCAGAGTTTGGGCCAAGTGGAACTCCGGGAAGCCCATCTGGAAGATCGTAGATTCCGAAGAGCTGCACCTTGTAAAGGGTGTCTGTATGGGTAAGAAGACGGTAGGTGAATTTCTCCCAATCATATCTTCCGTCGGTCGTGTCGGAGAGAGCTTCTCCTCTCTCTGCTCCCACAAAGGTGAGGTGTTGGTAGCAGAAATCGACCTCCAATTGGAATTGACCAATCTCCACATCGTTTCGAATCAAAATTGGGATCTCCGCTGGGGAGGGATAGGTCTGGCTGACGGTGTCAATCTTGATAGACGCTAAGGTGGTTTTTCCCACAGGATCCAGACGAACCGGGTCCAATTCCGCCTGGCCTCTGGCAAAGCGCGGATTGATGACCAGAAGAACAACCAAAAGGCAAACAGCAACAAATGCTCGCCCTAAAACCGGTTGTGGTTTTAAGAGACACATAGAAAGACCCTCCGCAGTGAAAGGTTAAAGGTTCTTGGTTTTAAAAAACCTTTAGCAAAGGGTCACAAAATCACAGCCCACTTTCTTTGAAATCTACTCTTATAATACAGACAACCCGTAATTTGTCAAGTACTTTTTCTTGATTTTTCTAATAAATCTGCTATAGGCTCGTCGCCAGGAAGCCTAACCGATTAGTCTATCATCATTTCGCTTTACATTTGGCTTCTGACCCGTTAGATTTCGTCTGCCATGAGCAAGCGAGTTATCCTGATCATCCTGGACGCCTGCGGCATCGGCGAACTTCCCGATGCGCATCTCTATAACGACGAGGGGTCAAATACTATAGTCAATACTGCAAGAGCAGTGGGGGGACTGAAGCTGCCCAACCTGGAGAAGCTGGGCCTGGGAAACATCGATACCATTCTTGGGGTCAGTCCCAACGCTTCAGCTCTGGCCAATTTTGGGAAGATGGCTGAGCTTTCCGTAGGAAAGGACAGCAGCAGCGGGCACTGGGAGATCATGGGCTTGATCACGGAGAAACCTCATCCGGTCTATCCCCAAGGTTTTCCGCCGGAGGTAATCCAGCCGTTTGAACGAGCCATTAGCAAGAAGATTCTGGGGAACAAGCCCGCTTCCGGGACCGAGATCATTAAGGAGCTTGGGGAAGAGCACGTCAGAACGGGCAAGCCCATAGTCTACACTTCAGCCGACAGCGTCTTCCAGAGTGCCGCTCATGAAGAGATCATCCCGGTAGACAGGTTGTACCAGATGTGCAGGACCGCCAGAAACATACTGGTGGGAGAACACGCTGTGGTCAGGGTAATTGCGCGCCCCTTCGTGGGAAAGCCGGGCTCTTTCAAAAGGACCGAGCGAAGAAAGGACTTCTCTTTGCCTCCGCCATCCGACACGGCCTTGGACATTCTAAAAAGAAATCACCTGCCGGTCATCGGCTTGGGTAAGATCAAAGATCTCTTCGCCGGAAAGGGCTTAACTTTTAGCATCCATTCGAAGAATAACTCAGATGGTATGGATAGGCTGGTTGAGGCGGTACAGGAATTCAAAGAAGGGCTTATTTTCATAAACTTAGTCGATTTCGACATGCTGTGGGGGCACCGCAACGATCCACGCGCGTTTGCCCACGGCCTGGAAGAATTCGACAGGAGATTGCCTGAGGTGATGGAGCTTCTGCAAAAACAGGATATCCTAATCATCACCGCAGATCACGGATGCGATCCCACCACTCCCAGCACCGATCATTCCCGAGAATACGTGCCCCTGCTGGTGTGTGGCGAGTCGATCGCAAAGGGCAAGAATCTGGGAGTGCGAGAGAGTTTCGCCGATGTGGGCGCAACCATTGCCGAGATTTTCGGTATCAAAGGAACGGGAAGCGGGAAGAGCTTCCTTGAGGAGATCAGATGGTAGCCGTACCCTTCAGGGTGCGAGAGAGAGCGCCCCGCCAAAGGCGGGGCGGCTACAAATTCGCGTTCACAGATTGGGAATCATGACAGAAAAAGAGTTAATCGAAAAAGCTAAAAGGGCCAGACTTAAGGCGTATGCTCCCTACTCCAACTTCAAGGTCGGTGCCGCGCTGTTGACCAAAAGCGGCAAGGTATACACCGGCGCAAACGTGGAGAATTCCACCTTTGGGTTGACCGTCTGTGCCGAGAGGATTGCAGTATTCAAGGCGGTGAACAAAGGAGATAGGAATTTCGCCAAGATAGCGGTGGTGACGGATAGGAATCCCCCGGTGACCCCGTGCGGAGCCTGCAGGCAGGTTCTCTCCGAGTTTGTGAAGGACCTGAAGATCGTTTGTGCCAATCTCAAGGGGAAAGTGGAGAGGTATACTCTGAAGGAGCTACTGCCTAAGGCTTTTGACAAAGGGTGAACAGATAAGACGGTCAGCGGATCGAGCGGATTAAACGGATTTAACAAACCTCAGGGATTTTGCGGCGGACGGCGGACTTAAACAGAGAGGTTCAGATGGACATAGCCAGGATGATCGATCAGTCTCTTCTCAAGCCGGACGTTGTCAGGCAGCAGGTGGAACAGCTCTGCGTGCAGGGCAGGGAGCATGGCTTCATTACCATAGTGGTAAATCCGGTTTGGGTGAGGTACTGCAAAGATCAGCTTGAAGGCACCGGGGTCATGGTGTGCACCGTTTCCGGCTTCCCGTTGGGGGCCAGCAAGCCCGAGATCAAAGCTAAAGAGGCGGAGATCGGCATTCGCGATGGCGCTGATGAGATCGATATGGTGATGAATATCGGCGCCTTCAAAACCGGCAATCTTATGCTGGTGGAGAAAGAGATCAAGGATGTCCGAAATGCAATTGGGAACGATAAAGTACTGAAGGTAATAATCGAGGCAGGCGTGTTGACCAACGAGGAGAAAGTGAAAGCCACCGAGATAGTCAAGGCCTGCGAAGCCGATTTCGTCAAGACCTCCACCGGATTTGGATACGGCGGCGCCACCGTAGAAGACGTGAAGCTCTTAAGAAAGATTGCAGGCGAAAGTATGGGAGTCAAAGCCTCCGGAGGAATTCGCGAGTACGCGACCGCTATGAAGCTAATTCATGCCGGCGCCAATAGGATTGGCACCTCCTCCGGAGTGAAGATAGTCGAGGAGAGTCTCAAGGCTAGAGAAGAGATGTAATACGCGGAGTCCTTATCACTCCCCCAACACAGAGTGCCTCAGATCCTAGTGTCCTTCCACACCCGATCGGCCGAATCCGGAGCCCTTCGAGGCGGAAGCTGCCCTCGGAGACACCCAACGAATTCATCGAACCCTAAGGTCACTTGCTCCAGGTCTGGGTTTATTGATTCCCGCAGTATTCTCCTCAGTCCTTTATCATTGGTGACGAGGTAGTCCATTATGTTGAGATAGACAAGTTGCTCCCAGTCGAGATAATCTGAGGGCTTCGGCTTCTTGTTGTCATAAATGACTTTATTCTCATACGTGATGCGGTAGTCCACCCAATATAAGAATGAAGGAAAGAGACGAATTGCATCTTCGAACGCCAAATCCTGTAGTTCGCTGGGCAATCTGAAGTGCTGACAAAAATAGCGCCAGTTTTTCATTCTTCGCCACAGGATGCCGCGAACGCTTCGAAACTCATCCGTCTCTACCCTGAGGCTTGTGTCTCTCGGCTCTAGCCCGAAATCTCTTCTCATATCTGTCGCGACTTGTCTCAAGTCCTGCGCCCAGTTCTTCTCCCATCTGGCGACCTTTCTCAATCTAGCGATCTTGTGCTTCATCTGGCTGTACGGAAGTACCGCGATTTCTCGGCACAAATTCAGGAAACCTGTATCGGGTTCGTGGAATGCCTTACCCATCTTATAGTATGCGATACGGCGGATGTGATCCCACGGATGGTCAAGGAGATTCTTGTCAGTCATCTCAGAGGCGAACCTAATCTCACGCTGGCACTCATCGTAATACTTCTCTAGCGACACCTGCTTCACTAGTTCAAGCACGCCAATCGGCGAATACCAGATTCCGATTCTTGACTGCCTCCTCAGCGGTTCTATTAACGCCCGAAAATCCGACAGCTCCGTGTCTGTCATACTTAAGATGTCAGACCAGATGTTTTTGTCGAAATAGAACTTGACCTGATTTGGATCAACTCTGATCGTCTCAACCTCTTTCTAGGTTCGTCACGGGCAAGGCGTCCGTTGTCGGCGAACTGAGAGAAAGAGCCACCGGGCGAGCAAGAAAACCTGCTCGCCCGTTTTCTCTGTGCTCCTTCTTACAAGTTCAGGTGCCTACATACGTCACCAGCCGCAGCACTCGCACCAGCAAAAGATAGGTGGGTTCACGGTGCAGTACATGCACCAGGTTCAAAGCATCGTCAGATAAGCCACCAGGTCTTTGATCTCCTGCTCGGAAAGAGTAGTCTTAAAGGATGGCATGTTCTTATAGGGATTCAGAAGCTGCCGGGTGACGTTTTCCGGCGTGGCGGGTTTTCCGCTAACCGGCAACGTCTCTCCCCTTAGAACTCCCTTCAAACCTGGACCCATCTTTGAATCGGTCCTGTCGGCGAAGTGGCAGAAGGAACACTGGTTGTCGAATAGCCCCTGACCTCTCCCAACGCTCGAGGGTCCGCTGACCTCGGAGACCGCTTCTCCTGCGACCGTGGTCTTTTCTGTCACCAGGAAGAAATAACCCGCAGACGTAAGGAACACGATAAAGGCAAGTCCAAAAGCCGTCATACCCAGTCCGGGCACGTATCTGATGAACTGTTTATAGAATCGCGCTATTGATAGCTTGAGCGCCAGGACGAAGAAAAGCGACAGCGACAGCACGCCGTGAAAGACGGCCCTGGCGGAGAGCCCATCGCCGGCCGTTTTCACGTATTGCAGGCAGAAGTAGCTTATCACCAGGAACATCACTGCGAAGAGGGTTCCCGCACCCTTGTGCATTCTTCGCAAAAACGTTGCACTGACTTTTCTCTCCGTTCTGCCCATCAGGGTCAACATGCAGATGACTGCCACCAATCCTGTTACAAGAAAAAAGATCGCAAGTATGGACTTGGTATGAAACGCCATATGTTAATCCTTTTACTTTCAGCCCCCAGCTTCCTCGTTGAGGCGTAGCGATCTCCCGGATGAATGGTCTTTCCCTGGACGAAAGGATGCCTCAGGACAGCGCGCGGTGATTCACGGCGGGGGTTCCTTTAGTAAGGAAGCTGTCCCCGCCGCCGCGCAATTCTTTATCCGTGCGTAGGCTTTATTTCTCCTTCTTCTCCACCTTCTTGACGGAAGCTACGTAAGCGGTCAGGTCGGTAAGCCTCTGGTCGTCCCAGGCCAGTGGTTTCCCTTTAAGTGGATTCACTATGCACCAGTTGTTCACCTGGTCTAAGGTCATGACCTTTTTGGCCATTCCGAAATACTTGGGATATTTTGCTGCCAGGTTATCCCAGGCAGGAACGACCATGTCACCCATCTTGCCCGCCTTGGTTCCTCCCTCCATGTGGCAGGAGTTGCAGGTCATCCCGCTTGTTCCCAGGGTCGTATCGCTGAACAGCATCTTTCCGTTTTCAACGGACTTGGCCAACTCCTCAGCGGGATCAACTACCTTCTCATTTTCCTCTTCTTTCTGGGCACAAGCATACACAATCAGCCCCAGAAACAAAATCATCATTATCAAAGCCGTTGTCTTTTTCATCTTACTTCACCTCCTTTCATAGGTAGTGGACGAAGTCAGTACGGTCTCTGAGCCTCCTCCTTTCTGTTAGAACCCTAACTCAACCAAACGCGAGTTGCTAAACACGGAAGCAGCCTTCCGATCTATAAAGAATCCTGGTGTTGTTCCTTGTTATCCCTCTCCGCCAGAATAGCCGAAGCCGAATCACGTGTCAAGGGAAAAAATCGGTCGATGCGTGCTATCCTGTTTAGTCAACATAAAAGCGAAGAGAAATTCGTCAATACGGTCAAAACGCATAAGGCTTACGTAGGGGGACTACGCAGTGAAGGCCCAAGAGGACAGGGCACCTGACGTGCTATCTCGTTTGATTCGTGAGCCGAGTGCAACAAACCGATGTAATCTTTTCAAACAACCCTGCGATAGATTTCGTTACATGATGTGTACTGATGAAGGGGTATGAGAAAAGGAGTCAATGATGAGTCAGTTCGAGAAAAAACTCGGACAGAGGATAAAGCAACTCAGACAACGAATGGGAATCACACAGGAGAAACTAGCTAAGAGGCTGGGAATTGCAGCTCACGCGACGATTTCCCAGATGGAGGCAGGAAAAAGGAAGATCACCCTTGCTGAGTTGAAAAACCTCTCAGAGATATTCGGCGTCTCAATTGGGAGCTTGCTGGAATTCGAGAAGGCGCCTGAAGTCGTCCTGCAGGAAGGAAAGCAAAGGAAAAAGACCAAGGCCCAAATCAGAATCAATGTTCCTCAGAAGAACCTCAGGAAGTTCAAGGAAGTCCTGCTTTACATCCTCGGCAGGGTTGGCTCAAAGCCCAACGTGGGAGAAACGGTAATCTACAAGCTCCTCTATTTCATCGATTTCGATTACTATGAACTGTATGAGGAGCAGCTGATTGGCGCCACCTATCAGAAGAACAAATATGGTCCCACGCCAATGGAGTTCCAGAAGATAGTTGAGAAGATGATCGAAGATGACCAGATCGAACCAGTGCAGAGCGAGCACTTTGGTTTCCCGAAAAGGAAGTATATGCCACTTAGAGATCCTCACCTCTCTGAGTTCACGGCGGAAGGAAAGGAAGTCATGGACAACGTGCTGAGCCGGCTTTCGGATATGAGTGCCAAGCAGATAAGCGAGTACTCCCACAATGACGTTCCCTGGCTGACGGCAGAAGATGATGGTATCATAGAGTACGAATCCGTCTTCTACAGGACTGCCCCGTATTCGGTGAGACAATACGATGAAGATATTTAGTGAGATCTTGCGTCTCCCTGAATTCGAGCGGGACATGAAGAGACTTCTGAAACGATACAAGACCCTTGAAGATGATCTGGATATTTGTATCGGAAACCAGTTGAAGCTCTATCACAAATTAGGAAAGGAAACCGGTGGAACGGTCCGAATCTCCGATTTGGACATAGAAACCCCAAAGGTATACAAGGTACTCAAGTTCGCCTGCCGCTCACTCAAGGGGAAAGGCGCTAAATCCGGCATCAGGCTGATCTATGGCTATTACGAAAAAGAGGACAAGGTTGTCCTAATCGAGATCTACTACAAGGCTGACAAAGAGAATGAAGATCGAGGAAGGATAATGAAGCACTTCGGTTAGCCTAGTGTCAGGAGCTCGGACGAGCCCGTCTGGGCACGGGGGCTTCCTGACCCACAGTCACATCATGCCCGGCTTTTTGTTCCCCGCAGACCATTTGACGGTCTGCTTGATTCTTTTCTCTCGGGTTTCTTTCCGCTTTGCATCAGCTATCCAGGCGATATACGATCTCCGGTAGCTGGGGGCGAAGTTCTTGAAATTCCTTAGAGCTTTTTTGTTCGCCGATAATGCTTTCTTCAGATCTGGAGGAGTAATAAGCCTTTTCTTGGGTGGTTCGCTTATAGCCTTTTCGTTTCTCTGCCTCCCTGCTTGTTTGAACTTGGCCAGGCCTACTTCAGTCATTCTCCCTATCTTAATCATCTTCCTAGCTCTTTTCTTATTCAACTCGGACCAGTTGCTCTTCTCATTGCGGGGCGTGAACTTCTGGGCATATTTCTCGTCGTCAATCCTTTTCACCGTGCTGTCTATCCACCCGTAGCACAACGCCTCTTCAACCGCATCATCATATGGGATTCTCGGCTTGCCGGTGTGTTTCTTGTAATAGATCAACCACACTTCTTTTTGGGTACCGTGGTTTTTCCTCAGCCATGCCCGCCAATCATCCCGATTGGTCACGTATAGCGTTTTACTCATCTTCACAATCGCCTCACCTCGCCTGCGGCAGATGGATCGCTACTTTACAAACCTCGTCTCCCTGCAAGACTGATTCCAGCAACTCGACCTTTACAGGTTGCTGCAATATGTATTCCCATATCCCTTTGTAGAAACCAGCCCCGCAGTAGCAGTAGGTGGGAGAGATTATCGTGTTCGATCCTATGGCCTCTCGGATCCTGGGGCAATGACAATAGATTGCCCGCCGCTTTTTCGGATCCGTCTCTTTCAGATACTCCTCAAGGTTCCCGCTTTTGGGCATCTTGGTAGCAATGATCGTGTTTCCCTTCCTAACTCCGGCCAAGCCCCATCCCCGACTCATGATGTCTTCGACTGAGTCGTCTTCGAGCCCCAGTGTGTTCTTCAAAAACGAAAGGAACCTGTCTCTTAGCATCCTATGACCCGCGCCAATGTCTTTTGTCTTGACATATCCATCCCTGATTTCGCGCAGCTCAGATTCTGGATACCGACAGGCACACCCGGTCATTATCTCTATTCGTTTTTCTTCATCCACCAGTGCATCCAGGCGATCCATGGCCTGCCTGGTCCACTCAATAATCTCATCCGAAGGAGAATCCGATGTAAGCTTCTCGCTGCCCTGCAGTATTTTCTTTCTTGTATCTTCTCCTACAATCTTGTCCAGACAGGAGGAGAGCTTCGACAGCCAAGATCTCTCAAAATCGGTGTTGTTCACTTTTACACCTTTGCAGTTCTTGGTTTCGGGAGACCGGTTAGCACTCCGATCAGTTGGAGAGTTTGTGGAAGACGTAGGGTGCTAATGTGACCCAGAGCAGCACCAGCACCCACAGCCTGCCTTCGAAGAGGTTGTAATCGTGAAACAGTCTGCTCCACGAATGCTTCATAACGTAATGCCCGAACAGAAACTCAAATGCTATGGTTAGAGTCAACCATATGAGGCCAATTGCGATAGCCTCGGCAGATGAACGTATTTTCCAAAGAAGGGTTAGCGCCCAGATATAGAGACCGAAGAGGAAGATCCCGGTCACCGTGGAGACCTGGTGTGCACGCAGCTCGCCCAGAGCGTTACTGTATGCGTATTGTCGAATTGTCCCGTTTATGATCCCGATGATTGGCATCAGGAGCCATGCTACGGCATACTTGACTATCATGTCCACCCCCACCCATCGTTTTGGCCGACTCAGTCATCTCAAGAGTGCCGCTGTTCCCACTTCTTAAGGAATTCCTGTTCCTTATTCATGATGTTCACAAACCTGGTGTTGCTTATGGGATGATCGGCCACCAGCTTGCCATCAAGAATGATGCTGAAGACACCGAATGGCGAAGGGGCGCGTTGTGCTTCCTTGCTGCTTCTTAGCTCGATTACTCTCGGCTTAATACCATAGGTGCTCTGCGCTGTCTGGCTGATTTCCCTGAACGCTTTTGCGACATAAGGACATTGATCCGATCGAATGATAGTCAGACCTCTATCATATTTGCCCAGTCTCTTATCCCAGTCACCTTTGAACTTGGGCAAGGGTGCGCTCTTCTTGAATTTCTTGACCAGCAACTCAAAGTCGGGGGGCGCTGTGTCAACAACTTCAAAACCGTTTTTGAGAAACAGTTCCTTACCCGCCATCCAGGTGCCTTTGCGAGTAACGACCGCTACGCCATGCATTTTCTGCCTTTTAGTATCCTTCACGCACTCTTCCACCATAAGTGACCCATAGCCTTTGCCCTTGAGTTTCTTGGGCATTATGAATATACAGTGAATCAGCATGTATCCTTCTGCATCTACCGCTCGCCAGGTATATTCCCCCGGAACGTATTCAATCATCCCCACAGATCCATCCTGAGGTGAATGCAGGACTTTGACCTTCATCCCCTCTTTGAAGCGTCGCTTTAGCCAATCGGTCTTCCGCTTGTAGCCCTCCTGCTTGATGTTCTTGTAGCCACACAGTGGGTAGTCGCAGATATTGTCTGCGTTTGTGTCGACTACTTGGATTCCTCTTATCATGAGTAGCCTGAGGGAACTTCGGACAAAAGAGAAAGGAGAGGCCGGGATTCGTCGTCAGACCCTGTCTTCGACCCTGAGCTCAAGCAGACGCTTGCCCCCAGACGGGCCCGTATGGGCGTCCGGGCAGACCGAAGGGAGCGAGTCTTTTGGACGAGCCGAAGGGAACCCGGGGTATCCCGCCAAAGGCGGGACTTCAGCCAACTCCACGGCTGATCTCCCTTTCTCAGCGAAATCTGATAATAAACGCTTGAGTGCCTCACCACCCTTGTAGCTCTTTATCTCCTTCTCTCGCCTCATGGCTTCAGATCGGGATGAGCATTCCTCCACATAGACCACATCGAACTTCCCACGGTTCTTAACGGA
Organism: uncultured bacterium; assembly: GCA_965369445.1. GTDB lineage: Bacteria > Zixibacteria > MSB-5A5 > MSB-5A5 > SM1-73 > SM23-73-3. Next base: position 1,335 of record CBDUQU010000002.1, on the reverse strand, counting down.
CTTGGTCTCGCCTCGAGAGTGTTTCTCCAGACGCTTAGTCAGGTCCTTCGTCTGCCCTTTGTAATAGCGCCCGGTTTTCTTTATTTGAAGGATGTAAACGTAGTACACGACGGATAATAAAAAGCGGAGAGGCCGGGATTCGTCCTTAGATCCTGAACGAGAGTCCGAAGGACGAGCCGAAGGGAACCCGGGGTATCCCGCCAATGGCGGGATCTCAGATCCTTCGACATTAGGGAATGCGGAAGCCGAGCATCATAACATCAGGACTTCGTTCCCCTGATACATCCCGAGAGTTATAAGCCCTACAACTGCTTATCCCGCCAAAGGCGGGACTTCCGCCAGTTCAGCGCCTGTCATGCGCTGGCATCCCAGCCTTCCAGCAGCTCCTTGAATGCATTGCCTCCTTTGTATGCCTTTATCTGTTTCTCTCGTCTCATCGCTTGTGCGCGAGAGAAACACTGCTCAGAATACACCAGTGCAAACTCACCGCGATTCTTCACCGATTTCGTCTTGCCAAGTGAGTGTTTCTCTAAACGCTTGGCCAGATTCCGAGTTTGCCCTATATAATAGCGTCCCGTTTTCTTCATCTGAAGGATGTAAACGTAGTACACGACGGATAATAAAAAGCGGAGCCATGAATCGTATGGTTCATGGCGGAGAGGCCGGGATTCGAACCCGGGGTAGAGTTATAAGCCCTACAACTGCTTAGCAGGCAGCTGCCTTCAGCCAACTCGGCCACCTCTCCGGGAAATTCGGTCAGTAGTCAATGGTGAATGGTCAATAGATCGAAAGCTTCGGTTCACATACGAGGAGGTCGTGATCTGCGTGTGCGTTCTTTTTTCGCCTCTACCTTGATGCTCGTTATCCTCCCCTTGATTTTATCGCTCATCCCCTCCTCTAAGAATACCTTTTCATCCAATATTCTGATTCGGCTGAAGCCGACCCTTTTAATCGCGCTCAGGTACTCTTTTCTCACCAGCGCTCCGCCGATGCACTCGGCCCAAGCCGAGAATGATTTCCTTATATCGTCCGGCAACTCCTGATCGGTGACAATGTCGGAGATCACCATCCTCCCTCCCCGCCTCAGGACCCGGTAACCTTCCGCGAAAACTTTCTCCTTGTCCGGGGAGAGATTTATCACGCAGTTGCTTATGATCACGTCCACCGATTCATCTTCAATCGGCAGGGCTTCGATCTCCCCTAATCGGAACTCAACGTTCTTGTACCCGCCTTTTCGGGCGTTGGATCTTGCCCTTCTTATCATCTCCGGCGTCATGTCCACTCCAATGACCCATCCGGTTTCTCCGACCTTATTGGCTGCGAGAAAGACGTCGA
>CBDUQU010000001.1:0-68675 GCA_965369445.1 uncultured bacterium | reverse complement strand
AATCCTTTCCCAAAATACATTTTCTGACGATGAAAAAAATGAAAAATAGCCATCCCCACGTCCCCCATGTCCCGCATGTCCCCCAAGTCCAACTGGTAAGTCAGAAGCCGCAGGCTCCTAACCTACAAGCTAATCCCGTTTCTTTCCGCACCCCGAAGCCGATCTGCCTGCGCGGTGGAGAGGGGAAAGGTTTTTCCTCTCCCCTGGGGGAGTCGAAGACCCCCGGACAGGCCCGTATGGGCGTCTGGGTGATCCCCCGTAGGGGGGGAGCCACCCGACAAACTCGTACAGAACGCCCAGAAAGCCCAGAACCGCCGCTTGCGGTGGGCTCAGATACGTCCCTTGGGTGGCTGGGCTTATCCTCACAAGGAGGTTTTTTGTGTCCCCCTGATAAGGGGGACAACAGGGGGTTCATGTTTTGTGCCCGCTGAGTTTGTAGGTCCGGTTGCCTGGATGTCCTACGGACCTGCACGGACGCCCGCCCGTACGGGTGCCTGCCCGTCTGGGTAGGGGGCCTGTAGGGTGATCCCCCGTAGGGGGCGAGCTACCCGACACCTGGGATACTTGTCGGGCAGTCCGCACGGATACCCCGACCTACCGCTCTGAGCGGTTTCTTCCCCCCTGCGGCGATTAGGGAACCGGGAAGGTTCCCGTTTTCCATCATCGCGAGTCCCCCGAATATGGAGTGTCTGCCTTTAGGCAGACCTTCAGTTCGGCTGAAGCCGAACACTCCAAACCCCATTTGCTCCGCCTGAACTCGAAACTCCGGCTCGCGCCGGTGTAGCAGTTCACTCCCCCTTAATTGGGACGCTGGCGAGGGATATAAAGAAGGCGGTGGGTGGGGGGCACCCGCCGCCTTCTGGCGTCATGTTTCCCTTGTTTCGTATGAGATACTACGCGAAGATTTTTCCTGGATTCACAATGTTATCAGGGTCGAAGGCGGATTTGATTTTCTTCATCATCCGGATGCCCTCCTTCCCAACTTCCCATTCCAAGTATTTCGACTTGGTCACTCCGATTCCGTGTTCGCCGGAGAGCGTTCCCCCAAGTTTCAGGGTCTGCTCAAAGAGCTCGTCCACCGCCTTCTCCACCCTCTCCATCTGCTCGGTGTTGCGGGAGTCGCACATGAAGGTAACGTGCAGGTTTCCGTCCCCGGCATGGCCGAAGGTGTTTATGCTCACCTGGTGTTTTTTGGAGATATCTTTTATCTTTTTGATCATGGCCGGCAACTGGCTGGCAGGAACGCATATGTCCTCATTCACTTTAGTTGGCGCGATCTTTAAGAGTGAGGCGGAGATCGATCTTCGCACCTCCCACAAATTGTCCTTCTCCTCTGTAGTCTGGGCCACCTGCAAACTCTTCGAATTTTTCCCCCTACAGATGTTCAGCACCTCTTCGAATTCCTGGTCTACTTCCGCCTGGTCATTTCCGTCCACCTCGATTAAGAGCACGGCCTCGGATTTTTCTATGCCTTCCAGTTTCACATAATCCAGCACGCATTCCAGTGTATCACCATCGATAAACTCCAGCACCGAGGGAATCACGCCGGCGGCAGTTATGGCCGCCACCACCTCCGCGGCGTCCTCCATCTTATCGAAGGTGGCCAAGACGGTCTTCTCAAATTGGGGTTTATCCAGCAACCTGAGCGCGATCTTGGTGACCACGGCTAAGGTCCCTTCGGATCCGATCAGAAGCCCCTGCAGGTCATAAGAGCTTTCGCCTCTTTCATCCAGAATCCCTGTTTTGATCACTTCCCCGTTGGCGAGAACAGCTTCTACCCCTAAAACATAATTCTTGGTCACGCCATATTTCCGTCCCTTCAGTCCTCCTGCGCATTCAGCCAAGTTCCCCCCTAACGTGGAGAACTTGAGGCTGGCAGGATCGGGAGGATAGAACAACCCGTACTTGCCCACGTAGTCGGTGAATTCCTGGGTGATCACCCCCGGCTCGGCAATGGCGTACTTCTTTTCCTTATCCGCATGCAGGACCTTGATCATCTGTTCGAAGCTCACTGCGATTCCGCCGTGGATGGGAAGGCTTCCTCCGGTATAGCCTGAGCCTGCCCCCCGGGGGACCACGATAATTTTATGCCGGTGGGCGAATTTCATCAGCTTCACCGTATCCTCGGTGCTGCGAGGAAATACCACCGCATCCGGAAGAAATTTCTTGTTAGTGGCATCGTATGAGTAACAGAGCTTTTCCTCAGGAGTAATCAGCACCTGGTCTTTCTCAAACAGTTTCCTTAACTCATTTTCCTGGCTGCTGTTCATCGCTTACCTTTCTAAGAGAATTCGATAAATGATGGAATGCCATTCGTATATTCGGACTTATAACTGATACGTAACCTATTTAGTCCTGTTTAGAGTATCGGTCTAATCGAAAACCTCTCCCCCTAACCCCCTCTCCATACTATGGAGAGGGGTTCACCCTGCCCTTCGGTCCTGCCTCGCACTGAGTGCGCTCGGCACGAAGTGAGACCTCAGGGTCGAAGGAAGATCTTCGGGATCGAAGGACACCCTGAAGGGGAACAAAAGGGGGTGAGGCCCAAAAAAGCCCCCCCGCCTTCGGCGGGGAGGCTTTGATCTTCGCTTACTTTTTGATATTGTAAGGAACACCTAACTCCCTGGAGAGACCCTTCAAAGCGGCCACCACTTTCTCTTGGAGAGGGACGCCCTTTTTCTTGTACATATCGTCTTTCTCGAACTCTTTCTCTCCGTGGATGAAGATCCTCTTTTCGCCTTTGGCCTTGTTGGAACTTTTCAGGCCTCCCAGCATCTCATCCATGGTGGTTTTGAATCTTCTCAAGGGGATGAAGTTGTCTATCTTGATTGCGCCGAAGAAATGTCCCACGTTGATGAATCCCTTGCTTCCGTCCTTCTTGGCGGTCTTAACCCAGGGACCGAAGTCTGCCCCGGAGAGCGCGCCGGAGAACATGTCCACCATCAAAGAGAGCCCGTATCCCTTGTGTCCACTCAAGTCTTCTCCTGCGCCACCCAAGGGGAGCACTCCTCCGCCAGCAGCTTTACCCATGTTGTCCAGCACCCGGCCCGTATCGGTGGTGGGGACTCCCTTTTCATCCACTGCCCAGCCCAAAGGCAGCGGCTTGCCCAGACGATTCAGCACCTCCAGCTTTCCCCGCGGGACCACGGTGGTGGCCATGTCCAGCACGTAGGGCCTGGTTTTACTGGCCGGAGCTACCACGCTTATGGGATTGGTTCCGATCATGCTGGCGCGGCCAAACGTGGGAACGGCTAAGGGAGCCGAGTTGGTCATGGAGATGCCTATCAGGTTATTCTTCAGCGCCATCATGGAATAGTAACCGGCGATCCCATAATGGTTGCTGTTTCTCACCGTCACGAATCCCACCCCGCCTCTCTTGGCTTTCTTTATGGCCAGATTCATTCCGAAGTAGCTGGCCGGCTGACCCAGTCCGTGCCTGGCATCGATCGCAGCCGTGGAGGAGGTCTCCTTTATGATTTTCGGCTTCACCTTGGGAAGGATGGTCCCCTTGCGGATACCGTCAACGTATCTCATCAGCCGGGCAACGCCGTGAGAGGGAATTCCCCTCAGGTCCGAAGCCACCAAAACGTCCGAGGTAACCTGGGCATCCTTGCGGGGCACGCCCAATCTCACAAAGACCTCGGTGCAGAACTTGGCCAGCTTTACGTCGTCTACGTAAGTGTCTGCCATCGTGTCACTCCTTCATTGAAAGTAGGTTAAAGGTTAATTGGATTCTCTTACATGGACAGGATAAGGGCCAAACCGGCCCGGCTCATCCCTGAGTTCAGGCAGAGCAAATCTATCCTTCCGGGCAGGGATAAATCAATCCCCCCTGTGGCATCACGTATGATCTGAAATCTTCTCCATGCTCTTTCTTGACCCACTCTATGGCCTGGTCTATTCCTTCCGCGTGTTCGTAGAATCTCATCTCCAACTGCTCCCTGGGGATGCTGGAGACCACCAGGATGTTGAATCGCTTCAGCACCTTGGCATTTCCGACTGCAGTATGCCCACCCACCACGATCTTGGCCGGATCGGCATTCAATAGCTCATCCAATGACGAGGCTTCCGCAAGCCATTTGGCAAAGGTGTCCGATCCGATTCCCTCGCTGCATTGGGAGATTAAGACGATGGTGCCTCCATCTTTCAGCACCAGCTTGCCGTTGTTTATGGTCTTCTGCGACTGGTACAGGCTCACGTCCTTGGGATATCCTCCGGCGCAAGCAAAGACCACGTCGGCTTTCTCCTTGAACGGAACTAAATACAGTTCCCGGCACGCTTTCCAGCCTTCCTCATAAGCTTGGTCTAAATCGCCTGCCACGATCGTCACGATCTCCTTCTTGTCGTTTATCACCACGTTCAGCAGGAAATCCACTCCGGCCTTCCGGGCAGCTTCGTCCATCTCATCGGAGATGGGATTCCCTTTGGTCTTGGCGATGTCCACTTCGGGATCGACGATCATGGCGTGGTTCTTGCGGATGGTCTCGCGGGCGACGATTCCGGGAAGTATTCCCTTTCTTCCGCCGGAGAAGCCGCCGAAATAATGGGTGGTGATCAATCCGGTCATCACCTTCACCTCCGCGTCCACCCAGACCTTGTCGACGAGAAGCTCGTTTCCGGTGGAGAGATTCCCTAACGAGACGTTGTTCTTATCGCAGTCGTGACTGATGACCTCGTACTTGTTCACAATCTCCTGGCCGAAGTTGTCGATGTCCTCCTGCTTGGTGTGAACTCGATGTGCTCCGGTTCCAACCAGGAATTTGATATCCTCGTCCTTGATTCCCCCGGCATGCAGTTCGTCGATGAGGGGGAGGAGAAGATTGAAGCCCAGTCGGCTGTAGGGACAGCCACGCGTGTAGTCGGAGACAACGATACAAGCGGTCTTTTTGCCTTTGGCGATCTCGGAGAGCTTTTTCGATCCGATGGGATTAGTAAGAGCCTCCTTTTCCGCTGCGATGACGTCAGGGATGCCGGAAGACTCCTTCAATTTCAACACGCCGATCAGGTTCTTATCATTTAGCTTCAGTTGCTTGTGCGACCGGCCGTATTTTAAATCGATTTCCATATTGATGTTCCTTTTCAGAAAATTCTGCGACGTTCAGAATATAGCAAAACCCAGAACCTTTCGCAAGGGGATTTTGTGAAATTTTTCACCTGGGACCGAAACCACCCTTGCCTGAACAGAAGAACACCCCAGGAATAGTCCCTTTATCTGGCCTCGGGAGGATTAGCGTTTTGTCCTCGGGCGAAATCGTACCTGCCTAGCTTAAGGAGTGCCAGTATCAAAAGGTGTATATATGGGACCGCATAGTCTTGGAAGAACATCAGAGAGTGGGCGACTCTGTGCCTAAGATTATAGCCTGCTTTCTCCACCAACAGGAAGCGAAAGAACAGCAGATCGTCCGCGTCGAAAAGCGACTCGACTGCTTCTTCGTATAGAAGCATATGGATAGGTTTTTCTCTTCTCACGGGCCTACCCTTCTTGTCCTTGACAACGTAAGAGGTCGGTGTGCCCGAGAACTCGCAAATATCTCTGAACAAACCCTCAAACTTCAGAGTGAGAGAATCAATGCACAACACTAAATGGGGCAAGTAGTCCGGATAGGCGAAATAGTACTGCATCTGTAAAAAGTATTCATGGATGGCGGGGGCAATCACACCTAACCACGTGTATTCTACTTTTCTATTTGCCACTTTCTTGGTGATCTTCTTGCCTAGCCAGGAATGTCTCTTGAGGAATGTGAGGAGACTTCGCGATGACAACTTGTTCTTGCGAATAGCGGTTAGAAATATCTCGTTTATTAAATGCATCTTTTTGAATTTGAGTTCCCGACCATATTCCACAAGAATCCCGTAATACTCCCTTTCGTCTGCGTCTGTGAAATGCTGGGCGGCATGCCCGGATTGGTCGAGGACCTCAGTCTGGAAAAGGTGCGGAATCACGGAGTACTTCCGACTCTCCTCGTTCCGCTTCTTTACGGACTTGTGGTCGGGCAAGAGTCCTTTATCTAGCATCAGCAGTTTTATCAAACTCTGTGCGGATTCCTTTCTTACTATCTTCGTAGCAATCTCTCTGCATCTTTTAACGTGTTCCGTCAGATCCACCGGTGTCCTTATCTGAGTCAAATGCATGGAAGCCTTCAGCTCACTGTATTTCTTCTCCAGAAGGGCAACTTTGTTCTTGTGGCCAAGGGACTTGTAGCTTTCTATCGCGCGTTCCAGGTAACTGGTGCCAGCTAGAATTGGGTTTTTGTCCGCCTCGTCGACTAAGGCCTCCCACAATTCAGCGATCCGCCGTCGCCAATTGTGCGTTGTCTTGCTCCTTCTCCGGTCGATTCTATCGCCGAGTTCAAGCAAATCTATTGCGGCGTGGACATTTCCGGATTTTCTCAAAGTATTTGCCACTCGCCAACAGATTTCCTCGAATCCAGTGAAGCTCTTTTCGCTGAAGTCCTTCCTATTTTCCAGCATCAAGCTGATGAGATTGGCTCGAATGGCAAAGGAAGAGCCACTTTTGAAATTGAATTTGAGCACCAGTCTCTTTGCCTCCGATCTGACCTTGGCGAGTTTGCATTTTGCCTTGCGAGAGATGAAGTAGGAGTTCCGAATCGCGCTGAGAATGTCCAGGCCGTGATGTCCCTGGGGGTCCGTCCTGTCCTTTCGTTCGTACACTTGTACAAGCTTGAGGTGCGACTCCACAGCCGCGCTCGCGTACTTCCTGTGCTTTACGGGGCTGCACCAGATTATCTGTGCGTAGTGCGCCTTGAGCAAGGGGTTAGACGTAGCACGAAACCTGCCGATCAGATATTCGTATTTTCTTTCGTCGAATTCGCGGAGGGTTGGATATTCAACGATTCCACCCTTTTCATCGGTCCAGGTAAATGTGGGCTTAAGACCTCCGTCAGTCAGCACGAAATTGAAGAAATCCACCTCCCATTGAGCTTTTTCAGTCTGGTCAGAGTCCTTTTCCTTATGCTTCAGGTCTCTCAGCTTTTGGAACAAGCCTCCGATCTCGTGAGAAGACCTGTAGTCTGTCGCACATTTCTCTAAGTGCTTGTAAAGAGAGTGGAGGTCTGTGAGCTTGTCCATTTTCGCTTCCCCAGGCAGATGTTCTGACGCCTTCAAAATCCCCTTTTTACTACCGATAGGACGCTATGGCTTCCTCGAGGGCAACGCGGACGGGTGTGTAGCTTATACCCAGTTCCCTTTCCGCCTTGCTGCCATCGATCACAAAACCCTCTTTCATGGTCCTGATCTGGTCAATGGCCATGCCCCACAAGGGGGGCTTCTTTATTACGTTAGCCACCAGTGTCAGAAACCTGGCGTTGAACATGGTCAGAAAGTCGGGAAGACGCATCTTCGGCAGTCGGACTCCGGAGATTTCGCTGACCATCCGGTTGATCTCTCTCCAGGGCAGTTGGTGTTTGCCCACGAGGTATTTCTCACCGATGTTGTTTTCCTTCTCCGCCGCCCTGACAATAGCCTCGGCAACGTCCCGCACGTGTACGAAGGTGAAGACGGAATTCTCCAGAACCCTGGCCGGCAAACGACGATGAATTAGATCCTGGATATACCGGCCGGAGGCCTTGGGATCACCCGGACCCAAGACCGCCGTAGGATATATCATGAGCAAGGGCAGTCCCTTTTTCTCGTGCAGCTCCCAGGCGATCAGATCACCCTCATACTTGGTTCGGAAATACTCACTGAACCGCACCCGGCCGACCGGGCTATCCTCGCAGAAAGGACATTCCGCCGGCTTGCCGTAAATTCCGGCTGTGCTTATGTGCACTACCTTGGCAACGCCCGTTTCCAGCGCGCACTCCATCACGTTACGGGTGCCCGCAATGTTAATGTCCGAAAAGATCTGTTTGTCAGGTTCCCAGAAAGAATAGAGATTGGCCAGGTTTATCACCCACTGGCAGCCTGTCATACCCTCGAGCAGGGAATCTTTGTCGGTCACGTCGCCTTTGATTAGAGTGACGCCCTGCTTTTCAAGTTCATTAACGTCACTGGTTGGTCTGGCCAAACAGACAAGTTTGTGCTCTGTGTCGGCCAGCCGTTTCACCAGGTGACTTCCGATGAAGCCGGTAGCTCCGGTAATGAAGACGTTCATCTTACCCTCCCCCATGATCGGACGACTATTCTGTCATGCCCTTTTGTATGGCCTTAAATAACCATGTTTCCTTCTGCCAGGCAAGCGTTTTTTGCTCGATGTTTGCGTCCTTTTGTTGGAAAGAAGATCAGAGCTGTAGGGGCGATTCATGAATCGCCCCTACGACGCCCGACAGCAATTCACGACTTGCCGCGACGGGTCATGATTCCGATTATTGCGGGCAGCAATAGCACGGTGGTGATAAAGCAGGCGAAAACCCCCAGCACCAAAAGAGCACCCAGGCTAACAAAACCGCGGTATTCAGCCAGCATAAGGGAGCCGAACCCCGCCATGGTGGTCAACGAGGTGATCATTATGGCTTTTCCGGTGCTTTTCAGAACTATAGGGGTTTTGGTGAATCCTTCAATCCGGTAGCGGTGCAGAAGGTGCACCCCGTCATCGATGCCGATGCCTACGATCATGGGAATGCCCATCAGGTTGACCATGGTGAACATCATGCCGAAGGTCTTCATCAGGCCGACCATCCAGAAGCCGCCGGCGACGAGAGGTATCATCGCCATGAGTGCCAACTTCAGGCTGCGAAAATCGAGCCACAGAAACAAGAGGACTACCAGAATGGTCAGCAGGGTAGCGCGGAGTCCGTCCCTTGCCACGTAGTCGATTAAGCGCAGCATGAGGGGAGGCGTTCCGGAAATCCTTGGATCGATACGTTCCAGTTGTGTGGTGAAGACGCGCAGAAATTCGAAATCCCACACCATCTCTTTGGGATACATGGTGACTAAGAACCTGTCACCGGCCTCGTTCATAAATCGCTGCTTGATCGTCTGGGGCAGCGTCTCCAGAGCGATGGCTTCAGGATTCGCCATCTGGTAAGCCTTCTCTCTCAAGGGCTGTCTGTACTGCTCTTGAAATAGGTTCAACCCGCTGATGGCAGACTCAGGCTCATCTCTGAGCTTGTCCACCAGTTGGAGAATCGAGCTCTCATCATCCGGATTCTCGGGATCGCCGATTATCTGCTTGCATTTCGCGTCAACCTTGTCCTGGCCGCCTGTGAAGGACAACTGGGCCAGTTCGTAGATGTTCATGTCGAGTCGTTCCAGCTGTTCTAATAGCGCAGGGAGATTGTCTTCCGATAGACTGACGTTGCCGGTGTTGGTCTCAAGATAATGACGAATCTTTTTTAGGTGCACGCGGCGTTTCTGCTGCTGGGACTCCGAGGGGACGTATTCGGATATGCTCTCCACCAAGCTGATGGACGCAACCTTCTTGGCCTTCTCGGCGATTTCCCTTGACTCCTCTATGGATGAGGTTGTCATCATGGCGAAGTCGGGGCTAAGATCGAAAGCCTCGATCATGACGTCCTGCAGCTCGACGGAAGCCAGCCCTTTAGGTTCCATGTTCAGATAATTGTAATCATACTTCGAATGCAGCGCCTGGTAGACGAAGAATCCTGTCAGCAGTATTCCGACGATTAAGAACAATACGGGCTTGCGAACCTGTAGCTCGCCAAATCTCTCCAGCACCTTGAACTCAACACTTACCGGACGCGGCGGTCTCCGGCGGATTCGTCCCACGATCCTCTCTCTTAAGACCAGGAACGCGGGCAGGGCGGCTAAGGTGGTGATCATGGCGCTGAGGATGCCCAGGCCCAGTATCAGACCCATCTCCTTGATGCCGCGGGAACTGGCGATCATCAGGGTAAAAAATGCCGCCGAGGTGGTGATGCCCCCCGTGATAATGCCTGCACCTGAACGAAGCAGGGTCTGCTGCACTGCCATTGGCGGGTCCTCCCCCATGACCCGGCGCTCGTTATAGACGGAGATGATGTGAATAGAGTAATCGATGCCCAGGCCGATGAGGATCACCGCGAACATCGAGGTCATCATGTTGAGACTCTCCAGGAAAAGCGCGCCGACGCCGGCGGCTATGATGATGGCGAGGATGAGGTTGACACCGGCCAGCAGGGGAGCGGTCCACATCCGAAAGGAGAGGATGAAAAACAGCAATACCAGGACCAGCGCCACCACAGAGGTCATCTTCAGGTCTTTCATGGAGTAGACCATCTCGTCCCGCTGCAGGGGGATGTTGCCGGTGAGCCCGGCTTGGACCTCCGGAAACTCCGATAGCGTTCTGTCCAGGATGGCCTGTATCGAATCCGTAGAGGCTACCGCCACTTCGATGTCCATTATGGAGAAGGTGGGTTCCACCATGATCAGGAGGATGTTCTTGTCCTGGGAGATGAAATAGGGGTCACCAAGCAGGAAACGATCCACCGCAGAATCAGCCAGCACACTCGTTGCTCCGCCCGGGTTGCTCAAATATCTCTCCATTACTTGCAACCAGAACTGCAACCCGTCGAGGTAGCGAACGGCCTCATCCTCCTTCTGCTTGGTGGAGAGCGCCTCCTCGTCCGCGATATAAGTCTCTTCGAAATTATCGTTGATGTGAGTCAACAGGGGAATCAGATTCACGTCGGAGAAGACTCTAACTGTCTTCTTCAAGTCCTTTGCCTTGGCCAGCATGAAAGCGTGGCGCCTCAGGAACTCCTCGTCGATCTTGTAGTGCACCCGCTCAACATATTCGGTGAGGCTTTCCACCTCCGGCACGATGGTCTCTGCAAACTCCTTGATCCGGTGTTCTGGTCCCTGCACAACAATGATGGAGTTGGAGGCGTTGGTGTATTCCTGGATGATCCTGTCGAATTCCTGCACCATGGGGTCTTCGAGGGGAAGCAGGTCCGACCAGCGCATGGTCACCGTCAGCCTGCTCGCTGAAATTGCGGCAAGAACGGCCAGGACAAGCATTGCGACCACCACCCATCCTGGTTTGGTCGCCGCAAACCTTCCCCATGATGCAAGGAGTTTGTCTCTCATTTTTGATTCATCCTTTCGTCAACCTCTCCCCCTGTTCCCCCTTCAGGGTGTCCTTCGATCCCGAAGATCTTCCTTCGACACTGAGTCTCAGGACGAAGTGCAGGATCGAGGGAAATCCCTTTCCTTCGACCCTGAGGTCTTCCTTCGACCCTGAGGTCTCAGGACCGAAGGGCAGGACCGAAGGGCAGGACCGAAGGGCAGGGTGAACCCCTCTCCATAAAACAGAGGGGGAAGAAAAGGGGGTGAGGTATCAGAAATAGACCCGGCCCCGCAGAAGCAGGCTATGTCCCTGGCTGCTACCGTAAGCTTTGCCCTCCTGGCCGACGTTGACGTTGCCGATCAAGGTGAATTCGATATTTTCCTGAAAGCTGTAGAGCACTGTGGGAACCAGAGCAATGCTGCCGTCCGAGAGGCTGAGGAGCGTTGATCCGCCAATTTTGATTAAGTCAGTTAGTGGATACTGGATCAGGCAGTAGACTTGATCCCGGGTGAGGCTCTTCTGCTCCTGATAGAAAAAGCGGAGCCAATCATTTAGATCGTAATCCCGGTAATTAGATTTGCCGAGTGAGTGGTGGTAAAACTCGAGCATCAGGTAAGCTTGCGAATCAAACGTATAATCACCACCAATCAACAACTCCCAAAAATCCTCGAAATCTCCAACAAAATTATAGGCAGCCTCTCCCCACGCGCCCAGTCCGAGAAGCTCTCCGGCGAAGTCGCCGCCAAGCAACCGGCGCTTGTGAGAGGTGAAAAGGTTGAAGGAAGGGTATTCATAGTCAGTCACGCCCCATTCTGTTTCCGCCCCGATGACTGAGAAGTCGAAGTGTCCCCGGCGTCCTTTAAGACGCAGAAGCTTTCCCGAATTTTCCCAGGTAGATTCCGGCGAATACAATGCCAGAATGCCGAAGCCGTTTCTTAACGGCCAGTCAACGCGGATAGCATTGTGACCGGGCTGCTCGTACGTCGGATCGGTCAGGTCCTTGACGTTAAAAACGTCGGTGGGATTCCAGGCATAACCGGTGCCCAGCGATATCTGTTGTTTTCCGATCATCAAATCAAAAGAAGGAAAAGAAAGGCGCAGGTAAGCGTTGTCCAGAAAGGTGCGGTCGTCAAAGCTGAATTGGTAACGATACCTCCTCAGAGGATGATACAGAGAAGTGACCCTTTCCGGAATGAAATCCCAGTAATTCCAGTCGCGCTTTCCGTGGTAGACTATCCAGTCAAAGTTCGCTCCGAACTCTATGTCCTCGCCGGGATAGCTTTTCAGATCCACCCGCAGCTTGTTGGACTGAAGCTGATAGGAGTCATCGTCTATAGATATCAGATTGAATTGCGGCTCAAAATATCCATAGATGTCCAGGTCCTGAGCAGTCGCTCGGGGGATCAGCAAAAAAGAAAGAACAGTTGCGCAGAGGAACTTTTTCATTTCTTCATTCCCCTTTCTGAGAAGAGATCGTCCTCTAAATCCACGTCGTAGGTTACCTCAAGAAACTCCATGCTGGTTTGGGTTCTATCCAGTTTGTTGAACATCACCATCCGCATGGGTGTTGGTATTCCGTCGATTGACTTGATGTCGCTCAGCACCAGCTCTTTCTCCAACAGGGTGGAATCGTCATCGTGATAGTAATCCATTACCAGCGGGACGAAGTTCTCCTTATCCACCCACATCAGCAGTCTCGAATAACCGGAGGTGCTTTTTGGCTTGCGCTTCAGCTCAAGCTTATAGCAGCGCCGTCCCTCCTTTTTCTCTTCCCCCACAAGGCGGGAGTTAAACTCCTCGATGAAGGCATCTCCCGCTCCCATGTCTTCGTAGGAGAAGTCGCTCCCCTCCATCTTCTGCTTCTTGGCGTGAGTGGCCAGCTTCCTTACCCTGCGCGTGCGGGGGAAGTAGACCCAGATATCGTCCGCATTGTTCAGCATCAGAATCGCCTGCCCCTTTACCCGGCTGGGCTCCAAGTACTTCATCAGCGTTTTCTCGCCGTGATTCTTGGAGTATGTCAGATAAACGAACGTGCGCGTCTTTTTAGAGGTGGTCATTATGGTCATCTGCATCTTGCCCTCAGATTGCGCCGGATTCATGGTCCGGGTAACCCTGTGGATGATGGAGTCTGCAGTAATTATGTCGGTCTGGGCGGATGCAGTCTGTGCGCATAAGCATCCAAACAAAAGGGCGAAAATGATATAGGTTTTTGATTTCATTTGGCCTTCCTCCATATCATAATACTTCTCTTGCTGATTAAGTTGTTTCAACTTTCGATCTTACGACCCGGTCTCTTGAATATCAGGTAAAAAACCCAATTTGTCAATACTTGTACAACTGTCTTCTGGCTTTGCTTGGTAGAGTGACCTGTTTTCTCGATATTCCCTCCTGATATGCCAATCTCCCGCAAGCAAGCGACTTTTAGGCGATTAGATTTGTGTTGCCTTTTGCCGGAGAGCGTATTAACTTAATGGACGAACAAACCAGTCCGCTGCTGTGAGTCGCCCTCTTCAGGCGGATTCGGTTTTGAGTGAAAAGAGAGGGGGCTGATGGGATGCTAAGAGAAGAAAACTCAGAAGAGATGAGGAGGTCAGTATGTCCGGACACTCTAAATGGAGCACGATAAAACGTAAGAAAGGCAAGGCAGACGCGGCGCGGGGTAAGATATTCACCAAGCTGATCAAGGAGCTTACCGTGGCCGCGAGAGAAGGAGGAGGAGATCGCGACGCGAATGCCCGCCTGAGAAGCGCCGTTCAGGCCGCCAAGGCGGCAAACATGCCGGCAACGAACATCGAGAAGGCCATAAAGAAGGGAACCGGCGAACTTCCCGGTGTATCCTACGACCAGGTCAGTTACGAGGGTTACGGTCCCGGCGGTGTGGCGGTATTGGTGGAGACCTTGACTGACAACAAGAACCGCGCCGTCTCCGACGTCAGGAACATCTTCGCCAGACACGGGGGGAACTTAGGAGAGGTGGGATGCGTGGGGTGGATGTTCGAGAGGAGAGGCGTCATTCAGGTGGACAGGGGAAAGGTGGACGAAGATCAACTGTTGGAGATAGCGCTGGAGGCGGGCGCTTCCGACATGTCGTCCGAGGAAGATTACTTCGAGGTGGTAACCCCCTTCGAGAAATTCGATGCAGTCAGGAAAGCATTGGATGGAAAGAACATACCCATGAACCAGGCGGAGTTGACCATGATCCCCCAGACCACCATCAAACTGGAAGGCAGACAGGCAGAGCAGATGCTCAAGCTGATGGAGGAACTGGAGGATCACGACGACGTGCAGAAGGTGTATGCCAACTTCGATATCGCCATCGAGATAATGGAGCAGATGAGCGCGTAGTCAGTTTGAAGTTGGCAGTTCTCAGTCGACAGGAAGAATGAGAAGAGAAGACGGAGTGACAATCTTGGGCGTGGATCCGGGCAGCAAAGTCACCGGGTACGGTTTGATAAATTCGAATGGCGACAAGAATGACCTGATAGAAAGCGGGGTCATCGAGCCTGGTACTCACAGCACGCTCCCGGAGAAGCTAAAGGAGATTTTCGAAGGGCTGCTCAAAGTAATAGAGGACCATTGCCCCCAACAGTTTGCCATCGAGCAGGCCTTCTACAGCAAGAATGCAAGGTCGGCATTGATAATGGGACAGGCGCGGGGCGTGGCCATTCTGGCCGCTTCCAAATCCGGCCTTCCCATAGGTGAGTATTCTCCCAAGGAGGTTAAGTCCGCCGTCGTGGGTACCGGAAATGCATCCAAGTTCCAGGTGCAGTTCATGGTGAAGAAGCTCTTAAGATTGAAAGAGCTGCCCCAGCCGCTGGATGCCGCGGACGCTCTGGCCGTAGCCTTGTGTCATGCTCAGAGAATCAGACGTAATTACATAATGTCTACCAGAGTGTCTGCTGATTGATATGTTTTATGCTTGGTCAAAAACCGTTAAACGTCAAATCTTGAATTCGGTAGCGACAACACTCTTCTGATTTTTTGACTTGTGTCTAAATAAGTGGCTATCATTGAACGGTTTATAAAATTTAGGTCTTCTCCAAAAGAGTTGCTAATGCACAAGGTCATATTATTTCCACTAAAAAAACCACAGGCTTTCTTTTACCTCTCCCCCTTTGTTCCCCCTCTCCATTTTATGGAGAGGGGGATAGGGGGTGAGGTCTTTGAGATGTCAGTTTCATTAAGTCGAAAAGAACCTTTTCCTTATAAAGAATTTTAGTCCTATGGATCCAAATTCGGACAACTGAATTGGAGAAGAACCTAAAGTTGTAGTACCAGAACCTAACTTAAGTTAGGTTCTGGTAAGCAAAAAATCAATTTTTCAGTTTGAATTGCTTAATCTTGGAATTCTGAAACGAAAAGAAGATATTTAAGGACAGAAAATTGATCGCCTATCTGGAAGGGAAACTAATTGAGAAAAACCCTACCCTCTTGATCTTGGAGGTTAACGGGGTGGGGTACGCGGTAAACATCCCGGTCTCAACTTACGGTAGTTTAGTTGAGACTGGCCAGATGGTTAAGATTCTGACCTATCAACACGTGCGGGAGGATGAGCTTAAGCTTTATGGGTTCTCCACCAAGCCGGAAAAAGAACTTTTTGAGTTATTGATCGGGGTGAATGGAGTAGGACCGAGAATGGCTTTAAGCATTCTTTCCTGCATTTCAGTGCAAGAGTTTCAGAGATCTGTTCTTCAGGAGGATTTAGATGTTTTGACCGCCATCTCCGGTGTAGGCAAGAAAAAGGCCCAACGGTTGATCGTGGAATTAAAGGAGAAACTGAGCAAGGTGGATTTAGGTGAGAGAAAGGATCTGAGGGAAGAAGAGGCCATATTAACTCCGGCGGTGGACGAGGCAGCTTTGGCCCTGATCTCACTCGGCTACACCAAAGTTGATGCCAGGAGGGCGCTGGACAAGGTAACTGAAGAGACGAAGGAAACTTTGCCTGTGGAGGAGTTGATAAAAAGGGTGTTGAAATATGCCAAGTGAAAGGAAGTGATGAGGCGACATCTTTTTTTTGATTTGCGCTGCGGGACGATGAAAAGAAATTGTCGGAGAGGAAAGCTTCAACGTAGTTAGATTGACAAACGGAGAGGTTGACATTGCCACAGAGGGTCACGGTTCCGGACAGGCTGGAAGATGAATTCGAATATGATGTCACCTTAAGACCCACGAAATTCGACGAGTTCGTGGGTCAGGAGAAGGTCAAGGAGAACCTGAGCATCTTCATCCAGGCAGCAAGGAAAAGAGGCGAGCCTTTGGATCACGTCTTATTTTGCGGTCCTCCCGGGTTGGGAAAGACCACGCTGGCCCACATAATCGCCAGGGAGATGGATGCAAATATCAAGTCTACCTCCGGCCCGGTGATGGATCGGCCGGCAGACTTAGCCGGGCTTCTGACCAACTTAGGTGAGAAGGAGGTTTTGTTCATTGACGAGATTCACCGGCTCAACCACGTGGTGGAGGAGTACCTCTATCCGGCCATGGAGGACTTCAAGATAGATATCATGATAGAGAAGGGTCCATCTGCCCGCTCGGTGAAAATCGACCTGCAGCCCTTCACCCTGGTAGGAGCCACCACCAGGGCCGGTCTTTTGACCTCACCTTTGCGCTCAAGATTCGGGGTGGTGGGGAGGCTGGATTTCTATCAGCCGGAGGACCTGTATAAGATCGTTCTGAGATCGGCCAAGATATTAGAAGTCAGCATCGACAAGGAGGGAGCCCGGGAGATCGCCAATAGATCCAGGGGCACTCCCCGGGTGGCCAACCGAATTCTTCGCCGGGTGAGAGACTATGCCCAGGTCAAGGCGAAGGGAAAGATAGACCGGCAGGTTGCCCACGACGCCTTGCTGATGCTGGACGTGGACGAACTGGGCTTAGACGACATGGACAAGAAGATAATGGAGGTAATCATCCATAAGTTCAAGGGCGGCCCGGTGGGGATAAACACCCTGGCGGTGGCCGTAGGTGAGGAGGGGGAGACCATCGAGGAGGTATACGAGCCGTTCCTGATTCAGGAGGGTCTCTTGAATCGCACCCCGCGGGGCAGAACCGCCACCGAGCTGGCATACAAGCATTTGGGCATAACCAGGGAGAAAGGGGCACAGGAAAGCCTATTATGACTCGGATTTCAGAAGGTAAATCAAGACAGTGGCGGACGGCGGACAACCGACGGCGGACTTGTGGGAGGTGGGGAGGATGAGGATTCTACTGCACGTCTGCTGTGCCAATTGCGCCATCCATCCCTTCAAAATGCTCTCGGTGAACGGGCATCAGGTATTCGGGTATTGGTACAACCCCAATATCCATCCATTCACCGAATACCAGAAGAGACTGGATGCGCTAAAATCGCTGGAGCAGAAAAAATCCTTTCCGGTTTTTTATAACGATTCGTATGATCTGGAAAAGTTCCTGAAGGTGGCGATCCAGGATGTGGAGAATCGCTGTCGATTCTGCTATACCATCAGGCTGATAAAAGCCGCCAGCTATGCCAAGGAGCAGAACTTCGATGCCTTCACCACCACGCTTTTGATCAGTCCCCATCAGAAGCATGAATTGATAAAACGGATAGGCGAGAAGATCGGGGGAGATCTAGGGATCAAATTCTTCTATGACGATTTCCGGCCGGGCTTCTACGAGGGAAAGGACGAAGCCAAAAGTATGGAGCTTTACAGTCAAAAATACTGCGGCTGCATCTTCAGCGAAAAGGAGCGGTACCTGCGCAAAGCCAAAGTGGAAAAGTGAAAAAAGTCTGAGAATGTCAGTTGCCTGTGATCCGATACAGATCAACCTTTCCGAAACAAACCTGCGAACAACGACCATGTTCGATACCTTTGTCAAGATTCTAATCGCTGTTGGAGTTTTCCTGATCTTAGTCGGCGTGATCGTCTTTGTTCTTGGCAAAGCAGGCGTGCTCGGAAAGCTGCCAGGAGACATATATATCGAGAAGAAGAATTTCGAATTCCATTTCCCCGTGGTTACCTGTATCATTACCAGCATCATCCTTTCACTTCTGCTCTCGGCAGTTTTCCTCTGGTCTAAGAAATGAGCATTTCGCTGAAAGATTACGACTACCCTCTTCCCAGAAGTTTGATTGCGCAGTATCCGGCGGAAAAGAGGGATCATTCCCGGCTTTTAGTCCTGGATAGAAAAAGCGGGAGAATCGACCAGAAGCTCTTCTATCAGCTGATTGATTATCTGGAGAAGGGTGATGGGCTGGTTATCAACCAGACCAGGGTTTTTCCCGCCCGGGTCTTCGGGATAAATCAGAAGAATGACCGAAAGGTGGAGGTCTTCTTTCTGAAGGAAGTAGACGACAAACTCTGGGAGGTTCTGGTTAAGCCCCACAAAAAAGTTCCGGAAGGTTCCCTGATCGCTTTTGAACAGGACGGCCTGGCCTGTGAGATATTGGGGCGGACCGAGTCGGGAAGCCGGCTGGCAAAGGTCAATTTCAACGGAGACCTCTTCGAGGTTCTCGAGAGAATCGGAAAGGTACCGCTCCCCCCGTATATAAAGAGAGAAGCGGAAGCAGGTGATAGGAACACCTACCAGACAGTGTACGCCCAGGAAACCGGAGCGGTGGCGGCTCCGACTGCGGGGCTTCATTTCACCGCGGAGCTGCTGGAGAAGATCGCAGGTAAGGGTGTGGAGAGAATCGCTATAACCCTTCACGTGGGCTGGGACAGCTTCAGGCCGGTTCGAGTGGAGCATCCTGAAGAGCACACCCTGGCATCCGAACACTTCAAGATCGACCAGTCCTCGGCTGAGAAGATCAACCGGATCAAAAGGAGCGGAAGGAGAATCGTAGCCGTGGGGACCACCACGGTGAGAGCATTAGAGACCGCAGCGAAGCATGGTGAGACTGAGTGGATAGAACCGCAATCGGGATGGACAAAGAAGTTCATCTACCCCCCCTACGAGTTCAAGGTGGTCGATTCCCTGATAACCAATTTTCATCTTCCCCGGTCGACCCTGCTCCTTTTAGTCTCTGCTCTTGCCTCAAGAGAGTTGATTCTCAAAGCTTATCAGGAGGCGGTTAAGGAGAAGTATCGGTTCTACAGCTATGGGGATGCGATGGTGATTATTTAGAAAGTTGGTCACCGGATGGGTCAACGGATTAAACGGATGCAACGGATGGGTCAACGGATTAAACAGATGCAACGGATAGAATCTTAGAGGGATTTGTAGGGGTCGGATTTCCAACGGATCCGTAGGACATCCGACCCGAATGACCTGGAGGTAGTCTTGAACGCAGTTGCCGTCATAGTGGCAGGTGGACAGGGAACCAGGATCGAGGGGAAGCTGCCCAAGCAATTCCTGAACCTGGGTGACAAGCCCATCCTGGCGCACTGCGTGCAGAGATTCGAGGCATGCGAGACGATCGATCAAATCGTTCTGGTCGTGCCGGAGGATTACCTGGGGTACTGCTCGCAGGCCGTCGTGGACCCATATGGTTTCAAAAAGGTGAAAAAGATCGTCTGTGGAGGTAAGGAAAGGCAGGACTCAGTTTACCTTGGCCTGAAAGCGTGTCCCAACAGCACCAAGGTGGTGGCCATCCACGATGGGGTCAGGCCCTTTGTCTCCCCGCAGAAGATCTCGGAGTCGATCAGGTTGTGTGAGGAAAAGAAAGCGGTGATTCTGGCCATTCCAGCGAAGGATACCATAAAGAGGGTTGAAGGGAATTCCGTCGTGACCACGCTCGATCGAAAAAAGTTGTGGTTGGTACAGACCCCGCAGGTGTTTGAATACTCATTTATCCTGAATGCATATGAGAAAGCCATCGAGGAGGGTTTTGTAGGAACGGATGACGCCATGCTGGTCGAAAGATTAGGACAGGAGGTCACGGTTGTTGAAGGGGAATACCGGAACATAAAAATAACGACAGCGGAAGATTTGGTCATAGCTGAGAAGTTCATTCGGACGTATGAGAAATAAGGCATACCATCGGTTGGGAGTAAAAAGAGATGCTTAGAGTTGGATTCGGTTACGATGCCCACAGGTTGACGGAAGGAAGAGATCTAGTCCTGGGGGGAGTAAAAGTCCCACATGAGAAGGGGCTTCTGGGGCACTCGGACGCAGACGTTCTCTCTCACGCGGTTGGCGAGGCCATCCTTGGCGCATTGGCCTTGGGCGATTTAGGAACGCATTTTTCGGACACGGATCAAAGATACAAAGACATCTCGAGTCTAAAAATCCTGTCAATGATAAATGATCTGGCGGAGAAGGAAAACGCCAGCATAACGAACATAGATTCGACCATCGTGGCTGAAGAGCCGAAGCTGGCCGGGTATATCCCAAGAATGAGAAAAAACATCGCAGGCGCTTTAGAGATTGACGTAGATTGTGTCTCGGTGAAGGCGACCACAACGGAGGGGATGGGATTTGCGGGAGCAAAAGAGGGGATGGCCGCCTACGCGGTGGTTCTTGTAGACAAAAAGCGACCGTAGGTCCGAAATGTCCCCCATCAGGGGGACTTTCGGACATGCGAATCACTTGAATTCGATATGAGTGAACTCGTTTGGTTTAAAGTTGAAAACGTTCTGAACCTGGCGCTGACACACGGAGCCATCTGGTTTTATGGTTTCATTTTATTCAGTAATTTTTTCGATAACATATTTCCTCCATATCCGGGAGACGTGATTACCTTCGCAGGAGGATACTTGGCGGGAACCGGCCATCTTAACTTCCCCTTGGTCTTTCTCTCTGCTGGTTTCGGATGCTTCAGCGGCGCGATGTTCCTTTACCTTCTGGGGAAGGGCAAAGGGAGAAAGCTCTTTCTCACCAGGGGAAAAGGGGTCTTCGATCGGGCTCACCTGGGAAAGGTGGAAAGGTGGTTCGCCAGGTACGGGGAGAAGGTTCTGATCTTCAGCCGGTTTCTCACCGGGGTGAGATCCGTGGTCGCGCTGGCCGCGGGCGTGGGGAACGTGAGTTTGAAGAAAATGACGATCTACACTTCCATAAGCATTATCCTGTGGAACGGCATAATACTTCTCTTAGCCTTCAAGGTGCAGCAAAACTGGCGGGAGATTCTTCAGATATTGCAGATTTATAACAAGATAGTCTTGGCAATAGTTGTGGTGATAGCGCTGATCTGGCTGTTGAAGACATTCAGAGGTAAATCGGTCAACGGATGAAGCGCCCAGACGCCCATACGGGCCCGTCTGGGGGCGTCCGTCCGGACGGATTGAGCGGATGGGTCAACGGATGGAACGGATGAAACGGATAAATCTAAGGCCAGGCTCGTAGGCAGGGCTTCCACCCCTGCAGCAGCAGTCAACGGACTGAACGGATCAAGCGGATAAGGTCGGGGAGGGATTTGTAGGGGTCGGATTTCCAACGGATCCGTAGGACATCCGACCCTCGGAAAAGCGACAAAACACCACGAGGAGAAAAATTGAAGATACTAGTCTTGATGGGGGGAACCTCGGCGGAAAGAGACGTTTCCTTGGCCTCCGGCGAGGCCATAGTGCAGGCCTTAAAAGATGCCGGGCATCAGGTGCTGGCCCTGGATGCGGCGCAGGGGCAGCAGCTCTTGTCGAACGATGGAAAATACCTGCCCGGAGGTGTGAAGCAGAAACCACCGGACGTAGCCGAATTAGAGAGAAAAAGCAAGCAGGCAACTCTGGAGGCCATCCACTCCTTTGATTTCTCCGAGGTGGACGTGGTATTCCTGGCCCTTCATGGAGGACAGGGGGAGGACGGAACCATCCAGGCGCTTTTGGATTTGACCGGAAAACCCTACACCGGATCCGGCGTGCTGGCCAGTGCGCTGGCTATGGACAAGGCCATGTCCAAGAAGATATTCGAGCGGGAAGGGATACCGACGCCGGAGTGGTTTCTTGTCGACGACCCCGATCTTTCCGATGTTTCCCCCATCGTAGACAGAATCGAAAGCAGCCTCGGCTTTCCCTGCGTGGTCAAGCCCAACAACCAGGGTTCCACGGTCGGTCTTACCGTGGTTGAGAAAAGTGAGGATTTGAAGAAAGCCCTTGAGTGTGCCCGGGAGTTCTCCAGCCGTATTCTGGTGGAGAGGTACATAACGGGACGGGAGCTGACGGTTGGTGTCCTGGGAGATACGCCGTTGCCGGTGGTGGAAATCATCCCCGAACACGGGATTTATGACTACGAGTGCAAATATACCCACGGAAAAAGCAGCTATGTGTGTCCGGCTGAGATCTCTGAGGAAAAAACGAAGGAGATTCAGGCGATAAGCTTGAAGGCTTTCAAGGCTTTGGGATGTGAAGGTTACGCCAGGGTGGATTTCAGATACGGCGACGATCACCGATTTTACTGCCTGGAGGTAAACACGCTCCCCGGCATGACCTCCCTCAGCCTGGTGCCCAAGGCAGCCAAAGCTCTGGGCATCGATTTTCCCGAACTGGTTGACAGAATCGCCAGATTGGCCTTGAAGAGAGACGAACCCGAGTCCTCGTAAGGCGGGCATCCTGCCCGCTGTATTTTGCGGGGCTGGTCATGCCGTAGACAGATCCCCCGGACGGGGGGGAGCCCTTCAGGGTGAATCCCGCCTACGCATACCTAAGATCATCCTTCTTGGTGGGGCGGGCACCCTTGGGCTAAACCCCTCAGGGCAAGTCCTTGCCCGCTGGATTTCTCATAAAAGGACCGCCGGAACCCGAGACTGCTCAGGGTTCCGGCGGTTTGAATCTTTGCCAACAAGAGTCATTTCCAGGAGTCGCCCCCTTAGAAGTGGGCGTTTACCCTGGTGTGCCCGGTGAGTGTTTGTTGCTGGATGCAGGCGCCCAGGACGTCAGGGGGCACGATAAGAGCAGGATCAGAACTCGCAAAGCTCTTGATTCTCCACTAGTATACCCCGGGCAAACTGACTCACGATGCACGATGCGCACACCGAATCAATCTCACCTGATTCCAGGTATGGGTCAACCAGCTTGGCAACGGTGCTGACGTATTTTCCATGATTCCTGTACCTGTCCGGATTGTCATCTTCATTCCCGACCTCTGTCTGCACCATGGCCTGAAGTTCTCCACAAGTGATTGGATCTTGCGCGGGCACCTGGGCGATGACGGCACAAAACAGGCAAAACACCATGGCGAACGCAATGAGATTTCTCTTACTCATTCTTTGGCTCCTCCCTAGACTGCGCTTACAGGTTTTCGTTTATTTAGAGCAATTGACTCAACCTCTTTTTCCGTTGCTCACCTCCTTTCTCTGAATCTGCTTTCTGGGCCGTGCATCACCTCCTTTCGAGTTTTGGTGTTTGGCGTGGTGGCCTTTGTCAAAGAAACAGTGCTCTGGCCACAGCGCCTCCACAACAGCATATTCCAAGATTATGCATTTTTCTGGCAGTGGTCAGGAGTGCCTGACTGCCCCACACGCCTCACTTTACTCTCCGTCACGTTTCTGTCTGTGCTCTAGTTCGTTTGACCCATTCCATCGACGGCGGTATCTGCTGCACAAAGTGTGAATTCGTGGGGCGGGCATTCTTGCCCGCCGCATTTCTCATGAAAGGACCGCCGGAACCTGAGGCTGCTCACGATTCCGGCGGTTTGAATCTTTGCCCACAAGAGTCGTTTTGAAAGAGTCAGCCCCTTAGAAGTGGGCATTCACCCCGATGTGCTCCCCGGTAGAGAGGTACACCCAGAGGTGGATTGTGTGCGTCTTCTCCGTCACCTTGTGGAGTATGGCGTCTACTGCATAGAAGGTAACTCCACCCTGTTCCGCCCAGCTTTCGTTGCTCTTCCAATGCGGCGTTGCTTTGGTGAAGGCCACACTGTCGATCGTCACCCCCGGGTCTGCCGGCCAGAGCTCGATGATGATCACATCCCCATCCACGCAGTCGCAGAAAGATGAAGTGAAGGTCACTTCCCCGGCCACGTCGAGAGTCTCCACTGAAGTCTCACACATGTCCCAGGCGTAAAGGCTGGTGGGGAGAAGGACGGGCAGACAGACGGCCAGCAAGAGATAGAAAAACTTTCTCATTCCGGTTCTCACCTCCTTTCGGCTCACAGAACAGGTGTCGACCGCGAAAAGTTCAATCTTTAGAGGTGAGAGATGAATGTGCTAAAACTGAACCTACGTAAACGGGTTGCGGTTGTCCTTTGTGAAGAGGCCTCGGGTTAGGACGCTCCTTCTTTGCGGGATTCGCTCCGGTTAAGGAGAACCACCATATGCCGATAAGACAAATTGTAGAAGAAAAGCCGTTAGCTGAGGATAGCTGGCTGAGCCAAGGGACCTTTCGGTTCTCACCTCCTTTGCCTCAACCGGGCTATCCTCTTTTTTATGAAGAACCTTCCGGCTGTCTTTCAATCCCTGAATTTCATCTCCTCCTGGAGGTTCAGCAGCCAGTTCGTAATGGTTCTCCGTCTCGACCGAATCACGTCGGATCGCTCAACTTCCACATAATCCCGAATAGAACATACCCTCCCGGGGCGTATAGGAAATTCCCCACACCCTGTTGCTTGTGGTCAAGGATCGGAGTGACAAAGAAACCCAGCCGGGTGTCTGGGTTTTGACCACGCCTTTAGTGGTCAGCCAACCCACTAAGGATCAACAGGTTGGGCAGCGCACGTGGGGAGATGAAATAGGGCGGGTATGGGCACGAAGGTTGCTATTCCATCGCTTGGAATCAGAGTTTAATCAGGAGGCTCAAAAGATGAAAAGAAATCTATCTGGACGTCTCAGAAACCAAAAGGGGATAACCCTGCTGGAAGTGATGATCTCAATGCTCATCCTGGGGTTCGGCGTTTTGGGTCTGGCACCGATGCTTGTCGTCTCCATGTTCGGTAACTCTTACTCAAATCAAGTAACGGTGGCAGACGCCATCGCCCTGGATCGGTTTGAGGAGATAGAGACCTGGCCTCTGGTCAGTCCGATTCCTTACACTCAGACGGTGAACACTGTGCAAAACATCTTCACCAGACAAACGCAGATAGACGACAGCTCCTCCGATGCTTCAATCCCGGCCGGGGTGTACAAGATTGAGGTCACCGTTACCTGGACAGACCAGCAGGAGGTGCCCAGATCGGTGAGCTACTTTAGCTACAAAGCAAAACCGTATTGATGGGAGTGTAAAATGGCTCGAATCAGAGAACAAAAGGGGATCACGTTAGTGGAGCTTCTTATCGCTGCCTTGATGACCTTCGTCATAGGCAGTGCAGCCATGGAATTCTATGCTTCACAGCATAATCAGTGGCTGGCTCAGACGGACGTATCGGACATGCAGCAGAACGTGCGAGCGCTGCTGGATGAGCTGACCAGAAACATAAGGTCCGCCGGCTACGGGATCATAACCGGCCATCCCAGGATTCTGGTGAGCTCGAACGCCCTGACCGTTTATCGAAGGGATTCAACCAAGATAGATACCATACAGTATTATGTTTCCACGGCAGTCGAGGGTCACCCCAACTTAGTGAAGCAGATCAATCAGGATAGCCCTCAGGTTTTTGCAGAGGATATCGAATCCATTCAATTCGCACAAACCGGCAATCTGGTTAGCATAACGCTGGTGGCGCGCGAGGGACGAAGAGATCCAGAGTTGTACGGCGACGGGTATCGGCGCAGAACGCTAATTGCCGCTGCCGAATTGAGGAACGGATCGTGAATACCTACGGAGGTAGAAAATGATAGAGAGACTACGTAACGATCGTGGTTCAGCCCTGCTCATGGCGCTCTTGATCATGCTGATGTTGACCCTGATCTTTGCGGCAGCCGTGACCACCTCGGTCACGGACATGGACATCGCCAGGAACCAAAAAGAGAGAACCATGGCCTTTTACACCGCCGAGGCGGGACTTCAGTTAGCCATAGGAGTGTTGAGAGTCAACTTCAATGAGCTAAACAACGACACCCTGGAGGCTTGGATTAACGCCAGTTCCGCTATTGGCGATGGTAACTTCAGCGTGGGCGTCGCCGGGACGTCTCCCTTCAAGACCCTTACCTCCACCGGCCTGAACCGGGACGGGGAAGCAGCCCTGCAGGTGACGGTGAAGAGGAAAAAAAGCCCCCTTAACATATGGGATAACATCGTTTTTGCTGGAACCGGACAAGCCGGAGGGGCGATTGCCGGAAACGTCAACCTGCACGGTTCGGTGCACATCCTGGGGGACGACTTGAACGACGGGGATATCGCTATGGAGATGACCGGAGGTGGCAACATATACAACAACTATACCGGCATCACTGCCACCCTTTCCTCTCGCCTGCCTTCGCTGGATACCACCAGCTTCAATGGAGAGGTGGTGAGCACGCTGGACTCGGAGTTAAGAGTCAAGAAAGGGCGGGTCGATATATCAGGTACCTCCAACGCTGGTTTTCCTGATGTACCGGGCGGTGGGACTCCGATAAAGGAAACCCTGGATGCCACCTACGTGACCGATAGCTACGGCGGTAACAAAGGTGAAAGCAGCGTATACTCGGACAACGGCACCGCTGAAGGCTATGACCTGGGTGACGCGATGAGCCTGCCGGGTCTCGACGACCCGTACACCGACCCCAGCAGCGGAATTACCTATCCGACCTATATGAACTATCTGAACAACAACGCCCTGGTGATAAGCGGCAATCTGACCCTGAAACCGGGAGTGGCCATGGCTTCCGTCTCCAACGGCTTTGGGAGTATCTCCATGGACGCCAGCGGAAACCTGCAGATCAGCGGGATCGTCTACGTAACCGGAGACATCGACATTGAATCCGGACAGGGAACTGCTACTCATACTCCGGTCATCTTTGACGGTAAAGGAACCCTGGTTTCTGAACAAGATATTAATGTTAGCACTCACGTTCTGTCTAATGGGACGTTTCCCACCGACGATGTGCTGGGATTCATAGCGTACGATGATGTGGGCATAGGGACCGGGCAAGGCGACGCGCAGCTGAATATCATGGGAGCATTTTTCGCCGGTGACCAGATCACCAACAAAAAGCAGAACCAGTTTGCTGGAGCAATGGTCTCCAACTACTTCCAGCTTGATAACGTGCCGGATCTGTTTCACGTTCCTTCGATTGTCGACAACCTGCCGCCGGGCATGCCGGGAAGTGAGACGATTGACATCTACACCTACAAAGTGGTCAACGGAACATGGCGTGAGCTGTAATGAAAAGGAGAGATATATGAAGATGAAACATAACACCAAAGGTTTTACCCTCCTGGAGCTCACCATCGTGGCGGTGGTAATTGCCGTGATCTCTGCGCTGGCGATACCACAGTTTGCAAAGGTGATGGAGCGACTGAAGCTAAAGACGGCAGGAAGGGACGTGCTTTCGTCCATGAGACTGGCCAGATCCAGCGCTGTCTCGCAAAGGGACCAGTTCGGGGTCTACTTCGACTACACCGAGAACCAGTACGTCCTTTTTCACGATCTGGCAAACCCATCATCCTTTACATATGATGCCGGCTCCGATTCCGTCGTGTTGACCAATACGTTGCCTGGAAACGTCAATTTCGGATACGACACCTTTCCCAGTTCCGCCGTTATTTTCAGACCGAACGGGTCAGCGGCCAGCAGTGGTCAGGTACTGCTCTACTCCTACTCGGAGGGGGAGCAGTACTTGGGCTCGCTGACAGTCGACGTTCTGGGCAGCACCGGGAGGGTGAAGCTGTTTTTGGACGATTATTACTTCGGCGAAGACTGACCTGCCCTGTGGTTTCGACGCGCTCTTGGTAGAGATGTCCTGGAGTCAGTCGAAACAGAGCCTCCTGCTCAAAATTTGCACAATCTGCGTTTCCCGAGCCCGAGAGCAGAGAAAGGTCTTGACATGGGGCAAGAGGTTTGGTTTGTTCCTTGCATAGGAGGGGAGCCCATAGGAAGGCGAGTATCAAGCTCATCGCGTACAATAGGATTTGTTGAGTTCCGATAGGGGATGGCTCCAGCCAGGGAAGGCATAACCAATTATCAAAAGTCGCTATCAGGGCGTTACTACGGTTAGCGCTCTCTTCCGGAAAACTGATAAACCTATCAGGAAAGAAGACTGTATGCAGGAAGGAAGTGGCAAGACGTACTTCTTGCGTAATCACCTGAATCAGTTCTGCAAAGAATTCCCCCAAAGGAGGTGAAAATCGGGAAGGGAAATATTGCCCTGGGAGTCAGCTGGTGAGTTTCGTCTTTGAAACAAGAATGGAGTATGGACTATCCGGCGGCATGGTTGTGGAATCAATGGGTCGATCTCTGAGTTTGGGTGCCAGGCTTCTGGCAACACCAGGCCAGGCTTTGCAGGCAAGACTACAAAATAGAAAAATTAGCAAAGCGGATCGAAGGATTGAAGAAAAAAGGAGGATGCTGAGATGAAGAATAGACTTACCTTTTTGTCCTGTGTGAGTGCTTTCATCGGGATGTTGGCGATGATTGCTTTCAGTCCAAACCTCCCCGTCTTATCAGGTGTGGCGGAAACGCCGAGCCAGCTCGCTTTTGCTCAAGGGCATGGCGGCCCGCATGGTCCTCACTACAATTTGAATATCATAGGGGTTAAAAAGGACAAGAACCCTAATATGAATTGCGGTCAGGGACACCGTATTTTCGTCAAATTGTGGGGCAATACGAAGATAATGCTGAGGGAAGCACCTGAAGGGGAGGGTTTTGAGGTCCTGGATTGTAATGGGACAGATGGAAGAGCCGAATTCCAGTTGCCCGACCCTTTCCCGAATGATGATCTGGTCACTGCATATGTGGTCTACGCGCGGGCTCTGGGAACACCCGGTGGATGGAGTCACACTACTCTCTGCGCTGTAGATGAAGAGGGCGACACCGTTTGCTCAGGTGAGTACCTTGAGTTAAAGCGCAAGCATGGGCAGCCAAAGTTCATAAATGCGACCAAGTATCTCCTGACCCTCTGTGTTGACATCGATGGCGATGGCGACGTTGAACGGGTGGGTCTCTTTGACGACGCACTCGAGGGTTACTTTTGGGACTATGACAACCACGGCTTGAAACTGGCCCAACTGCGCTTCTATTATAATATTTCCGAAACGTTGTTGCAGGACTGCCGGTAGTTAATAACGTTCTGCAATCCTTTTTGTGTAAACGATCTGCTTTGAGTGGGCAGGCCTTAAGAGGCCTGCCTGTTTTTTGTTGCTCTCCCCCTGACACAGGTGATCCGGCTTCACAACGCTGGCAAGCTATGCCAGCCGTTCTGAAAAAGATAAACAAATCATTTCTGAGAGCGTATGTAAAGTAATTCTTTACCGAAGGTGTTTAAGCCGAAATCGTCTTGAACTTAAGAGAGTCCCAAGGAATCAGAATGAAGCCACCGGAACTGAAAGCTGTCTTGTTTGACATGGGAAGCACCCTTATCGAATTCGAGAACTCCACCTGGGACGTTCTGGGAAGAGTTTGTACAGAAAAAGGTTACGGGTTTCTCAAAGAGAAGAACCTCAGCCTGCCGGAGGTTGAGGAGTTCGCCGGACTGCTCGATGATGAATTCCTCAGGGCCCGGAAGGAAGTGGAGAACAACCTTAACGAATTCAAAGCCGAAACGGTTGCCTGGAATTTCTTCCGCCTCCTCAATCTGAGTACCTCCGACGGGCTTTGCGAGACTTTCCTGGAGGTTTATTACCAGCCGATCAGCGATCAATTGACCCCCATCGAGGGTGCCGAGGAGATCTTGAGCTGCTTCAAGCAGGGGAACCTGAAGATCGGACTGGTTTCCAACACCATCTTTCCGGAGAGATTTCACCTTCCGGAGCTGAAAAGATTCGGGTTATTTCCCTACCTCGACGCCCATTTCTTCTCGTCCAGCGTGGGAGTCAGAAAGCCGCACCCGCAGATATTTTCGAAGGCGCTGAAAGCCCTGAACGTCGATCCTGGGCAGGCGGTTTTTGTAGGAGACAGATTGGTCGAAGACGTGGGGGGAGCCCAGAAGGTGGGGATGAAAGGCATCTTGGCGTATCACGAGGGGAGGGATTATTCGGCCCCGATAAAACCGGATGCGCGGATAGACGACTTAACGAAATTACCGGAGATGGTCTCAAGTCTCTTCAAGAATTAGGCGATAATACGCCTGTGAACCGAATGGGCACGAGGGTTTTGGGGTTGTTCAATTCACTGAGCGACTGGGGCCCGATAAGTCGGGTGACTACCATCGTCAAACCACTATAGAAATCACAAGAACAAGGGATCAAGATGGCGCTGCGATTTTACAATACTCTGACCAGACAGAAGGAGGAGTTCTATACCATTCATCCGGAGGAGGTCCGGATGTACACCTGCGGACCCACGGTATACGACTTTGCCCACATAGGAAACTTCAGGGCTTATGTCTTCGGTGACATTCTGCGGCGCTATCTGGAATACAAAGGTTATAAGGTCACCTACGTGACCAACATAACCGACGTCGACGACAACACCATCCGTGGGTCACGTAAGGAGAGGATACCTCTCGCGGAATACACCGAGAGATATCAGCAGGCATTCTTCGAGGACCTTAAGAGCCTGAACATCAAGCCAGCCCACATCTACTCCAAGGCTACCGCTCATATCAAAGATATGGTGGCTTTGGTCAAGAGCCTGCATGAGAAGGGCCATGCGTACGAGAACGAAGGCTCCTCCTACTACAGAATTGCCTCCTTCTCCCCATACGGCAAGCTCTCCCGGATGGACATGTCCGGGTTAAAGGCCGGTGCCAGGGTGGCCGCTGATCAATACGAAAAAGAACAGGTGGCGGATTTCGCCTTGTGGAAGAGATGGGAGGAGAAAGATGGCGAGGTCTTCTGGGAGACTGAAGTGGGGAAGGGACGGCCGGGATGGCACATCGAGTGCTCCGCCATGAGCATGAAATATCTGGGCAATCATTTTGACATACACACCGGTGGAGTGGATCTGATCTTCCCCCACCACGAAAACGAGATCGCCCAGTCCGAGGCGGCCACCGGAGAGAAGTTCGTTAACTTCTGGCTGCACAACGAACATCTGATGGTGGAGGGGAGAAGGATGGCCAAATCGCTGGGCAATTATTACACCTTGCGGGATCTTTTGAAGAAAGGATACAACCCAATCGTCATAAGGTACCTGCTGATGGCAACTCACCACCGGCAGCAACTCAATTTCACTTTCGACGGACTGGGAGCAGCTAAGAATGCCCTGCAGAGACTGTACGATTTTGTGGATAACCTGAAGCTAATCAAAGGTGATAAGGATAATCCAGGGATAGACGAGGTGCTGCAGAGGGCGAAGGAAGCTTTCGGGGAGGCGTTGGACGACGACCTGAACACCTCCGAAGCTCTGGGGGTGACGTTTATCCTGATCAAAGAGGTCAATCGATTGATGGATGAAAAAGTGATCTCCAGTTCTGATGCCGACAAGGTTCTAACCGTGGTGAACGAGTTTGACTCTGTCCTCGGACTGCTGAAGAGAGAGGAGTTGATCTTAGACCAAGAGGTGAAGGCGCTGATCGAAAAGAGAGTAGATGCCAGGAAGGAAAAGAAATTCGCGCTGGCCGACCAGATAAGAAAGGACTTGGAGGAGAAGGGGATCATCCTGGAGGACACCCCGGAGGGGACCAAATGGAAGAGAAAGATGTAGAGTTCAAGCCGGCTGGCTTCAATCTGTGTAATGACAAGAACCGAATCGACATTCCCACATATCTGAGGCTCATATTCGCTCTGCAAGGATTTATGCTTTCATTGTCTGCCATTTGAGCCATCAGGCCAAAGCAAGAAAAGTGCCCTTTTGTGGGGGGCGTTCCGCAGAGTGTTGAATGATTCCCACAAAGAAAGTCTTTTGTAAAACCACACCATGACTATCCAAAGCGCCGCTCAACCTTAATCGGTTAAACCTTGATGGGTTAATGTCGTTCCGCGGGAACCGGCGAGAAATTGGCACAGGGGTTGCAGGAAACTCTACCTCAAAAGCCAATCCAAAGGCAAACTTGGAGGCGAAAAAAGGCATGATGCGGGATGCGTGGCAAAGTTGTTGAACCTCAGGAGGGGCGAGTTGGCGACAGGGCAGCCTCGGCTGCCTGAAATATTAAGAAATGAACCAGCGTTGCCCTGTTGACCCGCATCTTGTCACAACCCAAAACGACACTTATTTATTCGGGTCCAAAAAAGCAGGCCGTTTAGTTGGCTGTTGTTAGTCTAAGGAGAGAAGGGTGAAACGTGTGATGGTGAAGATGGGACAAGCTTTATTTCTCGACTGGAGCCTCAGGTTTGACGTGCTCCGGGTCGGTCAGATCTCCTTCTCTATCTGAAACACCCGAACTTTGATCCGGGTTTCGAAGGTTTAACCGCTTCCTCAGGGAATTCAGAGCCAAAAAGGCCAACAACCCTAAAGCCGCTCCCAAAAGGAAAGCCCCCCAGGCGTAGTTCTCGAGCCAGAAAAGCCAGACGATCAAGGTAGAGATCAGGCTGAAGGCCAAGACTCTGATTGCCCGAATGAAGATCAAGCGGGTGATTTGGCCCAAGCCCGCACGTCCCTGGACGAGCTTTTCTAATATCTGGTCTCTCACTTTTCGCCTTGAGTTTCAGTGGAAATGAACTCACAAATGTCAAATATCAGATAAAACGCATAGAACAGCATCACCACGACGAACGAGTGAAGAGAGAGTATCTTCACCAGGGCGGCCTGGGGCCCTGAAAGGAATCTAACGCCCAGCAGGATCACGCTCAAGCCTGCCCAGGATATGAGCATCACCAGAGTGTTGACCACCATAATCAAAAGTATCTTCTTAATCGTGTTCATGCCGATCCTTCTGGTGAACAGATCCTCTGGAGGTCCGTTGAGAGGTGAAGGTTTTAGTTCTCTTCGCGTGATCAGGACGGTGACAGGATAACCTCACCGCCAACAGAAGAGTCAGTGTGATCACCGCTCAACACGCGGCGTCAATATTGCTTATACCATCGTGAGCCTGCAATGGTTCTAGTTGACACTCCCTGCAGCGTCTATTTCGTTATCGGCGCAGTACGCGCCGGACGCCAGTTATTCGGTATGTTTCTCCCAAAAAAGAGCGAAAGAGTTGATTTTCAGCGGGCCGGGCGGGTGCGGGAAGCGATCCCCGCGAGTGCCGCTAGGGACAGTGCCCCACTAAGACACTCCGAGCCCTCCCCAGCTCGACAGCAGGCAAACACTGGGTCAGCCCTCTCGTATAGGGAATCGTTACCCTGAGATTAAACGCTGACATCTTTTGGGTGACTGGTATTAGGAGGGAAGTTTTCTGTTGACTCGATAGATCGAAGCTCGTATATTCTTTTGCGAAATTGGAGCTTATGCGCCTATAGCTCAATTGGATAGAGCATCTGACTTCGGATCAGAGGGTTGGGGGTTCGAGTCCCTCTAGGCGCGAGCGTTTGCTGGTACACGGTACACGGTTGATAGTTCACGGCAGAAAGACGACAGATGGAGCCGCGGACAGTGGACTGCGGACCGTGAGCGGCAAGAGCGTGTCCCCATCGTCTAGTCTGGCCCAGGACACCGCCCTTTCACGGCGGCGACACGAGTTCAAATCTCGTTGGGGACGCCAATTTGAACGAGTAAGCCCTTTGGCAAGTATGCCAAAGGGCTTACTGTATGTGAGATAGAAAGTTTGGCCAATCATGTGTCACCCAATTGAAACCTTAAATTAAACTCCTTGTGTTTTGCTATGATTGTATTTAATATGTTTTTAAGATGTAGGGGTGCGGCCAACGAAAAAAGAAAGGCCTGATTATGGGACACATGGTTGGGAAGGACATCTACCGAAAGCTCGGTAAGAAGATCGATAACTTGACGATGAGGACGCCGTGGAATGAAACGTTTCATTCCATTCTGAAGGAACTCTATTCCACAGACGAAGCCGATGTTATCGTGAAGATGCCTTACGGCCTGGCCAATCTAAATCGAATTGAGAAAATCACCAAGTACGACCGCTCCAAGCTGCAGAAGCTACTGGACGGCCTGTGTGCCAAGGGCCTGGTGATGGACCTCTGGATGCATGGTGAATATCACTACATGCCTTCCCCGCTGGTCGTTGGAATATTTGAATTCACCATGATGAGAACAGGTGAAAACCTGAACACCAAAGAATGGGCCAGACTTTTTCACACTTATCTACAAGATGAGTCGACGTTTTATGCGGCAAACTTCAAACATGGTGAAAAAATCTCTCCCTTGCGGACGCTGCCACACGAGGATGCGATAGATACTTCAGGATATGTTGAAGTCTTAGATTACGAAAAGGCGACGGCGATCATCGAAGGGGCCAAGAAATTCTCCATCGGCATCTGTTCCTGTCGTCACGAGAAAATGCACGTGGGGGAGAAGAAGTGCGACGTGCCGCTGGAGACCTGCTCCTCTTTCGATGCCGCGGCTGATTACCTGATCCGGCACAACCTGGGGAAAGAGGTTTCCAAAGCGGAGATGCTGGAAAACCTGGCCCGCTCTAAAGAGATGGGGCTGGTGTTCTGCGCTGATAATGTGAAACAAGGAATCTCTTTTATCTGTCACTGCTGTGAGTGTTGCTGCAACGTCCTGTTAGGTATAAGCAAGTTCGGCTATACAAGTATGGTCGTCACTTCCTCTTTCATCCCTGAACGTGACGAGGAGAAATGTACAGATTGTGGGATGTGTGCGGAATCCTGCCCCATCGATGCCATCCGGATGCTTCCCGAAGGAAATCCAGGGATAGACACATCTCTGTGTATTGGTTGCGGCGTGTGTGCCCTGAAATGTCCGACCGGCGCGCTGAAACTGGTGAAGCGCAAGCAAAGAGTGTTCCATCCGGAGGACACCTTTGAACGGGTGATTCTCCAATGCCTGGAGAGAGGCACGCTGCAAAACCTAATGTTTGACAACCCCCAGAGCATTACCCACTCGTTCATGCGTGGTTTCATCGGCGGATTTCTGAGGTTGGCGCCGGTGAAGAAGGCCCTTATGAGTGACGTGCTTCGCTCCTCATTCCTCGGGATGATGAACAAGGGGGCTTAGAAACAAGAGCAGGGTTAGGCATTATGAAATGCGAATGGTGTCTTCACGTCCCGGTTCATCCGTGGCGCGAACCCCCTAACAAAGCAGTTGCCTTTTGGAGTTAGCTTTTGGGTTTCAAATTTCCGTATAACTGGTGGAAGCTTGTGAAATAATTCACTAATTGAGGGAGCGCCTATGTGGCGGAAGAGCATTGGAGCAAAGCTGATTTCAGTGGTTGGATTCATACTGATAACGTCCATGGCAATCTATGCCTACCTCAACATCGCCTCTCAGAAGAAACACTTAACCGGTGAGGTAATGCGGGGCGCTTTGAGGATAAGCGAGACGGTGAGAAGAAGCACCCGATATGATATGCTGAGATACCAGAGTGACGATGTGCATGAGATCATCGAGACCATCGGGGAGCAGGAGGGACTGGAAAAGATCAGGGTTTTCAATAAAGATGGCAAGATAATGTTCTCGACTGATAAGAGCGAGATCGGAGAAATGGTGGACAAGAAAGCGGAAGCCTGCTATGCTTGTCATTCCGCAGAAAAACCCTTAGAAAGACTCACAACGCCTGACCGCTCCCGGATTTTCCAAGGCAAGGCAGGCCATAGAGTATTGGGGGTCATCTCTCCCATATATAACGAACCTGATTGCTATACCCCGGACTGCCATGCCCATCCTCCGGACCAAAAGGTCTTGGGGGTACTGGACATCGGGATGTCCTTGGCGGATGTGGACAGGGATATCAAGGGCGCCCAGAATAAGATGATCTTCTTTGCCGTGATTGCCTGCCTGATCATCGCGGTGACCATCAGCATCTCCATCAACCGGTATGTTACCCGTCCGGTGAGAGAATTGGTCAAAGGAACCAGAAGAGTCGCTGAAGGCGACTTGAATTGTTCCACGCCGATTAAAGGCGAAGACGAGATAGCACAGCTGGCTTCTTCGTTCAATCAGATGACCTCAGATTTAAAAAAGGCAGATGAAAAACTCGTCGACTGGGGGAAGACCCTGGAGCAGAGGGTGGCAGAGAGGACGGAAGAGCTGAGAAAGACCGAGGATCAACTGATTAAGTCGGACAAGGTTGCCTCCCTGGGTAAATTGGCTGCCGGGGTTGCTCACGAGATCAATAGCCCCTTAACCGGAATTCTGACCTACTCCTCACTATTACTCCAGGCCAAACCAGATGGAGACCCAGACAGGGAGGATTTGGAGGTTATCGTAAACGAAACCAACAGGTGCAAGAACATCGTCAAGGGCCTCTTAGACTTTGCCCGACAAACTGCCCCCCAAAAGACGTTGACCGACATAAACGAGGTGGTGGAGAAATCGACAAATCTGATTGCTCACCAGGCGAGCCTGCAGAACGTCAAGATTGAGAAGAAGATCGCTCCGGGTTTGCCCAAGATATCAGTGGATGTGGGACAGATTCAACAGGTATTCATCAATATCCTACTCAATGCTATCGAGGCCATGCCCGAGGGGGGAAATTTGACCGTGTCTTCAGCCAGGGAAGATAAGATGGTGGCTGTCCGATTCACCGATACCGGCGTTGGAATCCCGAAAGAGAATTTGCCCAAGATACTGGACCCTTTTTATACCACCAAGGAGCAAGGTAGCGGGACCGGACTGGGGCTTTCGGTGAGCTACGGCATAGTGGAAAGGCACCGGGGAAAATTGGAGGTGAAAAGCAGGGTGGGAAAGGGCTCCACCTTCACAGTGAAGTTGCCCATAAAAGAGAAAGTCGCTGAAATTGGAAAGAAGGGGAACATATAGATGATTAAAGCCAGAATACTGGTGGTGGACGATGAGGAGATCGTGTTAAGGAGCTGCCGGAAGATACTGGAAGGCGGCGGCCACGATGTTCTTACCGTCCTTTCCGGTCAGGGAGCTTTTGACCTCCTGGAAAAAGAGCCAATCGACATCGTAATCACCGACATGAAGATGCCGGGAATCGGCGGGATTCAGGTTTTGGAAAAAGTCAAGGAAAAGTACCCCGATATCGCGGTGATTATGATTACCGGTTACTCCACCGTCCAGTCCGCCGTCCAGGCGATGAAATTAGGGGCGTTTGATTACATTCCCAAGCCCTTTACCCCGGACGAAGTCTTGATTGTGGTTGAAAAGGCTCTGGAAAAAAAAAGCCTGATAATTGAGAATATCTACCTGCGCAAGGAGCTGGAGGCCAAATATGGTTTCGACAACATCATTGGCAGCAGCCCCAAGATGCAGGAGGTCTATAAGCTGATTCGCAAGGTCGCTCCAACAGACAGCACGGTTCTGATCCGGGGAGAAAGCGGCACAGGCAAGGAGTTGATCGCCCGCGCCCTCCATTTCAACAGCCCCAGAAAACAAAAACCCTTTGTAACGGTCGACTGCGGAGTCTTAGCTCAGGAACTCTTAGAATCCGAACTTTTCGGCCACGTTAAAGGATCCTTCACCGGGGCAATAGTAACCAAACCAGGGCTGTTCGAGGTAGCCAACGGCGGTTCGATCTTCTTAGACGAGATCGGGGACACGAGCCAGAATTTCCAGTCTAAGCTACTGAGGGTGATTCAGGAAAGGGAGTTCACCCCGGTGGGGGAGGTCAAGTCCAAAAAGGTGGACTTGAGATTTATCGTAGCCACCAATAAAGACTTAGAAAAACTGGTCGAGGATGAGAAATTCCGGGAGGACCTATTCTACCGTCTGAATGTAGTTAGCATAAGGGTACCGCTGCTGAAGGAGAGAAAAGACGATATTCCCCTCTTAGCTTATCATTTTCTCAAGAAATACGGGCAGGAGATGAAGAAAAAGATAAAGAGCATCTCGGTCGAGGCGATGAACATGCTAATTGACCACACCTGGCCCGGGAATGTAAGGCAGTTGGAGAATGTGATAGAGCGGGCTATCGTCATGGCCGAAGGGGACACCATTACTACAGAACATCTCCCTTTTGTGGTCAGATCGGAGGTGGCTCATCCGGACACCTTCATCCCAAAGACTTCAGAAGAGCTGAA
Organism: uncultured bacterium; assembly: GCA_965369445.1. Lineage (GTDB taxonomy): Bacteria > Zixibacteria > MSB-5A5 > MSB-5A5 > SM1-73 > SM23-73-3. The sequence continues at coordinate 30,857 of CBDUQU010000001.1, read as the reverse complement.
GGAAGCTAAGAGACGACTGAGAGAATCTGCCGTCGGCAATGTCGAGAAGTCGTTCATCTTAGACGCGCTGACGAGAAACGACTGGAACATCACTAAGTCAGCCAAAGAAGTGGGTATGCTGAGGCCCAACTTCCAGGCTTTGATGCGAAAATACAATATCAGGATAGAGAAATAGGCCGAGATCTGTTAGCGTGACAGGAAGGGTTCTAGGGGTCGAGGATTCAGGGGGTCAAGTGAAATACTAGGGAGGAACACCTAAATCCTTTCTGCAACGGATTCATCTGAAGGATTCACCGCAAGCGGAGATGTTTGACTGGTGGAACTGGCGCTTCTGGTGCATCTGGTGGTATTTTTAATTTTTTTCTCACTTTGCCTCCAAGCAGTTATCAGGCAAAGAATTATGTACGTTTAAATCTGTATTCTGAGTGTAGTTCGTAAGCTTACCATAAAAGTAGTTGGTCGTCCGAGAGGATGGCGGAGCACCCGTTGGGTGTTTTCGTCCTTTAATGAGCTTGTCGATCAAGGTTTTTAGGAACTTCAACTGCGTGGAGCTCTGTTCTTCATCCTCGGTATCAAATATATGGTTCATGAGATTCTTCTTCTCCGTTAAGGCGGGGTTCTGTGCATGCAAAAGACATTGGTTCTCCCATACACTGTGGAGCTATCTTCTTCACCATTGAAGTTAGGGTATATTTGCTCTTTGTGGAAAGAGAGGATAGGCGGTAGGTATTAAAGGGGCGTGGCAAGCGGTGGGGCATCCGAAGCTGTCAACGGATTAAAGGGATAGAACGGATAAAGCAGTTAGAAGAGGGGTTGCATCCGGTCAAGCCGCTGGCTGCTGCACGTACAAGTGCTTTTGAAAACCTATAAAAACCTCGCGGATGTCTGTCACGTTCCCCAGGGCCGCGACGGCGTCGCTGATGGCGTGGTATTTGAGTTCAAGAAGATGGGGTAATTTGTCCTGATCGAGTTCGCCAATTCCTTGTTGGATGTAGTGACCCAGGACGAAGTCGAGGAACTCCTGCTGCTTGTCCGCATAGTGGGAGAAGATAAGATTTCTGTGAGTGTTCACCCGCTCCTCGCGGGTGATGGGGGCGCGGGCAAAGGCGACGTAAGCCAGTACGTCGTAGAGATCGCTCTTGTCGGCATCGATCATGGAGCGAACCTCGGCGAGTTGCTCATCGCCGTAGCCTCTTTCTGCAAGACCCTGAAGGAGCGCCTTGCGGGTATCGGGGCGGCTCCACAGCTTTCGGAGTTCGTTTTCGTCTTTGAAAAGCTCGGGCAGGTCGCCAAACAGGCGTTCGATGAACTCGGCGGCGGACATGGGCTTGCCGTCCGGACTCCAGAAGGTTGTTGCCATCATGTGTTGGATGCTGCGTTCTTTGCCGTCTGCCAGTTTGACCTTAACTCTGGTCCGCTTCTTGCAGATACAAGGGCGTTGACCACAGACAGGGCAAGGCTCAGGCGGTTCTTTCTCACATTCACAGGGAATCTCGCCACATACAGGACAAGGTTCGGGTGGTTCTACTTCACAGGTGCACGGACTGTTGCCGCAGCGCTCACACGGTTCCGGCTCTACCGGTTCGCCATCCCATTCGGGGTCGTTGAAGTGTTTGTATGCCTCTACGAAGTCGTAGATGGTGAAGTAGTCCTTGCCGTCGAAGAGCCGGGTGCCGCGCCCGATGATCTGCTTGAACTCAATCATGGAATTGATGGGACGCATCAGGACTATGTTGCGGATGTTCCGGGCATCCACACCGGTGGATAGTTTCTGGGAAGTGGTCAGTATGGTGGGGATGGTTTTCTCGTTGTCCTGGAAGGTGCGCAGGTGCTGGTCACCTAAGGCGCCGTCGTTGGCGGTCACCCGCACGCAGTAGTTTGGTTCGGCGCTGGCCTTGATTTGGTTCACCAGGTTGCGTACCGCCAGGGCGTGGTCCTGGGTGGCACAGAAGACGAGGGTCTTCTGGCTCTGGTCGATGGCGTCCATGAAGACCTTCACGCGGTACTTTTCGCGGGCCTGTATCTCAATCACCCGGTTGAAGTCGTCCTCGGTATAGCGCCGGCCTACCTCTACCTCGCCCTCGATGACATGGTCGTCAGATGTGTAGACGTATTCGTCGATAGTGGTGGCGATCTGTTTGACTTTGAAAGGCGTGAGGTAGCCGTCGTTGGTGCCGTCTCTCAGGGAATAGATGTAGACAGGTTTGCCGAAGTAGGCATAGGTGTCGGCGTTGGTCTTGCGCTTGGGAGTGGCGGTAAGGCCGAGTTGCAGGGCCGGAGAGAAGTACTCCATGATGCCGCGCCAGTTGCTCTCGTCGTTGGCGCCGCCGCGGTGACATTCGTCAATGACGATGAAGTCAAAGAAGTCCGGGGGATAGTCGCCGAAGTTGGGGCTGGGGTTGCCTTCTTCATCGGCGCCGGTCATGAAGGTCTGAAAGATGGTGAAGAAGATACTGGCGTTCTTCGGTACGCGGCCCTTCTTGCGGATCTCGTCCGGCGCAATGCGCACCAGCGCATCTTCGGGAAAGGCGGAGAAGGCGTTGTAGGCCTGGTCGGCAAGGATGTTGCGGTCGGCAAGGAACAGGACACGGGGTCGACGTTTGGCGTCGCGGGCGAGCGTCCAGCGGCTGTGGAAAAGTTTCCAGGCGAGTTGGAAGGCGATGAAGGTCTTACCGGTGCCGGTGGCCATGGTGAGCAGGATGCGCGGTTTACCTGCCGCGATGGCTTCCAATGTGCGGTTGATGGCATTGTGCTGGTAGTAGCGGGCTTCCCAGGCGCCGCCCTTATCCTCGAAGGGAACCTCGGCAAAACGGTTGCGCCACACGTTCTCCTCGGCAAAGGTGTCGGCCCAGAGTTGGGCGGGGGATGGGTAGTGCGGGATATACCTCTCGGCTCCGGTTTTCATGTCGATCTGGTAGATCCCGTCGCCATTGGTGGAGTAAGCGAAACGCGCTTGGAGTTTTTCGGCGTACTTTTTGGCCTGGGCCACGCCTTCGGTGTCGGGCAAATCACGGCGCTTGGCCTCGATGACGGCCAGCTTCTGGTTCCGGTAGACCAGCACGTAGTCGGCAATGTCCTGCTGAGCACGCTTCCCTGCGCCTTGCAGGCGGCCGAGGGTGATGACTTCACGGCATACGCGGCTGCCTTCCACCACGCCCCAACCGGCAGCCTTCAGGGCGGGATCAATGAGTTCAGCGCGGGTTTCGGCTTCGTTCATAGTCCGGCCTCCGCGAGGGCTTTGTCGGGTTTGGCGGTGAGTTCGCCAGAGAAGGCTTTCTGGAGAATGGATTGCTTGAGTTCGGCGAGGAAGTCCAGCTTCCGCAATTGGATCCGCTCAAGGCGCTGGATCGATGTCCACACAGTGTCAAGAACTGTGACGATTTGTTGCTGTTCAGAGAACGGCGGAAGCGGGATCGGAAATGTCCTTATGTCTCGTATGTTTATGTGTGGTGCAGCGGCTCCCGCTGTTAACCGATTCACTATCGTCAAGATGTGAGGTGAGTTCAGTACGCAAGCGAAATAGCGAGGATGCACTGCGCAATTGTCAAGGCGAAAGAGCATCATCCTCTGTCCCAAGCACGCTTTCAGTCCATCGGGAAAGGTGCAAGCGATACCTAGGATCCCGCCTTCACGGCTGTATAAGACATCCCCTGGTTTCGGTTCTAACCGCCTTGCCCGTTCGGTGTAGGCGACTTCCGAAACGTATCTCACCGAACCTAGGTCGAGATATCCCGGTCTGAAATTCGTCGTGCGGATACAGATGGGCCCTTCATCGGCCCACCTCGGAGTACTGTGCGGACAATCGACAATATGTGTCGAAAGCTGTTCGGGAGATGCCCACACCCACGTATCGGGGATAGTTGTCTTTGTAGCAGCAATTGGGGGTTGCGGTTCTTTGGGCCTACCGGAAGTTCTACGCTGCTCGTGCCGTCGAGCGATTGCGCGTAACAACAGGTCTTTAGCCGGTTCAATCTCGCTATTCTTGGGCCTCCAGCCCTTGGTAAGTGCCCCGGAGCACGCCGAGGCCAATGCACCTGCCCACAACTCCCGCGCGTTGGGGAGGTTCTTCTCGGCATTGGCGACCGCCGTAGCGATACCAGCAAACGCCTCGTCGAGGATCGCCACGATCCGCTCCTGAAGAACCTCTGGCGGGACAGGAACGGGAAGTTCTTTGAAGGCCCGCTTTTGTAGGTGCTTTAGCGCTGCTCCCCTGAACAGCGACTCATTGATGTAATTTAACTGACTCAGAAGAAAGTAATACAGGAGTTTTGTTGAAAGCCCTTCTTTCGTTGTTATCGAATAGCAGTCCGTTGAATATGCGGCCGGTCCATTGAAGTAGCCAACGTGAGCGGTTCCTCCGGTAGCAAGAAAGAGGTTCTCTTCTTCACACAAGTAATCATTCGAATACCGAGTCTTTGTCCCGCTAGTTAAGAAAATAAAGCGACCCGTATCAAGCGAGTCTCGAACCTTAAGCGTAGACTTGGGATTCTCCTTTATAAGGTCGCGCAGTGGTTTTGTAGAGAATTGACAGTTCACCGCAGCATCCCCCGAATCCCATCAAGGATCTTGGCGCTCTCGGCATCCAGCGCGGCCATCTCCTCGACGATTTCCCGTGGTTCGCGAAGCGGGGCTTCCTCCGGCGTGTTGGGGTTCTTGACGGAGAGGTCGAAGGTCTCCTGATCCACGTCGGCAATGTTCACGGTCCAGGACTGCTCAGAATCCTTGAACTTGGCCTGCAGTTTCACGAACTCCTTGAGGTCGTCGTCGTTGAGCGGGTTGGTCTTGCCCAGGCTCCGGCCGGGATTGAGTTGGTAGTACCATGTTTTCCGTGTGGGCGCGCCCTTCTCGAAGAATAGCACTACGGTCTTCACGCCCGCCCCGAGGAAGGTGCCGCCGGGGCAGTCGAGAATAGTATGGAGGTTGCAGTTTTCGAGCAGCTCCTGACGCAGGGCGCGGGAGGCGTTGTCGGAGTTGGAGAGGAAGGTGTTCTTGATGACCACCGCCGCGCGGCCGCCGGCCTTGAGCGATTTGATGAAGTGCTGGAGGAAGAGGAAGGCGGTTTCGCTGGTCTTGATGGGAAAGTTCTGCTGGACTTCCTTGCGCTCTTTGCCGCCGAAGGGCGGATTGGCGAGGATGACGTTGAAGCGGTCCTTCTCCTGGATGTCCATGATGTTCTCGGACAGGGTGTTGGTGTGGAGGATGTTGGGAGCGTCGATGCCGTGCAGGATCATGTTCATGATGGCGATGACGTAGGCCAGGCTCTTCTTCTCTTTTCCATAGAAGGTCTTGGTCTGGAGTTTCTTGAGTTGGCTGGTGGTCAGTTTGCCCTTGCGCAGGTAGTCGTGGGACTCGCACAGGAAGCCCGCCGAACCGCAAGCCCCGTCATATATCCGCTCGCCGATCTTGGGTTTGATCACCCGGACCATAGCGCGAATCAGCGGACGGGGGGTGTAGTACTCGCCGCCGTTGCGGCCGGCATTGCCCATGTTCCTGATCTTGGCTTCGTAAAGGTGGGACAGCTCGTGCTTTTCCTTCTGCGAACGGAAGCGCAGGGCGTCCATCAGTTCCAGCGTGTCCCGCAGGCTGTAGCCGCTCTGGAATTTGCTCTTGATCTCGCCAAAGATCTCGCCAATCTTGTACTCGATGGTGTCGGGGCTGGCGGCGCGCTGCTTGAAGCCCTGGAGGTAGGGAAAGAGCTCACGGTTGACGAAGTCGATGAGGTCGTCGCCGGTAAGCGCCTTGTCGTGGTCAAACTCTCCGGCGCGGTTTTTTGGCGCGGCCCAACTGGACCACCGGAAGCGTTTTTCCAGGAGGAACTCGTAGGACTTGCCTCGCAATTTCGCGCGCATGGCCCGTTCCTGCTCCAGGTCATCGAGGTATTTGAGGAACAGCATCCAGGAGGATTGTTCCGTATAGTCCAGCTCGGACGAACACCCCGCCTCCTTCCAGAGCACATCGTCGATGTTTTTGAAGGTCTGCTCGAACATGTGTTTCCCTACGTTTGCGTCACTCTTGGTGGCTGACTATGTTTATTTTGATCCGTATAGCAGTCTGAACATGGCTTTGAGCGCCGTGAGTGACGAATGACTGTGGCCCGTGTAGTCCAAGCCCAGAGCCGGTATGCCCAGCCCTGCCTCCTGCAGATATAAGCTCTCTTGACAACGAATATTATAGCTCGCAGACCTGTAGAAGTCAAGGAAAATGGTACGAAATCAACATGGAACCCCCTGTGTCCCCCTTATCAGGGGGAGAAATACAATAACCCCCTGTTCTACGGATCTTCGATTTCCCCCTTCAGGGTGAACCCCTTCTCAGGGGGACAAAAAGACCGCCAATGCGTGTCTCTCTTACCACAAAGACCAAATTCAAAAGAACTTTGATGGTGAAAGAGATTGCTCCAGTATTATTGAGGAGACGATTGTTTATTGTATGAGCCGTAACTTTCGGGAGGATAAGAATCATATGAATCATCTGCTTCATACCAACTCCAAAGAAAACCGGCTCACTTGTCACCCGGTGGGTCGGTCCCTCTCCGCCGTCGGGTTCACAAACACCAAAACCCAGCCAGGGGCCAACGCCCCCCTCCGGGATAACGATCTTCTATCTCGACCCCGGACTTCGAACCATAAAAAAAACCAAAAACAAAGTCCAGCAAGTCCAGTATGTCCAGCAAGTCCAGACTTGCGGGTTGGGGTGCCCGGATGGGCCTGTAGGGCGATCCCGCCCTGAGCTTGTCGAAGGGCCGTTGGGGTGCCCGACAATCACCCTGTGAGCCCCCCGCCATCCGCCCCCGCAGACTGAAGTCTGCGGCTACAAGAGAAACTGTCAAGCAGGCTGTCCTACGGATCCGTCTGGGCAGACCCGAAGGGAACGAAGTTGAAGGGTAACGGACAAGGTGTCCGTTACCAACGAGAGAATACCTCATTTCACCCTCCCTTTTATTCCCTCCCACTTGTGGTGAGCTTGTCGAACCATCGAGGGAGGGAAGTTTATCATGTCTGAAATCGCTGCCCGAGGCGGAGGATTTCGGACCTACGTGCTAAAAACGTATATGAAACGTATTCACTATATATTTTTCCTATACACCGCGAATTCCTCCTAAGTCTTTGTATCTCAACAAAACCCTCTGATTTCGGTGCATAACTTTGACATGCACCAACTCGGCTGAATCTGCAGAATACACCCATCCTCGTTCTTCGGCACGAAACATAAGCTCTTATATTTCAAGCCATTAACTGAAAGGCTTGGCGAATCTTTGTGAAAAAAGTCACAATCGGCACATCTCTTGCGCTATAGGAGAAGCGGAAAGAACAGAAAGGCAGGTGATAGGAGATGCCGTACCGAGCAAATGTATTAGTGGTGGATGATGAGGAGATAGTTTGCAATAGCTGCCGGAAGATATTGAGCCGAGCAGGACACAATGTGCAAATTGCTCTGAACGGACGAGAAGCCCTCAAGAAAGTGGAAGAGGATAAATATGACGTGCTCATCGCCGACTGGAAAATGCCGGAGATCGACGGGATGGAGGTCCTGAGGATCGTGAAAAAGAATCATCCGGATATGGTGGTGATAATGATAACCGGATATCCGTCAGTGGAATCCGCGGTCCAGGCGATGAGATTGGGCGTTTCCAACTACGTTCCCAAGCCTCTCAGCCCTGATCAATTAACGCAAGTGCTAAGAAAGGCCCTGCAGGAGCGAAAGAGCGGAAGGACAGACCTGCTGCATTATCAGAAGTATATCTGGGCCAAGATAGAGGAGAACGGCACTGTCAAGGTGGGGGTAAACAACCTGTTCAGGGAATCGGTGGGCGACATCCTTTACGTCGACTTACCCTGTCACCAGAGCAGGGTCGAACAAGGAAGACTGTTTATCAGGATACTGGCTTCCGACAAGCAGATGCACAAACTTCTCGTGCCCGTTCGTGGCCGGCTGGTCAAAATCAACTATGAGATCAACTTCAATACCGACTTGATCAACAAAGATCCATTCGGAAAGGGATGGATCGTTCAACTGGAACCTTTCTACTTAGAAGAGGATCTAAAAAACTGGTCAGGCAATGTCTCCATTCCGTCAGACCAGGCGAGACATGAACTGAATTCTGAACATAGAGTGATTCCCCCGGGTTTAGGACTAAGCGTCAAAACAGAACTGGAGATAAAGGAAAAACCAGAGCCGGAACCAACCGGAAGGTTGGGGAAAGAGCATCACCAGGCTAAGGTCCCCATAGGAAAGCTCTTCCTGTCTGCTTTGGCCTCTCGGCTTTTCTTCCCGGCTTTGTTGCCCATTATCCTGGGCGCGGTGGTGAAACCTCTATTTTGTCATGTTAGCCCCCAGGGGGCTGACTGAAGGGAGTGATTAAAATGAAACGTAAACCGAATGTCCTGGTGGTGGATGACGAAAAGACCGTCTGCTCCAGCTGCAGGAAGATCCTGATCCGGGAAGGCTACAACGTGGATGTGGCTTTGTCCGGCGAGGAGGCGTTGAGCAAGATCAAAAGAAACGGATTCGACGTGGTCATCTCGGATTGGAAGATGCCGGAGATGGATGGAATGGAGGTGGCCAGAAGAATCAAGAGGGAGAATCCCGAGATTGCGGTGATATTGATCACCGGCTATCCCTCGGTGGAGACCTCGATTGAAGCCATCAGGTCCGGGGTATCCGACTATGTGCCGAAGCCCTTCACCCCGGAAGAGCTGTCCGACGCCATGATCAGAGCCCTGGCCAAAGGTCAGGCTGTACCGACAGATTTGGTGCTGGATCGGTTGATCGAAAAAGGGGTGGTAAGCCCGAAGGCTAAGCCCATGGTGGCAGAGGTGGTCAGGGAAGAAGCCGTGACCGCTCCGGCGGTGGCTCCTATGCCTGCAGAAGAGCCTAAGGTCGGTCCGATAAAGTTCGTCTTCAAATCCGTCTTAGCCCCGGTTTTTTCCAGGCTATTCTTCATCGCCCTGGGTCCGATAGTGATTTTCACCGTGTTCGCTGGCATTGTCAAAGCGCTTGCCGGGAAAAGACCCCTGGACTGATTCAGCAAATGACAGCCAAAACAAAAGGAGTGAGAAATGGTAGCTTTGTTGGTAGTGTTCACGTTCATAGCGGCCATATTGATCGATGTTCTGGTCAGACGAGGTAAGAGGGTAGAGGAGAGGGTGGAGATGACCGCTTCTGCCCGACCTGCTGTTGCGCTTGCTGCCACCGCCAGATCGGCCGCCAGCGTCCTGGTGGTGGACGACGAGCAGACTGTGTGCAACAGTTGCAAGAAGATCCTGACCCGGGAAGGCTACAAGGTGGATGTGGCTTTGTCCGGAGAGGAGGCCTTGAGCAAGGCCAAGAGCAGTGAATTCGACGTGTTGATCGCTGACTGGAAGATGCCGGAGATCGATGGGATTGAAGTAGCCAGAAGAATAAAGAAGGAAAATCCTAACATGGCGGTCATTCTGATTACCGGCTATCCCTCGGTCGAAACCTCGATCAAAGCCATGAGGGCCGGGGTATCCGATTACGTGCCCAAGCCATTCACCCCGGAGGAGCTATCCGACGCCATGATGAGAGCCCTGGCCAAGGGTCAAGCCGTTCCGGCAGACCTGGTGCTCGATCGGCTGGTTGAAAAAGGGACGGTGGCCTCGAGATCGAAACGTGCCGCGGCGGACGCTGCACCGGAAGCAGCGAGCTAACCCAATGGTGTTTGCGAACAGAGCACAAAAGGCAAGACATGCGGATTCCAATGGTTCAGCCAGCAACAAGAAGACGATAGAAGAGAAATAACAAGGAGTCATCAAATGACAAAACCCAAAGCGCTTCTGATAGATATCACCAAGTGTATCGGGTGTCAGCTTTGCGCTTTAGCCTGCAAGGAGGCCAATGGCCTTCCAGGGGAGGAAGAAAAGGAGCTCTCCTCCACAGCCTATACCGTGGTGAAGGAAAAGGACAGCGTCTATTATCGTCAACTGTGCATGCACTGTAACGACCCCTCCTGTGCCTCAGTATGCCCGGTAGGGGCATTCGAGAAGACTCCGGAGGGTGCGGTAATATATCACGCACACAAATGCATAGGGTGTCGCTACTGCATGCAGGCCTGTCCCTTCACCGTCCCGACTTATGAATGGGACAAACGTGCGCCCAAGGTGAGAAAATGCACCATGTGCTACGAGAGGCAGAAGGAAGGAAAGATTAGCGCCTGCGCCGAAGCATGTCCCACCGAGGCCACCATATTCGGAGATCGAGATGAGCTGATCAGGGTGGCGCGGAAACGCATAGAAGAAAATCCGGATCTGTATGTGGACCACATATACGGCGAGAAGGAAATTGGTGGAACGTCTGTTTTGATCCTGTCCAGCGTTCCACTTGAGACGCTCGGCTTCCCCGGCAACCTTGGGGATCGTCCCCTGCCTGAGCTTACCTGGGCAGCGCTCAAAAGTGTTCCCAGCATAGCCATCTTCGGCGGTGCATTCCTTTACGGGGTATGGTGGATTATCGACCGCAGGATGGAGTTGGCCGAATACAAAAACAAGCAGCAGGACTCTGAGTTGAAATAGAAGATACAAACGTGCAGCTGCAAAGCGATCGAAGGCTGATAACGAGAAGGAGATCAAGGTGAGTATCAAATTACCGTTCAAGATAACTTTCTGGAAAGTAGTCCTGCTTCTGACCTGGGTGGCTGGCCTTATAGCGACCATTGTCCGTTTCACCGGCGGCCTGGGGGCAGCTACTAATTTGAGTGATAGGTTTCCCTGGGGGCTGTGGGTTGGTTTCGACGTCATATCGGGAGTGGGGTTGGCCGCCGGCGGGTTTACCCTGGCGGCGGCAGTTTACGTGTTTCACGTTAAGCGGTTCTATCCCGTTCTGAAACCCGCCATCTTAACCGCTTTTTTGGGGTACCTTCTGGTGATCGTAGGTCTTCTCTTTGACGTGGGACGCCCGGACAAGCTATACAATCCTCTCTTTATGGGCAACTTCCATTCCCCGTTGTTTGAGGTAGCCATGTGCGTCATGTTATACACCGGGGTGTTGTTTTTCGAATTCAGTCCGAACCTCTTCGAACGTTTGGGCTGGAGCGGGCCCAAGAGATGGATAGGCAGGATAACGGTTCCCCTGGTCATACTGGGAGTCGTCCTTTCCACCATGCACCAGTCCTCTTTGGGTTCGTTGTTCTTGATCGTGCCTCACAGGCTATACACGCTCTGGTACTCGGCGTCTCTGCCTCTGCTGTTCTACGTCTCCGCGATTGCGGCAGGATGCGCCATGGTCATTTTTGAATCACACCTGAGCTTTAGAGCTTTCGGTCACCGCCTGAAGCAGGACGTGCTGGCGGACATTGGAAGAATCCTTCTGGTGGTTTTGGTGATTTACCTGCTTATGAAGATTTATGATTTCTTCATGCGAGGTGTTTGGTCGGAACTCTTCCTCCTCCGCATGGAGACCGGGCTCTTCTGGTTGGAGATCTTAGCAGGAATAATCGTTCCCATCGTCCTGCTCTCGATACGAAAGATAAGGCTCTCCACCAGGGGACTTTACATAGCGGCGGTGTGCACCATCGTCGGGTTTTTGCTGAACAGATTAAACGTGTCCACGACCGGTTTCGTGGCTTCGTCCGGGGTCAACTACTTTCCGTCATGGATGGAGATCGCCGTCACCCTGGCTCTGGTAGCCACCGGATTCTTCATCTTCGCTATGGCAGTGCGGTATTTGCCCATCTTTGAGCATCCGGAAGAAGGTTCTAAGCCCGAGAGGGTCAGGATTCCCGACAGGGTTCTGCGGGTCGAATCGTGACCTGAGCCCTGAGCAAGTGGAGTAGTAGACGCGTTAAAAAAGTGCCCCCCAAACCAAGGGGAAGGGTTCTGGTTCCCTTCTGATATAAACCCTTCCCCTTCCCACCTAAGGGAATTCCGCAGAGCATCACTCACTCGTTCATGCGCGGCTTCATCGGCGGATTCCTGAAACTGCCGCCGGTGAAAAAGGCCCTTATGAGCGATACGCTCCGGTCTTCATTTCTAACAATGATGAAGAAAGGGGCTTAGGTGAGGTCGGCATATCCCAGCGCCAGTTCGTCGATACTGACGCTAAACCTGCTCAAAATAACTTGACATTAGGGAGGGTCAACTGTAGATTTGATTGTCGGTCCATTTCCTGGGGTCGGCCGAAGTGGTAGATCTGGGGCCCTGTGCCCCTGACGCTGGTCTGTCGAGTGAGGACGATGATAAACCCGGCCTGATGAACAGGCCGGGCCACCCGTCGCCGCTCAGTTCAAGCGTTGTGTGAGAATAAAATTGAAAGGAACAAGAAATGCTTTCACCAAAAAAGACAAATTTAAAAGATTACCATAAATGTTTCTATGGACATGAATTTAAAAAAAACTCTCGCGGCCAAAAACTATACAAGAAAGTAAAACAATTTTTAGCAAAACAGAATATGGAAATAACCCCATTTGTTGATGCAGGTAAGTGGCTATGGGAAGAGTTGATAAAACAAATGGACAGAAGCGCTTTTTGCGTCTTCGAAACAAAATCCCAAAATCGAAATGTCCACATCGAGCTAGGGTATGCCCTGGCTAAGCAATTAAATGTAATATTGCTTATTCGAGAAACCAAAAAGGGGAGCTATCAAAAACATCTTCCGTCTAATTTATCAGGTCTAGTACAAATAAGATATAAAAACATTGATGAATTGCCATCAAAGCTAGAAAAGGAACTTCCTAAACGATATTATTCCGTAGAGGAAAGATTATCCGCCAATCTGCAAAATGTTTCTGAGGCAGAGAAAATATATTTCCGAATAATTCTTGAAAAGTCAACAATTAGCTTTAGCGAACTGCCATCACAGGTACGCACTAAAGCAAAAGTACTAGCAGACAACATTTCTATATCAGATTTTATCAGAAAATATGACGAAGCTTTAGAAATTGATGAAAAAGATCATTGGGATAGATGTATAATTTCAATTGATAAAAAATATGAAAAATGGATTTGCAAAAAACTAGGAATATCAAAGAAACCAAATAACAATTCGCTTCAGCGGATTAAAAGCTAATGCTTTTAAACCGCTGAGTTCAAACGTTAGGTATAATTAAAAAGAAAAGAGGTGAAGCTACGGTTACGGTGCACAAGAAAATTGTGGTAAATGAAAAAGGCAAGCCAACCGAAGTGATTATTCCCTGGAAGGAGTATAAAGAAATAGAAGAGCTGTTAGGATTAGATCTTGATAAGAAGGCCATCGAAGATCTCAAGCAAGCACGAAAAGATAGAGAAAAAGGCAAAGAAGATGCATATGTAGAACTGGATTCTATATGAAATGTTGCGTGCCCGTCGGGTCCCCCGACCCGATCCCGCAAAATGCGGGACCAGATCAAGGAACCTGGCAGGCACAGAAGCTCTTCGACTTCTATTCTAATCCATACATTTCTATGATCTCGCTTGCCGCATCCATTGCGACAGGATAGTCGTAATTGGACAACACAATTATTGTATAACCGAAATCAAGATCGCGGGCAAAAACTGCGCTTACCCCCGGCGCTCCTCCTGCACTAAGCGAGACTCTGCCGGGAGGCTCAAAAGGATCCTTTGGCGAACCGTTAAACTGCCGGGATAAATAGTGAGTATAGTCACGATTCAACAGTTTGAAGTTTCTCAAAGCGATATCGAGCTTGAGCAGATCCTCGACAGTGGAAAAACCCCCTCCTGTGGGTGATCCCTTTGGAGGCATCATATACAGGTTATTCCATCTGTACTCGTTTTCACCGGGTGCGTCGGGATTCATATTTGTGTATCCCACAGCAATATTCTCAACAGGGCCGTCTTTGTCATAGCAATCGGTGTTTTCCATTCCCGCTGGTTTATAGATATTGTCTTTTACGTAATCATAGTAATCTATACCGGTTATTGCTTCGATTAAAGCTCCAAGCACCTCAAAGCACGTATTACAATGCTGGAAGTTTGTCCCGGGTTCAAAATCAAGGGGAATGTCCTTAATGAACTCCATATAATCCGATACCTTCCGAAGCTCATTCCGATGGGCAAGATAATACTCATTGCCCCAATAATCCCCCCAGCCTGCCCGCATTTGCAATAAATGCTTTACCGTAACCTTGCCGGCAATTTCCTGCGAAAAGATATCCAGATATTTCCCGATCGGGTCATCGATGGACAATTTTCCCTTTTCCATAAGCTGAGTAATGCCGATTGAGGTGAATAGCTTGTTGATGGAGCCAAGGTTGAATTTTGTATCCAAAGCGTTCTTTACCTTAAACTCTTTTGAAGCATATCCGTAAGCCTCATGGAAAATCTTGTTGCCATCTTTTGCGATCAGCACGACGCCCGAGAACTCATTATTTTCAGCTTTTTCAGAAAGCTGATTGTGCAAGTCATCTAAATCTACCTCTTTGGGTTCTCTGCTTTTTTGAGGTTCACCTCCTGCCTTTTCTTCTTTTTCTGTCTCTTCAGCATTTGCAGGTTTACCGGCAGGTGAGATTCCCATTGACGCAATTCTATGCGGTTCTTCGGGCTCCACATCTAATTCGAGTTTCAAATAAGCTTCACGGGCAGCAGACTTGAGAATGGCAGTGATTCGGTGAGGCGAAGATTCCGGAATTTCGACAAGTTGCAGTTTGTTGAAAATTCCCTGAGTGGTCGAGAAAATAGCTACATGAGATGCCATGGGGAAAGCGTCCCTAAAACTCGGCGTATAGTCATTTTTGACATAGTCTTCAGGAGAATGTGAACTGGTTCCGTTTAAGAGCTCCAGTATCTCCTTTGCCCGATTTCCTGCCGGCGTTTCAGGAAAATCGACAGATGCATATAAGGAAAAGGGCATAAGTACAAACAGCAGCAAAAACAAACTCCTAATTAAAGAACTGTACTTCATGATTTCCTCCTCTTCAGGGTTACACAAGTTCTGAGCTCGGGCAGGAGTTGCACTCTTGCCCGGAGAAAAAGGGTAGGGATGCGCGGACGTGCCCCCAGACGGGCCCGTCCGGGCGTCTGGGCAACCGCTATCCTAAGCAGAGAACTCACCCCCGTGCCCCCTCTCTTAAGAAGAGAGGGGGATTAAGGGGGGTGAGTTTAGAGGGTTTGATGGTGTCGGGCGCACGAGGCCTCCAACCCACGAGTGCTACTTGTCTCTCTTGTTGCCGTCAGTACGGCCGTTGTCATACTGCCCGATCATCTCGTTGAACTCGCCGGTGGGAGCTTCCACGAATTGAATCCTGAAATAGTCGAGGCCGTCCAGCATGAACTTGTGATCGCCCATAGGTATGAGCTTGTATACGGGCCTGTCCTCACGCTGATAGTGCAGCGCGCCGTCTTCAACCCAAAACTTTCTGGGGCCGAATTGGCCCGCGTATTTCTGCAACTGGCTCGCCTCGACCGTAACCGGATTGAGTTTTACGTTCTTGCCATCAATGGCCCACTCAAGCTGGTTCTTTCGGTCGGCATCTTCGGTCTTTTCTAACAGTTTCTTCAGAGCCTCCAGATGTCCCACGTCCAGCGCCTGCTCCTGGGGTACGGCGATATGGGGAGCGATTCCCGTGCCCTCCCAGTTGGTTCCGGTGACCGGGTTCACGGCGCGGCCAAACGGCAATGACATTCCGATACTCAGGTGGGCAAACGGCTTTACCTCGATGGGGTGAGCCCCGCCCCCAGTGGTATCTCCTATTATCGTGGCCCGCTCCATGCTCTTGAGGTTGTATGTGAACTCCTCCGCGGCGGAGAAGGTATAGTTGCTCGTCAGCACATAGAGATCCACGTCGCTCATTCTGGGTCCCTGCACATGGGCTTGGGTCCAGAACTGTTTCGTCGAATCGGATTTGCGGATATAGAAGCTGTTCAAATGAACCCGCTCGGGGAAGAAGTAGCTGGAGATGAGCTGGATCATGCTGGGTGAGCCGCCGCCGTTCTGCCGCAAATCGAATATAATGGCATCAGTATAAGCTAAGAAATTCATCGTAGCAATGGCCGTGGGCCCGGCATCGGCGGCCCCGGCAAAGCAGCGAAGGTCGACATAGCCAATGTTACCTTCCAGCAACTTAATCTCCTTGAAGCAGAAGTTGTCTCTGCGCTTTTCCTCCAATTCGCGCTGCTTTTGCTCATCGGTGAGGGTGTCACCCTCAAACATAGACATCATCTCATCGGGCACGAATCTTACCCACAGATGTCTATCGTGACTTATCTCCCCCAAATCTTCGGTCAGCTTCTGGGTGAATTCGGTCAAGCTGGTGATGTCTTTGTATGCTTTCTTCTTGTACTGCTTGCGAAGGTGTTTCTCCATTTTCTTAGCCATGTCGGGGAAGACATAGATTTCGTTCAATGACCGGGTTACACTGTCGATGATCTCTGCCTGCATCCGGGCATCGATCACCCTGTCTGGGCGCTCCTGCCCGGCCGACTGTGCCCTGGCAGATGTGGAGAGCAGCCCCGCCGGTATCAGCAGCAGGATCAGCAATGCGCACAACTGTGCTCTCATCAACAGTCCGGCTCGTGAGGTCGAGGATATCGACACTCTTTTCATAACGCCTCCTGGTTAATGTTTTAAGGTTTTTTTCTCTTCAAATCCAGACTCATCGCAGTTGATTCACGCTTGTAGGCAGTTGCCCAGGGCTGTGCAAGCGATACCTCCACGAAACCCAGGGAGCGATAGAGGTTGCACGCTGCGGTCAATGGGGGGCTGGTAAGTAAAACCAGCCGCTTTGCGCCTGCCTTCTTTGCCCTTTCGATCGCCGCAAGTGCAAGTTTGCGTCCCACCTGGCGGCCCTGCGCTCGCCTGGCAACAGCCATCTTGGTCAATTCGTAGGTATGTTTGTCATGCTTGAGCAGGGCTGTCGTACCCACTATTTTGCCGTCAAGGCGGGCGAATAGAACAAACCCTCCCGCCTTGATGATTCTCCCATACGGATCGGAGAGCAGTTGCTCGTCCTCATCCTCGACAACGAAGTACTTCTTGAGCCATTCGAGGTTGAGCGACTTGAAATACCGTTTGAACTGCGGCTTGTAGTCGATGATTTCCACTCTCTCCAGTTGGCGCTTTTTGACCCGGCGCATCACCCGCTCGTATACCCCGGTTTCTTCCAGGGCATCTTCCAGCCGCCCGACGGCGGCCAAGAAATCAGTACCGGCCTCAGTCACAAGCTCGCCGGCGGCAGCTTCGATATCCGCCCACACCGGTTCCAACCGCGATACGGCAGCTTTCCCTTTTCTGGTCAGGCGCAAGAGACGCTTACGCTCGTCTTTCTTATCCTTGATCGATTCGAGAAACCCTCGCACGGCCATCTCACCTGCAATCTGGTTGACCGCCGGATGGCTGTATCCCAGCGCCGATGCCGCAGCCGTCACCGAGACTGAACCCGATTCCTTGAGAAGGTAGAAGAGGGGAAACCAGCGGGGCTCGAAATCGGCCGACCGCTCCCGGTAAATGCGGGGTCCGTCCTTGTACAGCCAGTCGGCCAGCCGCCTGAATCGACTGGCCAGGGCCAAGGGTCCCAGTTGCTTTAGTAAATCCACGAATGAACCTCCATCATCTCTATACCGGTGTTCAACTTCTTTCAATTTACGTAAGTACTTACGTACTGTCAACAGAAAAGTTACATTTTTCCCGAACCTTCGAACCGGGCATGATATTCTCTTGCAATTCTCGAAGCTTTGATGTAAGATATGGCGAACCTTTGCGAATCCGAAAGGAGCATGTGATGAGGCCGGTGGTGAGATTCTTAAATGATGAGCTAAGGGATAGGATAATCTCGGAAGCGAGGGAGGTCCTGTGCAAGCTCGGCGTGGAGATTCACAACAAGAATATTCTCTCAATGCTGCAGGAGCATGGGGCAAAGGTAGAGATGGACGGATACCACGTCCTTTTCACGGATGAGATCATCGATCGAGCCTTGCAGACGGTTCCTGAGTCCTTCAAACTCTTCGACGTCCTGGGCAAGGAAACGCACGATTTCTCGGAGTACAACGTCTATTTCACACCCGGTTCTGCGGCGTTGAATATCTTAGACTCTGGCACAGGGAAGATTCGCAGACCCACAACGGCTGATTATGTCAGATATGCCAGGCTCGTTAGCCGGCTCGATCACATCGCCTCCCAGAGCACGGCCTTCATACCCGCCGACGTGCACGAGAAGATATCAGACAGCTACCGGCTTTACCTTTCGCTTCTTTTCTGTGAAAAGCCGGTGGTCACCGGGGCATTTACCATCGAGGCATTCAACATAATGAGGGACTTGCAGCTTGCCGTCCGCGGATCCAAAGAGGAGCTTGCCGCCAAACCGCTGACCATATTTTCCTGCTGCCCGACTTCCCCTTTGAAATGGAGCGATGTAACCTCTCAAAATCTTGTCGACTGCGCGCAGTATTCAATCCCCGTGGAGTTCGTCTCCATGCCCTTATCGGGATTCATGGCGCCGGTCACCCTGGTGGGAACTTTGGTACAGCATACCGCCGAGACCTTAAGCGGCGTGGTGATAAGCCAGCTCGCCAATCCGGGCGCGCCCGTTCTTTACGGCGGCTCGCCGGCCATATTCGACGTTCGATACGAGACCACGCCCATGGGCGCGGTGGAGACGCAGATGATAGACTGCGCGTACAACGAGATCGGAAAACACCTGGGTATGCCCACGCAGGCCTACATATCACTCAGTGATGCCAAACAGCTTGACGCCCAGGCCGGTCTGGAATCCTCGATGGGAGCAACGCTGGCGGCCCTCTCCGGTATCAATAACATATCCGGCCCCGGAATGCTTGATTTCGAAAGCTGCCAGAGCTTGGAGAAGCTCGTCTTGGACAACGAAATTTGCGGGATGACCCTTCGCATGATAAAAGGCATCGAGCCTAAAGAGGATTTTCCGTCACTCCCCAGATTCGAGGAACTGCTCAAGGAAAAACACCTGCTCATATCGAAACATACGCTTCGATATCTCAAGCAAGAGTTCCATCTGCCGGGATCGGTTATTGATCGGGCGAGCAGAGCCAGATGGCTGGAGGAGGGCGGCAAGACGCTCTTAGAGAGAGCACACAGCGAGGTGGAAAAACTGATCAGGAAATATGAGCCTTCCAGGCTGCCCGACGATACAAAGAAGGAGTTGACGAAACTAATGGAGGGAGAGGCTCGTCGCTGCGGTATGGAGAGCTTGCCTCATAAAGATTTATGAGAAGGATACTCGAAATTCCTCTCGACGAAGCAAAGCCAGACCAGGATAGCGTCCTGGAAACTCAGGGCATCCCTTCCGGCCAAGAGCTAACTGGGGACGTGAAGACGCTTCTCGGGAAGGCAATGGACCTTTTTCTCGAATTCTCTAAACCCAGAGCTGTCATCTCGGACATAGCCATTCCTGAATTCAAAGCTCGCTACAAAGGCGAAGGATTAAATGAACAGGACACACCGCTGGATGAGATCATCACGAAAGCCGACAACCTCGCCCTCTTCGCCGTTACAGTAGGGGAGACGGTCACGGAAAAGATAGACCGGCTGTTCAAAGCAAATGATTTTGCGCTGGGGAGTATGCTGGACTCCGTTGCCTCGGCCGGGACTGATAAGGCAGCCGGCAGGGTAGAGAGCAGGTATTTCGATCTGCTCTCAGAAAAAGGAGAAATCACCCCGTCAAAAGGCGTATTGAGATTCAGCCCCGGTTACTGCGGCTGGCACATGAGCGGGCAAAAGAGACTCTTCGAGTTTCTTCGTCCTGAAGATATTGGAATCGCACTGCTTGAGAGTTTTCTGATGAAACCTTTGAAATCGATATCGGGTGTATTGGTAGCCGGAGACAAGGAGATTTTTCTCTTCGACGATTCCTATCCCTTCTGCAGCGTCTGCAAGTCACGCTCCTGCCAGGAAAGGATAAAGGCGCTGTTTGGGGAATCGAGATCCAATAGGAAGAAAGGTGTAGTCTAATGGAGATACTAAACGAGATTTCCGAACGGTTACAGCAAGGCGATGGCGAAAAAGTATCTGAGCTGACCAGACAGGCAGTAGAACAAAAAGTACCGCCGAAGGAAATACTGGATGAGGGCCTGATTGGAGGCATGAACATAATAGGGGAGAGGTACAAGGCTCACGAGATCTTCCTTCCGCAGGTACTGCTTGCTGCAAAGGCGATGTATGCAGGGATGGACGTGCTCAGGCCGCTGTTCCTCAAGGAGGGGATACCCACTGTAGGGAAGGTGGTAATTGGCTCGGTTCAGGGTGATCTGCACGACATAGGTAAGAATCTGGTGGGAATCATGCTGAAAGGCGCAGGCTTTGAAGTCATCGACCTGGGCAACGACGTTTCGCCTGAGAAATTTGTGGAGGCTGCCAGGACAGAGGGCGCTTCCATTATCGGGATGTCTGCTCTTCTCACGACGACTATGCCGGTTATGAAGCGAACCTTAGAGCTATTAAAGGAAAAAGGTCTGACAGGCAAGATTAGAACAATAATCGGTGGAGCGCCCGTATCGGAGGAATTCGCGCGACAGATAGGAGCCGACGGGTACGGTTACGACAGCACTAACGCAGTGGAGTGTGTCAAGAAACTGACAAAGGCAAACGAGTCAGATTAATTGACATAATCACCCTCCCTTTTATTCCCTCCCGTCAAGGGAGGGAAGACCAAGTTTTCTCTCCTCTGGGGGAGAGGGTCAGGTTGAAAATCCCGCCCTTCGACGAGCTCTCCTCGAGTCTGAGCGACCTTCCTTCGACACTGAGTCTCAGGACGAAGTGCGGGGTCGAAGACAGGGTGGTGAGCCCTTCAACTTCGTTCAGGATAAACGAAGTCGAACCACCAGAGGCGGGGGTGAGGGGTGAGAAGTCGCCGTAGGCGGGGTTTCCAGCCCTGCGCAGTTTCTCAAAGATCCCTTCAAAGAAGACATGAAATGAAAAATCTGCTTGAGCGGTTAAAAGACGGCGAGATACTGGTCGCCGACGGCGCCATGGGGACTATGCTGATGGATCACGGTCTCAAGCCAGGTGAGCCGCCGGAGTCTTTTAATCTCACCCGTCCCGAGGTGCTCGAGGAAATCGCCCGTCTCTATCTGGAAGCAGGAGCGGACATAATCCAGACCAATACCTTCGGCGCTTCGCCTTTGCGGCTTGCGCTCCATTCGTTGGACGGCAAAACAGAAAAGATAAACAGAAATGCCGTCCTGGCGGTGAGAAAGGTCGTGGGGGATCGTGCTTACATCTCCGCTTCCTGCGGGCCGAGTGGAAAGCTCTTAAAACCCTATGGGGACACTGAGCCTGAGGAGATATACAGTAGTTTTGAAAGGCAGATGAAGGCTCTCATCAGCGCCGGAGTTGATGCTATCTCCATAGAGACCATGACCGATTTAACGGAGGCAACACTCGCCACCAGAGCGGCAAAGACGGTTTCACCGTCGACTCCTGTTATGGCGGCAATGACCTTTGACCTGACGCCGAAAGGTTTCTTCACAGTGATGGGCACAAGCATCCAAGAGGCCGCGCGAGGGCTGGAAGAGGCAGGAGCCGATATCATAGGTTCGAATTGCGGCAACGGCATTGAGAATATGATAGAGATTGCCAAAGAGTTTAAGAAGTACAGCAAGCTCCCAATCATCATCCAATCCAACGCAGGTATTCCGGAAATGCGGGGCGATAGACCTGCCTGGCCTGAGACGCCTGAGTTTATGGCGGAGAAAGCCAAAGAGCTTGTCTCATTGGGCGTGTCAATCATTGGGGGCTGCTGCGGGACGACTCCGGAGCATATTAGAGCTTTGAGGAGGACTGTTGACCGGCAGAGGCGATCCCCTCAAGACAGGGAATTATCTTGATTTCCCCCATCCTTTGGCTATCATTCGCGTGAGATCATGCGCCGGGGCCGCGTAATGCGCAGCTAGGCTGTGCAAAGGACCGAGAGACACTCTGGGGTGTGGGTCAATCGTCATGTCATCAATTCGAAACAGAATCTCCGCTTTGACCAGTAAGCCGGTTCGCCAATTCACCCGTGTCATCGGTAGAAATCCGTCGCTGGTTGTGTTCACCGTTGCGGTGTTTGCTGCCACGTTCGCCTACTACTATGCAACGTGGAAGACGGTTCCTGCTTTTGTCTCGGCCATCGATGATTCAAAGTATCTGTTCGGTGATTTCATAGACCGCTACTATCCGATGGGAGAGGTTCTATTCGCAACCAAGGTTCCTGTCAGCGGGTTTTTCTACTCTGCTTTCTTCGCCGTGGTAATGACTGTTTTTGGAGCATTCTCGTTCCAAACTGCTGTCTGGCTTTGGGGTTTGCTACAAGGGATAGCAGTGCTTCTTCTCTGCTTCATCCCGGCCTATTTCCTTTGGCGTGAATCTGGGCTGAAGCTGTCTTATTTCAGTTATATCGTGCTGTTCGTCACTTCTTTGCCTGTCTTGCACAATCTGAATTGGGGGCAGGTGAGCAGTCTTATAACCCTCTGCATTCTGTGCGCACTCTTCTCATACCGCAGGAATCATCAGCTAATTGCAGGTTTTCTTCTGGGCCTTGCTACATCCATAAAACTCTATCCGGCGATCTTCATCCTTTACTTCGTGATCAGGAAAGACAAGCCTGTAATCGCATCATTTCTCGTTTCAACGATTATCTTGCTGGTACTGATACCGTCCGTGTTAATCGGCCCCGGTGAAAGCATACGCTTTCATCGACTTGTATATGAGGATATTACCAGCGTGAGCTTCTCTATCAGACACATTATCAACTCACAATTCTTCCCCCATGTCATCGTTCGATTATTCAACCTCGACTCGCATGAGATCTGGTATCAAGCGTTGCGCTCAATTGGATTCGTTGTATTCCTATTGAACCTTTTTTGTGTGTGGGTGCTGAGAAAGAGGAAAATAAGTAATGAGACGTACCTCGCCTTTTCTTTTCTCTTTCTCTCAATTCCCTTTGTTGTTACCACCGCATGGCCTCACTATTTTGTCTATTTACCGTTCTGCCAGGTGGTCTTAGTTTGGACTATTCTTCGTGGCGGAAACAAATCATTCAAGCGGGTGCCGTTTCTTGCCCTGCTTTTGCCGTCAGTAGTGCTATCTAGCGTCGTATTCTTCAACCTGTTGCCTCATTGGTCAACTTATAGTCGACACGGCTGCCTGTTATTCTCTAATTCTCTGCTCTTGGCCGGTCTATATTGGTATGTCATACTGCAAAGCAAACGCCAAATTGCCGAAACCCCAGCCGCAAAGTAACGGCAGCAGAGGTATCGGGGGGTGCTGTGGGACAACGCCGGAGCATACTCGGGCCTTGAGGAAGATGGTTAACCTGCAAAAGTGATTTGATCCGCGTCGTTTTTTCTTGATTTCTTCCATTCTTGAGTTATAATTCTCACGAACTTCTATGCGCTGGTTACTTAGGTTAGTAGTTTCTCTTGGGCCGTGGGACATATATGATCAACCGGATAAACCTCCAGCAGGAAGGTTCTCTGTAGGTTCCAAGAATCCGGAAAAAGGAGGTGGTGAGATGCCCAGCAAGATGCCTGAGTGCAAGATCACAGTACTTAAGAGGACCATCAACCAGGATCTGATCGATGAGTACTTAGACGATGAAAATAAGGCTATGAAACCCTGTGAGCTTTTCAAGGACGGCCAGGAGTTCATACTGGATCGTTACTACCAAGCACCAGAGGGTTTCTGTAACTGGGCCTGGGCAGATATCCGCTATGACCTGCTGATTCTTGCATACGGTGGCAACATGCCCGGGATGAAACAGCGCGGCACTCTGATCGTCGGTTGTACGGACTGGTTCAGGCCGGTGATCTTCAAAGTGGAGAGAATAGACTGATTCGTTTAACCCTTTAATCAAGAAAGGAGTAGGCGATGAAAAAGCATAGCGCGATGAGTTGGATCTTGATGCTTGCTGTGAGTGCTCTTCTGCTCATGATGATCGGCTGCGCCGCACCCAAAGAAGATGGCAAGATCCCCATCACAACCAAATCTGAAAAGGCGCGTGAACACTACTTGCAGGGGCGTGATCTTTGGGAAAAGCTCCGCTTTCAGGAATCCATTCGGTTCTTCGAGAACGCCATCGCAGAAGATCCGGATTTCGCCATGGCCTATTTGAATCTGTCCTTTGTTACCCCCAGCGCCAAAGGATTCTGGGCGAATCTGGATAAGGCAAGAGCATTAGCGGACAAGGTCTCCCAGGGAGAGCGATTGTGGATTCTGGGGGTAGAGGCGGGAGCTCATGCTTATGCGATGAAGCAGAGAGAGTTGTACAGGGAACTGGTGGAGACTTTTCCAGAGGACGAACGGGCTCACAATCTGCTGGGCAACCACTACTTCGGTCAGGAGGAGTATGAACTGGCCATAAGAGAATACCACAAGGCAACCGGTATCAATCCGGACTTCTCGCAGCCCTATAATCAACTTGGCTATGCCCACAGATTCATGGAGAACTTCGACGAGGCGGAGAAAGCCTTTAGGACCTACATCGAACTGATACCGGACGATCCCAATCCCTATGATTCCTACGCCGAATTACTCATGAAGATGGGTAGGTACGATGAGTCCATAGAACAGTACAAGAAAGCTCTGACGTCCGACCCCAATTTCGTTCCGTCGCATATCGGTATAGCCACGAACTCAAACTTCAAGGACAATCACCAGGAGGCAAGGGAGCAGCTTCAGGTGTTGTATGACATGGCTCGCAACGATGGCGAACGCCGGGCGGCTCACTTTGCCATCTCGGTTTCTTACGTTGACGAGGGGAATTGTGATGCCGCGTTAGAGGAACAGGATAAGGCATACGCCCTGGCAGAGAAGATCAACGATGCTGCCGCAATGGCCGGAGATCTGATCGTGATGGGCAACATTCTTCTTGAGGCTGAAAGGATTGATGAAGCTCAGGCTAAGTACGAGAAGGCAGTGGAGGTTGCCGAAGCATCTGATCTTTCTGAGGAGGTGAAAGACAATTTCAGACGGGGCTATTTCTTCAACGCTGCACGCGCCGCTTTAAAGAAGGGAGATCTCGAGACGGCCAAGGCCCAAGCCGACGAATATCGTGAGCGGGTCGAGGCGGTGAGAAACCCGTTTCAGGTTAAGCTGGCCCACCAACTGGCCGGCATGATTGCCCTGGAGGAAAAAGAGTACGGCCGGGCACTTGAAGAACTCCAAAAAGCCAGCCTGCAGAATCCTTACAACTGGTATAGAATGGCGCTGGCCTTCCAGGGCAAGGAAGACATGGAAAAAGCAAAGGAGCTTTGTGAGAAGGCTGCGGGGTGGAATGCTCTTAACAGCCTCAACTATGCCTTCATGAGGCATAAGGCTGCGCAGATGCTGGAATCGATGTAGGTGTTCCGTTCTGTCAGGTCTTGGCCGCCCAGACGGGCGCAGCGTTAGCGGGTGTGAACTGACACCCGCAAAAGTGTCAGTTCACACTTATGGCAGACCATAAGCAAGACCTGACACAACTAGCAATCAGGCGGACAACATGATCGAAACCAAGCGACTCATTCTGCGGAAGATGACCATCGACGATCTGGACGATTTGCTTCTGATCTTCTCCGACCCTAAGGTCATGGAATCGTTCGGGGGGGGTCTGTTCGATCGCACGAAGATGGAAAAATGGATACGGCGCAACCTTGACCACCAGGATCGATACGGGTACGGTCTGTTCTCCGTCATCCTTAAGGAGAGCGGCGAGCTGGTGGGTGACTGCGGCCTGGAGCATATGGAAGTTGACGGGATGCCCGAGGTCGAGATCGGATACGATTTCCTCAGCTCATACTGGGGCCGCGGCCTTGCGACCGAGGCGGCGAGCGCCGTGCGCGATTATGCGTTTCATCAGCTCCGTCTGCAGCGGGTCATCAGTCTCATCCGGCCTGACAATCCGGCCTCCATGCGGGTGGCGGAGAAGATGGGAATGGTGCGAGAAAAAGAGTGGACGCGTGGTGATATCAATTACTTTGTTTACTCGCAATCTCGTGAAAATACGATTTCGAAAGGAGGGCACGAATGAAGAGTATCGTTTTGAAGCTTGCTGTATTGGTCTCGTTGGCTGCATGTGTTTGCTGGATTGGCTGTGGGAGCGACAAGTCCACCGGTTCGGATGACAACGTGAGCAATACGGATTTCGTGGCAAGTGAGTCTTTCTCCTTTGAAGTAGAGGTTGCGAGTCACACCAAACTGAGGCTCGAGGGCATCAACGGCAACGTGACCATTACCGGGCTGCCCGGGGCGGATTCGGTTATTATCACCGGTGAAAAGCGGGTTGGTTCAGAGAGTATCCAAGACGCCGAGGCTCACATGCAGGATCTAGAGGTCAGCGTGACACCGGTGGCACACGAGGTATGCGTGAAAACCATACAACCCGACGAAACGCACGGTAGGAGTTACGTGGTTGATTATGACATCACTCTGCCGCAAAACCTGTGGGTGGTGGTTGGCAACGTCAACGGAAGCGTGACCGTAGATTCCAACAACAGATTTGTCTCTGTTGGGAATGTGAACGGCCAGGTCGTGCTGAATGAGATTTTCGGCGGCGTTTTTGTCAGCCTGATCAATGGTGACATTCAGGCTGAGGTGACTCTGCCCACCGATGAGGCATTCGACACAATCGATATGGCCACGGCGAATGGAGATGTCGATCTTGACATTCCTGAGAGCACCTCGGCCAGGTTCATGGCATCTGTGCTGAATGGCACAATTAGCATTTCCGATCTCGCCCTGAAGGACCCCGTAAGCACTGCCACTTCCCTGACAGGAACGTTTGGGGACGGGCAGGGCGTGATAGCTTTGAGCCTGGGCAATGGCGACTTACGCGTGTCGGGGTTCTAGACGATGAGTTGTAGGTCAAGCATGTCCTTCTCCCGCCCTTCGGGTCTGAGCCCTCAGGGTCGAAGACCAAAGGCGGGATCAGGATGAATCCGGAGGACTGCTTGACATAAAGGGCGAAAGCGTGAAGGCAAATGAATAAAGACACTTCTGACGAAAACTGGACGCTCACTCGCGTTCCCGGCGTATTGGTGGGCCATTGGACCGACAAGGCCAAGAGCACAGGAACGACTGTATTGCTCTTCCCTGACGGAGCACACTGCGGAGCAGTGCAACTCGGATCGGCCTCGGGCGCGCGGCAGATGGGAGTCTTCGATCCGGCTCATATCTCCGGGAAAGTGCACGGGATGTGTCTTTCTGGTGGCTCGGCTTTTGGCTTGAGCGCGGCGGACGGGGTGGTTGAATTTTTGGAGTCAAAAGGGATCGGCTTTGATTCCGGCCATGGCAAGGTTCCGATCGTTCCGGCGGCCATCATCTTCGATCTGGCTACGGCCAAGACCCGGCCCAATGCAGAGTCAGGGCGGCTAGCCGCTGTTGCTGCGAGCGACGAGCCGGTTCAGGAAGGGCGCGTTGGGGCGGGAGCAGGTGCGACCGTGGCCAAGTGGGGTGGTGATCGTATTCCCGGCGGCCTGGGCAGTGTGGCGCAGGATGCTGGTGAATATGTGATTGGGGCGTTAGCCGTCGTTAACGCTATAGGCTCGATTAGAGACCCTGAAACCGGAAGGTGGATCGCAGGCGACCCAAAGGCTCACCTGCAACCTCCCAAGATTGGCGCTGACTGGACAGGCAATACCACTCTTGTTTGTGTGGTGACGAACGCTCCACTCGACAGCGTGCAGCTAACCGTTCTCGCCCGCATGGCCAGCGCCGGCATAGCCAGAACCATTTACCCTGCCTACACCCCCTTTGACGGGGATGCGGTTTTTGCATTCTCGACCGGAAGCAAAGGAGAAGTTGGCCGTGCCACACTGGCTCATCTGGGAAGCGTGGCCGCGCAGTTGGTCGCTCAGGGTGTACTGCGTACTGTCAGGATTTCCTAGGGGGTGGCACGGAACCAAGATTTCGCTTGATTATCGGCTTTTTTGTACTTATATTGGCAGTGCCTATCCACTAACTTGAGATGGGTTTTGTTGGGTGAGAGCTATGATCGCAGACAGTAACGAGTAAAGAGACGCTACAGAGAGGTTGGTTCAGATATGGATCTGGCTGCTATAGAGGGGTGGTTGAGGAATACTGTGCCGGGTCTGATTTTTCTCGGTGCTGTTGGAAGTATCTTGGCTCTTTGGCTTCTCAGGTGTCTTCGGCTAGTATACAGACTAGTGGTACGTGGCAGGGAGGCTTACCTAAAGAGAGAATTCGACAAAGGATATCTCACGGGCACAATAACAGTTCATCTGGCGTTCAAACCTGACCCGGTTATAGCCTCCGCATGGTTCTCCTTCAAGATTGCTCGATTGGCAATCGCGCTCGTCGTCTTCCTTGCTGCTTTTGCCGTGCTTCTTTTTGTTCTTCCTTCTCGTGACATGGCGGTTTTGACGGGAGGGAGTCTGGCATTGGTCATTGTATGTTTCCTAGCCCTCCGGTGGGCTTTCGAGGAGTTTCGTGACATTCGTACGGCATTCGATCACTTGGTGCTTCCTTTAGTGCAGGAAGCGAGAGATGCGGTGAAGGAGGAGAAAACATCTGGCGACAGCAACGAGGACAGAGGAAGAGTTGGACAGAGCTAATATGATACGCAACACGGCTTGTAACCCGATCCGGGCGACTGCTTGGCAAAGAGCATTGTCAACCACCCCTGGGGATGCTTGACCTACAAACTGACAGCCGGACCACTCGACTGATGCAAAATCTACAGAAGGAGGCAGAATGAGTCCATCGAAATCACCAATTCACAGCCCAAGGTTGGTCCTAGGCTGGCAGGTGACGCGCAAGATGGACCCTCGTTACTGGCTGGCTTCGGAAGATGAGGCCACTGGTCAGAAACCCACCGCAGGAGCGCAGAGCGATGAAGATTTGGTTACGGTTCCAGCCAACGCCATGGGAACACACACCGTCCTTTTTGCCCAATCGGGGTCTGGCAAATCGTTTTTCCTGGGTAGGATTGTTGAGGAGATCCTCATTCGAACGAAAGCCCGATGTGTGATCCTGGATCCGAATGCAGATTTTAGACAAGTCTTCTCTGTTAAGAACAAGATCCTCTGGGAAAAGGCTTCCTATGATATGAAACGGGCTCTTGGAGAGCTCCCGCACGAGGAGAGTAAAGGGCAATTCGAGGATCAATGGTTAAAGGTGTCGGCAGTCGTTCGAACTGCCGGCCATCGTCGCGCAAAAGAAGAATACGTTCCCCTAAAGGTCTGGTGGCCCTCCCTAGCCGTTGAGTTCATCGCGGGCGATGCCGATCCCGAGCTGCGTAATGGCGTGTACCACTGCCACGCTTTTGTACAGGCGATAGGTGAGCTTGTCGCCATCAAGAACACTGCGAGGAAGACCACCTTAGACGTTCTGAAGGAATCCGAAAGACTTCTTGGGCTTGGTCGGAGTATCGGAGATTTCAGGGGCACGCTGGAACTGGAGTTTAACGCATCCGAGCTGATCCGGGCGATTATTGGCGAGATGCCCCAAAAGACCGGGTTAGATAAAATGCGCAGAGCCGGGAACCGGTTTCGGGTTTCGGTCCAGGTCAGGAGGTCCATAAAGCGCGCTCTCGCTGCGCCAAAATACGTATCTCCCGAGGCACAGCGTTTCTACTTCGGGAAGGCTTCGGAGTATCAGGCAGCCGGGATTCTAGCTGGGGAGCCTCTAGCGAGGTCCTCCAACATACGGCTGGAGGTAATCGACCTGCCTTCTCTACGAGATCGCGACACGGTACTGCTTGTTGTGAATGCGCTGCTGGCCACGCAGTGGAACCTCGCCAGGGAGGCTTGGTCGAGTGCGTTGGAGCGTCCGCCCGAGGAGGATAAGAGAGTGCCCACTTTCCTGGTTGTCGATGAAGCTCATAACTTGTTGCCAGCCGACCCCCAGTCAAAAGCTGCTGGTGTCCTGCGGGAGCAGTTTCGAACGATTGCTGCGGAAGGAAGGAAATATGGCTTGTTTTTGATCTTGGCTAGCCAGCGCCCCGATAAACTTGATTCTCTCGTGCTGTCCGAATGTGAGAATAAGGCCATTATGAGTCTAGGGTCGGCTTCGGTTCTTGACGTGGTGCGAAAGCAACTAGGGTTGGACGACATCTCGCAGAAGACACTAGAAAGGTGCCTTGACTTCGAGAAGGGTCGAGTGCTCCTCACCGGGAGGTGGACCCCCGCAGGTCCAGAATTCGCGTATGTTGCTGCGCGAAGGACAACCGAAGGCGGGCGTAACCTCCGCGACGAGCATTGGGCATCGCCTGCCACCGAGGAACAGAAACAGCAGGTTGGTGGCGGAAAGGGCGCGGAGGCGCCGAAAACAGCCCGTGTTACTGTTGCTCCGGAACTGAAAGAATCGGTGATGGCCGTCCGAAAAGTCTCCACCACCAAGAGAAAAACAACTAAGAAGAAGACGACCGAGAAGAAGCCAACAAAGAAGAAGACGAGCAAGGGGATAACTACGAAGACAAAAAAGTCAAGATGAAAACAGCCGAGTAGAACAGCACCGACAAGTAGACAAACAAGAATGATGTGCCAAGGAAACTCGGTTTTCTGTTTCGGGTCTTGTCTGATCTTGGCAGCCTTACGGGCGTAGCTTGGCGGGTGTGACCTGACACAACCCCGGAACGCAGATCCAACAAAACTGATAATAAACGTGGCGGGATTTGATTCCCGCCACATTTAGTTTCCGAGGGCAAGGGAGCCCTCGGAAAGACCAACGATATGTTTTAGAAACTTGGTTTCTCTAAACTATATCTTTTGGACATTTGTTGCCTGAGGTCCTTTTTGTCCCTGTCCTTCTTCAAAGCTAACCCCGTCACCTTCACGAAGAGTTTTGAATCCTTCCCCCTGTATTTCAGAGAAGTGCACAAACAGGTCCTGTGCTCCGTCATCCGGAGTTATGAATCCATACCCTTTGGACTCATTGAACCATTTTACTGTACCCTGTGTCAAGAAAAATCACCTCCTTTCCTGTGTAATAAAAAAAGCCACGAAAGTCTCATCAAAATAAGC